>JAKSME010000016.1 GCA_024400785.1 Bacteroidales bacterium
AAACCCTTGAAGCCGGACCTTACAAAGAAAAACTTTCGAATGTCGGAGCGAAACCATACGATTACGTGCTGATGTTCAAGATTCTCGTGCTCGGGTTGAACACGTGTTCGGCTATTGCGAGCAGAGTATGGACGGGATGTTCAGCCACTCGGTAGGATTCGTGCGAAATGCCGCCAGAAACATCCTGACGAGTCTGATTTACAATATGTTGCGATATGTGCAAATTCAAAGATTAGGAATGAACTGATTTATATAACATACTGAAAATCAGCAAATTACCCACCCCGAAATTTTTATAAAAATATCATCAAACTGTTGGAAATGAAAAAATAATATTTAACTTTGCAGCGTCGTTTCCTTTTGGATTTTTTGTTAAATGGGCTTCGCAAAATTCAGAGGAGCGGCGTGAAAAGAGTAAAAATAGAAGTCCACCTATAAGTGATGGAAATAGAAATTGTACGGAAGTATTTTAAATCTGCCTATACCATTGGGACTATGCTAATTAATGGGAGCTATTTTTGTGACACGTTGGAATTGCCGGATCGTGGACTTTTCCAAGGTATGCCCAAAGAGATAGGAGAGACTGTCAAAATCACCGGAAATACAGCTATTCCAGTGGGGCGTTACCCTTTGGGCTTGAGAACATCAAAATTCTCCAAGGAATATGATGGAAAAAAATTGCCGCAACTTTTTTCTGTTGATTTTTTTACGAACATAAGAATTCACCATGGCAATAGCCCTGCCGATACGGAAGGATGTATCATTATTGGGACCAATTCCTCTAAAGGGAAATTGTCTGGAACGCGGAAGATGGTGGACAAGTTTATAGATTTAACCTGTGAGGCAATTGATCGTGGTGAAAAAGTTTTTGTGACCATCACCCGCCAAACCAGCTGATTTATAAAATGTTGGCATACTGGTGGAAAGAGAGAATAATAGGTAAGATACCGCAGAACACAAGGCACGTGCATACTTCACCCTCTCCGACTTTCCATATATGTGGTTCAGGCGTATTCGCTTGCGTTCCATCTTACCAGATGAAGGATTAACGACATGATAAGCGACATACACTTCGCGGTTGATCTTAACCTCAGCCGGAAGAAAGTCAATAGAAATTTTTGGCATTTTTTCCTCCTTTCCATTTTTTCAGCCGTAAAAGAGTGGCGCAATTTTGGCGCAGTTGTTATATAAAAAAATAGCTCAAACCCAACACACATAAGGATTTGAGGCTATTTTTGCGGAAAGTGAGGGATTCGAACCCCCGGAACCCCGAAGAGTTCAACAGATTTCGAGTCTGCCCCGTTCGACCACTCCGGCAACTTTCCGCGGCAAAAGTACCATTTTTTTTTCAAGCCGTAAATTGAAATTTACTCATTGAAAAACAGATAATTAAACTAAAATGGGAGTTTGCTGCGGAGGATGGAAACGCTGATTTTCGCGTTTTTACACATAAAATCAGTAATTCTCTTTCAACAACCGCTGGGCTTCCAACAGTTGGTCGCGCAACTCTGCCGCTTTCACAAATTCCAGCTCCTTCGCCGCCATTTCCATCTGTTTGCGCAACTGCTTGATGCGATTTTCCAGCTGTTCCTTGTTTAGATATTTGCTTTCAACCTTCTCAGCCACAGAGAGTTCCTCCACTCTGGCCTGCTGGTATTCGGTTAGATAGTTACTCGCACTCGCACCGGCAATGGTTGTACTCTCGTTTCGCGTTGCAGAGCGCGGAACTATGTGGTGCAACTCGTTGTAAGCCATCTGTTTAGCACGCCTGCGCGCGGTTTCGTCCATCGTCGCACGCATCGACTTGGTGACGGTGTTGGCATAGAAAATCACGTGGCCGTTGACATGCCGCGCCGCACGCCCCGCCGTCTGCGTCAACGAACGTTCGCACCGCAAAAAACCCTCCTTGTCGGCATCCATGATGGCGACAAGCGAAACCTCCGGCAAATCAAGGCCTTCGCGCAACAAATTCACCCCCACCAAAACATCAATGGCCCCGGCACGCAGGTTCTGCAAAATCTCCACCCGCTCAAACGTCTCCACGTCAGAATGAATGTACTGCGTGCTGATACCAATATTAATAAGGTAAGAAGTCAGCTCTTCGGCCATTTTTTTCGTCAACGTGGTCACCAACACGCGTTCCTGCTTCGCCACCGTTTTTTCAATTTCATCCAGCAAGTCATCTACCTGATTATCAGCAGGTCGCACTTCAATTTCGGGATCCAGCAGCCCCGTGGGACGCACTACCTGCTCCACAATCACGCCTTCCGATTTCTCCAACTCATATTCCGCCGGCGTCGCACTCATGTAAATTGTTTGTCCCGTAAGTGCTTCAAACTCATGGAATTTCAACGGACGGTTGTCCAATGCGGCGGGCAAACGGAAACCGTAATCCACCAGATTCTGCTTGCGAGAGCGGTCGCCACCAAACATGGCATTGATCTGCGAAACCGTAACGTGACTTTCGTCAATCACCAAAAGAAAATCATCGGGGAAAAAGTCCAAAATGCAAAACGGCCGTTCTCCCGGCTGGCGCTTGTCGAAATAACGAGAATAATTTTCAATACCAGAACAATAGCCCAACTCCTTCATCATTTCCACATCGTAGGTCACGCGGTCTTCCAACCGTTTGGCTTCCAGATGTTTACCAATGGATTTGAAATATTCCACCTGCTTCCCCAAATCCAGTTGAATCTGACTGATGGCATCATTCAACGAGTCTTGCGAAGTGACAAAAATGCTGGCGGGATAAATCGTCAGTGTTTCCTGTTGGTTTATTTTTGCGCCGCTAATTGGTTCTATTTCAAATATTTCCTCAATTTCATTATCAAAAAAGATGATACGGTAAGCATTATCGTTATAAGGCGGAAAAATATCAACGGTATCCCCTTTGACGCGGAATTTGCCGGGCTCCAAATCCAATTCGGTTCGCGAATAAAGCCCCGACACAAAAGCCAGCAAGAGCGTATCGCGGTTGATGATTTTTCCTTTATGGATATTGATGACATTTTTGGAAAAATCGTCTGGATTTCCAATACCGTAAATACATGATACAGTGGCAACTACAATCACATCGCGGCGCCCCGACAGCAAGGAACTAGTGGTTCGGAGCCGCAATTTTTCTATTTCCTGGTTGATGGATAAATCCTTTTCAATGTAGGTATTGCTCACCGGAAGATAGGCCTCCGGCTGGTAATAATCGTAGTATGAAACGTAGTATTCAACGGCGTTGTCGGGAAAAAACTGCTTGAACTCGCTATACAACTGCGCCGCAAGGGTTTTGTTGTGACTGAGAATGAGCGTAGGACGACGCACCTGTTCCACCACATTGGCGATGGTAAAAGTTTTTCCGGAGCCCGTCACACCGAGCAACACTTGAGCGTTGTCGCCACGGTTCAGCCCGTCGACCAACTGTTTGATGGCTGTGGGTTGGTCTCCAGAGGGGGAAAAGTCGGAATGCAAGCAGAAATCCATAAAGTAAGAACTTTTGTTTAAAGTTATTTTACCACTTTTTTCGTAATGCTAACACCTTCGTTATCAGTAATTTTTACAAGATATACAGCCGATGGGAAAGGAAAATCGAAGGTGATGGGAGCTGACGAAGCCAGCACAGATTCTTGATGCAGCAATCGCCCGTCGATAGCGTAGATGTCGATATGAAGTTGCGTATCGTGGGAAAGATGGGGAAAAAGAGTGAGTTGGTCGGTGGCAGGGTTAACGACAGTGATGGGCAGTTGGCTTTCGGGCTCGTTGATGGCGAGCGTGGCTTCGAGCTCATAGTCCATGACAACCGGCAAATGATCGGACATGGCGTAAAGCGAGTTGGCGATGACGGCGGGAACCGCGTTATTGGTCGGACTGATGATGGAACCGTTAAGACGATGGCCGTCCTGTCCGAGAGCGTAGTAAGTTTCTGGCAGACAGCGAATTTTTCGGATGCCGCGATTCACAAAGTCAGAGACGAGAATAAAGTCGAAGCGGTTATCCATGCCGCCAGAGGAGAAACAGCCGTTTGAACTTGTATGGGTAGACTGAGTGAAAAGGTCAGCGAAATTGGGATTGTTATACCACTCCCCCTCTCGGCTGATGGGATCGTAAAAGCGAACCATCGGGTTGGCATGATGGACAAAATGCTGGTAGGCATCTTCGGACGCGTTGTAAATATTGAAGTCACCGCTAAGCACATAATTATCTGCTCTACCGATACTTATAAGTCTGTCCATCAACTGTTTGGCCTGGTCGAAACGATTGCTTCCGCTGCCAGAACCTGCTTTGAGATGAGTTACGATGAAAGTAATAAAGACAGTGTCACCCTGTGCCAACTCATTCGAGCGGTAGTACATTCGATAAAAGTTGAAGTAAGAAACCGAGGTAGTGACATAGGAAGTGCTGTGCAACACCAACTTACGAGTGTCATAAAAGAAACCGTTTCCGATGGTGATGCTGGAGCTCGGGTTAGAGGAAGTGGGCGCGTAGGCGAAATAATTCACGCCATCGGTATTTAAAACATTGTTCAAAATTCGCTGCGGATAAGCAGTTCCTTTACCCAATTCATTGACAGTCAACACATCTGGCTGAACATATTTCACCAAATTCTTTAAAGCTTGATCTTTGGTATTCAGATTGTTGGTGGTTTGGTCGCAATCGCTGGTGCCATTTTCAGTATAATACATTAAATTATACTGCATTTGGCGAATTGTTTGTGCCGAAAATTCGTTTTCTGATAGAAATAGAATACAGATAATCAATAAGATAGATAAAACAGAATGTTTCATGAGCCGAATTTAAAAAGTCGGCAAAGATACAAAATTATCGCTACTTGACTTCCAGCAAGTCATTGATGTCGCTAAGGTAGTTTTTGCTCACAAAATCCCGGCGGGAGCTCCATTTGCTTTCTTTTTGGTTTTGGATGGCGAACTGCACGGTTCCAGCGCCACTGCTGGCGTTGATTTTGTCGATGGCCTGAAAAAGTTGCTGTCGTTTGTCTCGGTTTTCGATGGTATCGAAAATATTTTGCTGGACGGCAGAATCGTCGATGATGCCGGAGACAATGACGCCGGCCTTTTTATATTGATAACCAGAGCGATAGATTTGGTCCAACATTTTTTTCACATAGGAAATCAGTTCAGAGGTATCGGCGGTGGGAACGAGCATCTTAGCCGTTGCATATTGCTTATACTGAGGGAGTTCCGTTTTAAATCTATCGGTTGAAATAAAGATGGAAACGATATTGGCAACAGTATGCTGGTGGCGCAATTTTTGTGCGCAAGCGGAGGTGAAATAGACGATATTGCTCTGACAGGAGGCGGAGGCTGTTTTCACTTTTCGGAAACTGTTTTCCCAAAAGAGCGGCGGGTGCAAATGCTTTGTTTCGTGTCGATTTCTGAAGCTTCAACGCAGGGAATTCCGCAGAGTTCGCGGCGGGTGCGAGAGCCGATGGTGCCAAAATTTCTGTACACCCACGATTCATTCATCTGGGTAAATTCCCAAGCGGTGTTCACCGCCGCTGCATCGAGTTTTTTGCGGAATTGCCGCCCAAGACCCCACACCTCGCTCACCAGCAACCGCTGTAACGCCTTCTCGCGCTTCAGTTCGTTATCAATCATGCAAACTCCCTCATAACCAGGAAATTTCTTGGCATAATGACTGGCCACCTTCGCCAGCGTCTTCGTCGCTGCAATGCCAATACTCACCGGGATGCCTGTCCACTGCCAAATCATCTGTTTCAAATCCTTCATCTTCTGCCCGGCCGCTTCTGGGGAAAAAGCGTCCAAATTTATAAAGGCCTCATCAATGGAGTAAATTTCAACGTCATCGTAATTATCTGTCAATATGCGCATTACGCGTGCAGACATTCCCGCATACAACGAATAGTTGGAAGAAAAAACCGTCACTTGGTACCGTCTGACAATATCTCGGACCTTAAACAGCGGATTGCCACGTTTCAAACCGATGGCCTTGGCTTCGTTTGACAGCGCAACAATACAACCGTCATTGTTGCTGAGCACACACACGGGGCGGTCGCGCAACTCCGGACGGAAGACGCGTTCGGCACTGACAAAGAAGTTGTTACAGTCGATCAGTGCGAACATCGGTTACTTTTTAATGCGGCATTTGATGGTATAACTCACAATGCCCCAAACCACGAAGTCGTTGTCGGGAGTGACTTTGATGGGCGGATAGGCCTCGTTGGCCGGGTGCAACCAGATGACACCATGCTCTTTTTCATCCAAGTTAATGAATTTGAGCGTGAACTCGCCGTCGATGAAGCAAACGGCCATACTTCCGTTTTGCGGTGTGAGTGAGCGGTCGATGACCAAAAGGTCACCCTCTTCCACTCCCGCGTCAATCATCGAATTGCCGACCACGCGGGCGTAAAAGGTCGCCGCCGGATGTTGCACCAACACCTTATTCAAATCCAAACTCTGAGAAATCTCATCTCCGGAAGGCGCCGGGAAACCCGCCTTCACTCCACTTTCCACATAAACTCGTTCCAACTGTTCATTCGAATTCGAACAGAAAATATCCAAATTATCCCTTGACATGTTATCCAAATAAAACGGTGCAAAATTACAGATTTTTATGGCAAAATTTTTAAAAAGAAAAACGTATATTTGCAGCCTCAAAAATTGGGTAAAAATATCTGACAGTAAACCATCTATAATGGGCAAACAACCTGAATCTTTAGACAAAATCACCAAAGCGAGACTTAAATTTTCGGCCTTTGGTTCCATTTGCAGCATCGCACTCACCATGTTTTTCGTGGGTGTGTTAGCCGTTGTTGGCGTTTTTTCTACACGCTATTTGCAAAATCTATCCACCAACCTCGAGTTGGAAGTGCTGTTTTTCACCTCCATGCCGCAGCAGGCCGTCGTCAGCGGTGACTCAACCCTCGCCGCCGCAACCGACCTCCCGGTTCCCGAAGCAGACATCGTCAACTACGAGCTGAGACTCAAAAACGAACCCTTCATCGCCACTTCCCGCGTTTCTTCCCGTGCCGACAACATCGCCATCACAAAGGAACTCCTTCGCAACAACTTCGAAGAATATACCGACAATCCCATCAACGCCTCCATCATCTTCACCCTCAAACCCGAATACACCAACGCCGACTCCATAGCAAAAGTCATCAGTTACATCAAGAAAAACGAACAGGTTAGGGATGTCGACTACTCAGATCAAATCGCCCAGTTCGTCCAACAAAACTTGCGCAACGCCCAATGGATCATTTTGGGAATTTGCGCCGTTTTTCTGTTCATTTCATTGATGCTGATTGGCAACACACTGCGTTTGAACATTTATGCTAAGCGCTTCAGCATCCCGCCAATGCGTCTGGTTGGTGCCACCCGCGCCTTCGTCCGTCGCCCGTTTATACTCAACGGTTTCGTGCAGGGCATCGTGGGCGGTTTCATCGCTTTGATACTGGTCGGACTGGTCATTTACGGCGGCAACAACATCGCTCCAAACTTCATCGACTTTTCACAGCCGCTACTGATTGGGGCCATTCTTGCGGGAACATTCATCTTCAGCATTCTGTTCACAGTCGTCACCGCATTCATCTTTACCAACAAGTATATAAAAATCAACCCAGATAGACTATATTTATAATTCATTATGGCTCAAGTTATTAGCACAAAACAAGAAACCTCTGGTAATACTTCTTACCGCAAATATGGGAAAAAGGAAGAAACCAAAAATCGCATTCCGCTTTTCAGAAAGCCCAATTTCATCATGATGGGCATCGGGGCGGTTGTTTTGTTTATCGGCTACATCCTTCTTTCTGGAGGCGCCTCCCAAGACCCCAACGAATTTAGCGAAGCCATTTTCGACAACCGCCGACTCGTCGTGGCACCCATCACCATCTTGCTCGGTCTCATCATCGAAATTGTCGCCATCATGTGGCATCCCCGTTTGAAAGACAACAATAACGAATCCACGGCTGAATAACGATGGAGTGGTTTGAAGCGCTCATTCTGGGCATTATCCAAGGGCTGACAGAATATCTGCCCATCAGCAGCAGCGGACATATCGCCATCGGGCAATACCTTTTCGGTCTGACAGATCCGGAAGAGATGCTGGCGTTCACCGTTTTGCTGCACGTCGCCACCGTACTCAGCACCATCGTTATTCTATGGCGCGAAATCGTGTGGATTTTCAACGATTTGTTCAAATTCAAATGGAACGAAGGAACCAAATACACCGTTAACATATTGATTTCCATGATTCCCGTCGGCATCGTGGGCCTTTGTTTCAAAGACACAGTGGAAGCTTTTTTCGGCACCGGACTGCTGCTGGTCGGTTGTTGTCTGTTGGTGACAGCGACACTGTTGGCATTTGCCTATTTTGCGAAACCGAGAGTCAAGGAAGAAATCTCTCCGCTCCACGCATTTGTCATTGGCGTGGCACAGGCCATTGCCGTGCTGCCCGGCCTCTCCCGCTCCGGAAGCACCATTGCCACAGGACTTTTGTTAGGAAATAAAAAAGAAAAACTCGCACAATTCTCGTTTTTGATGGTCATCCCGCCCATCTTGGGAGAAGCCCTTTTGGATGTTTTGAAAATCACGAAGGGCGAAGCGATTGCCAACACAATTTCTACATCATCCATAGTTATTGGATTTATTGCGGCATTCGTTTTCGGCTGTCTGGCGTGCAAATGGATGATTGATATTGTGAAAAAAGGCAAATTGGTGTGGTTTGCGATTTACTGCGCCGTCGCCGGTGGTGTCGCCATCGCCTACACTTGCCTCGCATAATTTTGCAACATTATGAAAATCAAGGAAGTACTATCACACTTAGAACAGCGTTTTCCGCTTTGCTATCAGGAAGATTTTGACAACTGCGGCATTCAATGCGGGGATAAGGAACGTGAGATTACCGGTGTTTTGGTTTGTTTTGAGATGTCGGATGAAACCATCGATGAAGCCATCGCATTGAATGCAAATTTGGTAATTTCACATCATCCGCTGATGCTGAGACGCGGCATTTCCAAAATCGAGCCCACCAACCGAGTAGGCCGGATTTTGTGCAAAGCGCTGGAAAACAAGATGGTACTTTATTCCATGCATACCAATCTCGATAGTGCGCCCGGTGGTGTGAACGACCTTTTCGCGCAAAAGCTGGGTCTGACCGACCTGCGCGTGCTTTCGCCCTTGTCGGCAAACCTACAAAAAATCGCATTCTTCGTGCCCGCTTCGCACCAGACAGTAGTTGAAGAAGCGTTGTTTGCGGTCGGCTGCGGTCGGCTGGGCAATTACGAAAAATGCGCCTATCACGTTGAAGGTCAGGGCAGTTTCAAGCCGTTGGAGAACGCGGCGCCATTTATCGGTAGTTGCGGGCAGTTGGAAAAAGTTGACGAGACACGTGTGGAGATGGTATTTCCCGGACATTTGCAACACCGCGTAATCGAGGCACTTTACGCCAATCATCCGTACGAAGAGCCAGCGTTCGACATTTATCGTTTGGAAAACCCATCCCGCAGCGCTGGGTTAGGCCGTATCGGCACACTTGCGCAACCCGTTGTCGCTGAGGAATATTTGAAAACGGTGAAACAGATTTTCCAAGTGGATTTCGTCCGTTACTATGGTGATTTGACGAAGAAAGTGCAGCGCGTAGCACTTTGCGGAGGCGGCGGAAGCTCATTTATTTCGCTGGCACAAGCCGCCGGCGCCGACCTCTACATCAGTGGCGACATCAAATATCACGACTTCCACACCGCTGACCGAAAAATGCTCATCGCCGACATCGGGCACCTCGAAAGTGAACAATTTGTAAAAGAAATAATTTATAACGAAATAAAAGAAAATTTTACTAATTTTGCCGTTTCTTTTACGAAAGTGGAGAAAATGAAAATTGGTATCATATAATATTGTAAATCAAAATATTACATAAAAATATTATGGCAAAGAAGAAAGAAGTTACGGAAGAAATCGCTCCCGCAGTTGTTGAAAAAAAGAGTATGACCAGCACAAAGGAGATTATTATTGAGCGTAAACAAGAAGAAACTGCTGAACAAATCCAAGAAGAGCTCAGCATCGCCCAAAAGTTGTTATCCCTTTATTATCTCCAACAGGTTTGTTCCAAAATTGACAAAATTTTAGTTGAACGCGGCGAATTGCCGAACGAGGTTCGTGATTTGGAAGACGCACTCGAAGGCTTGAAAACCCGTATTGCCAAATATCACGATGAAATAAAAGATATTCAAGAAAAAATCGCTAACGAAAACAAGAAGATTGCTGATTCTCAAGCACTTATTAAAAGATATGAAGAACAGCAACAAAATGTTCGCAACAACCGCGAATATGAATCCTTGGCAAAAGAAATCGAATATCAATCTCTGGAAATCCAACTTTCGGAAAAAAATAAAAGCAAACACAGCGCTACTGTGGAAGCCAAAAGCGAAGAAATCAAGGGTTTTGAAGTAAAAGTCAACGAACTCCAAGAGATCCTCGGTCAGAAGAAGAGCGAATTGGACGGCATTTTGGCAGAAACTGAAGAAAGAGAAAAGGAATTGCGCAAAGAAGCTGAAGTTTACAAAGCAAGAATCGAACCCAGACTTTTAACCGCTTTCGAACGCATCCGCAGAAATGCCCGTAATGGCTTGGCCATCGTTCAAATTGAACGTGACGCTTGTGGCGGTTGCTTCAGCACCATCCCGCCCCAGCGCCAACTCGACATCCGCCTGCACAAGAAAATCATTGTCTGTGAAGCGTGCGGACGTATCTTCATCGACAAACAGTTGGTGGAAGAACATCAAAACGATAACGAATAACCCATTTAAAATTCTATAAAAAAGACTTGCAGCATCTATCTGCAAGTCTTTTTTTTGCGCAAATTTCTTGTTCGATTTACAGAAAAAATGTAAATTTGCCGCTTAAAAAAAACTCCTCGTGGACATCAAGGAATCAATTTATCATTATCTTAAAAAACTAAAATACAGAATTTTATATCCGCTCAATGTTTTCGAAAACGAAGTGGAAGACATCCGTATGTCAAACGAAAACATCAGACGCTATAAAATCCAGCATCTGCGAAAGGCCTTCTTTTCCATCTCCATCAAAGGCAAAGACGACGTCTTCAAATACCTGTATTACCTGCTGATATTGGTTCTCATTGTTTTACTGCCCTTTGCCGCACTGCGCAACGGCATTTCCGAAAAAGAGGTTGAACAACACCATCGAGCAGAGCTTCTTTACCAATATTATGCCAACAACAACCCCGCAATATTAGAATATACCGACACACAGACTCACACGCAATCCATTGATTTTCTGTGCTATTGTCTCACCAAATGGTTGCATATTGAAAGCGTTTACGATGTTCGGCACCTGGTGGGAGCGCTGTTGGTTTGGCTCATCATCATTGTTACCGGTTCGTACCTGATGAACCTCTTCTCGTGGCGGGCCGCTTTTTTTGGGAGCTTGTTCCTCGTTCTTTCCCCACATTTTATGGGACAGTCGTTCGGAAATCTCAACGATATCTGCTTTTCATTTTTCTACTTGATGGCTATCTATCAGATTTACACGTTGATAGGCGAGTTGCCCATCGTCAAATGGAAGCGATTGGCCTTCATCATCATCTCCATTGCCGCGGCCACTTCCATCCACGTCGGCGGATTCACCCTTTTACACTATATGTTTATCAGCGTAATTGTGGCCTTTATCGTTGTCAACCCAATCACCCAATTTTTCACCAGACGCTATTTCAAAAACCTCGGAATTCTGATTCTCATCATGATGGGAATCAGTGCCATTGTTTATTTGTTGTATGCTCTTTATCCGCTGCATGGCATCCGCTCGCTTGCAGTTCTTCCGCACCATGGAGTGCTTGATATGACTGAAAATCAACCAATTATAAATATATTGTGGGGCGGTCAGATATTGTCTTCCCACGACTTGACTGTGGGTTTCATTTTCAAACGACTCCAGTTCACCGTACCTTTGTTGATTATTGCGGGAATCATCCTGCATTTCGTTGTAATCAAAAACATCGTCAAAAAAGTTCATTTAGCGAATTTGGTACTTTTAGGTTTTGCGTTATTGTATCCGCTTTGGACTTTGCAGGGGGAGGTTTGCGAAATTTATGACGGTTGGGCCATCTACTTAATGATCTACCCCTTTTTGGTTATGTTTGCCGCTGCCGGTTACGAAGGTTTGCTTCGGAAAGTGGATGACAAATACACTAACTTTGTGATTGTGAGTGCGATGCTTCTATTAAGTTTCATGCCACTGCGGCACACTATCTTCCATTACCAGACACTCGGGATCTATTTCAATGAACTTTCAGGTGGCATTTCCGCGTCGGCGGGGAAATACTCCATCGATGAAGGCGAAAACGCGAACAAGACCGCTTTCACCTGGCTTATCAAAAATGCGGACCGCAATGTAGACTCTTTGCCGCTGGTGGTTTATACCGACGGCAACCATGCCTGCGACTACTATTTCAGAAACCATAGCGATGACTTCACGCTGATGCATAGTACATTGCAAAATGCCGACACACTCACCTGGGACTATTTTGTTTGCTTTATTGATGCAGCAGATCCGCACGAACTCAAAAGTGGGAAGTGGGCCAAAACAAAAAGTAAACGTCGATTTTATGTTGAGAATCAACCGGTAGCCCTCATTCTCCACAGAAATCGCCCCATCATCATCGAAAATTATTCAATTGACAAGAGCTTTGAGGAAACCGACAGCGCCCAAGTGGCAGCTTCCAATTTCAGTGTTTCACAAAATAAAATCAAAAACAACTCGTTATTAAGACCATGAAAAATGCATCTCTCCTTTGCATCGGTCTGTTATTAGTTTTCCTGTTTTCACGTTGCGACAAAACAGACTTAACCGCCACATACATCCACGTCAGTCCGGCAGCATTGCACATGGACGTGTCAGACTACAATCAAACCCACGGCACCAATTACGACAATACGGAATTATCCTGTATCGCCGACCAAAATTTCCATGATGTTTGGATTACGGCTAACGGAGCTTCCCTCGGGACATGGGAAATGCCGTGCAGAATTCCCATCTTGGGTGAAGACAGTATTGAAGTAAGCATTTGGCCGGGAGTGAAAATGAATGGTGTGTCAACCACTCGCCCACGCTACGTTTTCGTTGAGCCCTACACCTTTAAAATTCCCGGAAAAACAGGTCAAGTTATTGATTTAGAAAATATTAATTTCAAATATTCGGAAGCGACGAAGTTCGAATTCATCGAAAATTTCAACAAAGATTACAACGCTGTTTTTAATGCATCCAGTGCGAACGGCATTAATTTCGAACATGTTGCCGATCCGGAGCACCCCGCCAATCGAATTGGCTGTCTCGCTTTGGTAGATACTGTCAAAGAATTTGAAATTCGTTCTTCCAACATGACTTTTGGCAACGTGCTTCCTTCATCTGTTTTCCTTGAAATGGATTATAAGTGTGACGTTGAAAACGCCAATTTCACTGTAGCAATGTTGGTTGAGAAATCCACAAGTGCCATTGCAACGGAAGAGCCGTTGGTTATCGCCAATGCCAAAACTGAGTGGAAGAAGATTTACATAAATCTCACCCAATCCATCATGCGAAATATGACCAATGCCATTGGATACCACATCCAGATTTCGAGTGGCCGCGAAGATAACAACCCCGTTCATTTCTATTTCGATAACATCAAAGTAATCTACCAGTAATCTCATGGATAAAAAGAAAACCATCGTCTTCCTTTATCTTCTTTTTGACATTCTTGCAGCGGTCCTTACTTGGATTATTTTCTTCATTTTCCGTAAAAACCATGTAGACCCAATGGTTCTACAGAACTTGGAAGGCACCATCTTCAATGATTACAAATTCTATATCGGACTTGGGGCCTGCCCGTGTTATTGGGTTTTCCTTCATGCCTTCTCCGGCTGTTACAACAAGATTTTTCACAAATCCCGTTTGAAAGAACTCGGTAACACCATCATTATCACCTTAATAGGTTCTCTTCTCTTTTTCTTTGCCTTCATTTTGGATGATGTCATCAATGACTATAACGACTACCTTCTATATTTCACCGTATTGCTGTTGTTGCAATTTTTCACCACTTACATCCCGCGCGTCTGCATCACCACCGCCACCATCAACAAGATTCGCAGTGGGAAAATCGGCTTCACCACGCTGATTGTCGGTTGCGACTGCGTTGCATTGCAGACTTTCAAAGACTTGGTGGAACGCAATCCCAACGCGGGAAACCATGTCATCGGATACATTAAGATTGAAGAAGACGACAATGATGTTCTGTGTTCCGAACTCCCCTGCATGGGCAGTCTCGATAATTTGGTAGAAATCGTCAAATCCAACGAAGTTAAGGAGTTAGTTATCGCTATTAAGAATGGAAAGCGCAAACATATCGAGTCCATCATCACCTCCATCATGGATGAAGACGTGAATTTGAAGATAATACCGCAGATGCAAGACCTGCTCATGGGGACAGTCAAGGTTTCGTCAGTGCTTTACGAACCTTTGATTTCCGTAACTCCCGATTATCTTCCAGCTTGGCAGCAGCACATGAAACGCTTTTTTGATGTTTTCTGTTCCCTGATTGCCATCATTTTGCTGATTCCCGCCTATTTGTTTTTAATCATTGGTGTCAAGGTTTCATCTCCCGGTCCCGTCTTTTACAAACAGGAGCGCATTGGACTTCACGGCAAGCCATTCAACATCATCAAGTTCCGTTCCATGGTACAGGATGCCGAGAAACTAACGCCCCAACTTTCCAGCAACAGCGATCCCCGCATCACCAAATTCGGTAAATTCATGCGCAAATCCCGCCTCGATGAGACACCCCAGTTCTTCAACGTTCTCTTCGGTGACATGTCGCTGGTAGGTCCCCGTCCCGAACGGCAATACTACATCGACCAAATTGTGGAAAAAGCGCCTTATTACAAGTTGCTGTACCGCATTCGTCCGGGCATCACCTCCTGGGGCGAAGTCAAATTCGGCTACGCAGAAAATGTCGATGAGATGGTGACCCGTCTCAAGTGGGACATCCTCTATATTGAGAACATGTCGCTCCAACTCGACCTCAAGATATTGATTTATACCGTTTTAATCGTATTAAAACGTGTTGGCAAATAGCAAAATCCGCACCGATTTCAATCCACACCTTCACATTGCCATCCCGGCGATGGACGAGATGGAGTGGCTGCCTCACACCTTAGCCAGTGTTGAGCGGCAAAGCTACCGCAATTTCTCAGTTCACATTTGTGTCAACCAACCCGAAGAATGGTGGCAAGACGAGCAAAAGCGTTCCGTTTGCGAGCAAAACGCCGCTTTGCTCCAGTGGCTGTCGGAATATCGGCAACATTGTTCCTTCTCGCTCCAAATCATCGACCGTTCGTCGGCTGGGCACGGATGGATTGGCAAGCAACATGGCGTCGGCTGGGCGCGTAAAACCCTCTTTGACGACATTCTGGCTTCTTCATCAGCCACAGACTTAGTTGTCAGTCTGGATGCTGACACTGAGTTCGGTGAGCGCTACTTTGAAACCATTGTTCACAGTTTGGCAATACATCCACAGTGGGTGGCTTTGTCGGTCCCGTACTATCACCGTCTCACAGGCGATGACGCTCGTGACCGTGCGATTTTGCGGTATGAGATTTACATGCGGACATACGCGCTCAACATGCTGTCCATTGGAAGTCCTTATGCTTTCACGGCCATTGGCAGTGCCATTGTGGTTCGGGCGACGGCGTTGCGAAAAATTGGCGGCATCACGCCGATGAAGAGCGGAGAGGACTTCTACCTGCTACAGAAGTTGCGCAAGATGGGCGAAGTCGGCACTTGGTGTGCTGAATGTGTTTATCCCGCAGCACGTTACTCCGACCGTGTGATTTTCGGCACCGGCCCCGCGATGAAGAAGGGTGCTGGCGGCGACTGGAGCAGTTACCCCATCTATGCCCGAAGTTCCTTCGACAAAATCGCAGAAACCTACCGTCAAATCAATCGGCTTTACACCGAAGACATCAACAACGACTTCACTCGTTTCTTGCAAGCCCAATTCAAAACCGACGACCTATGGGGACCGTTGAGAGCGAACTCTCGAACCCTTGAGCAATTTAGGCACAGTTTCCATGAAAAAGCCGATGGTCTGAGGATTTTGCAGTTCTTGCGACAGGAACACTTAGGGAAAAACTCACACCCAGACACCTTGACAAATGTCTACCAACAAGAACCAAACACCATGGGAGATGAACCGACGGAGAATTTCCCCGTGTGCTCTGCAGAATCATTGGACAATCTCTCTACGCAACAGCTCAGTGACTTGCGAGACAAACTGTTCCACCTTGAATGGGATGCGCGCAAAAAACTTTCTTAGAACGGCATATCATCCAAAACCGGTGACATATCGGCTTCCTGACAAGCGGAAAGCGGCACCTGTTCAACTTTATGTTCTGTAGGTTTGCCATCCGACTTGGAGCCCAACATCGTAATAGTAGTCGCCTCAATTTCAGTAAAATACTTCTTCTGATTACCGTCTTCCCATGAACGGGTGCGCAATCTTCCTTCCACATAAAGCGACTTGCCCTTGGTAAAAAACTTCTCCGCAATGTCAGCCAGTCCGCGCCAACAAACAATGTTGTGCCATTCGGTCAACTCCTTGCGGTTGCCTTCCCGGTCTTTGTACACTTCCGTGGTAGCCAATGAAAAAGTGACTTTCTTCACGCCATTTTCAAATACGTGCGTTTCGGGATCTTTGCCCAAATTCCCAATGAGAATTACTTTGTTAATTCCAGACATAATAAATAGATTTAGATTAGTAATATGGATGCCACAAATGTACTATGTTTAACTTAAAAAAACGGGTTATGTTGATAATTTTTTATAATTTATTTAACTATCACTGTCTGCGCGGTTTATATCCAGATTTTTTTAACAATTCATTTAAATCCGTCAGCTTCATCATCTCTTGAACAGAAATTTCCGGATTATTTTCCATAAAGTTGCAAACGATCTTCCACCCGATGAATGCGCCCATTCGGCCGGGCGAATCTTTGAACGGCTTCGTTTCTGGGGCCACATCAATCAGGTGTTGGGCCAGTGTTCCATCTTTGGAATAAACCAAGTCATTCTCAATCAAGTAGTTCCACACATCTCCGTGATGTTGTTCGGCCCATTGGAGTTGTTCTTCAGTATAAGCAAACACGTCGGTAATTGGGCGGTCGGGGAAAAGCATCTCCGTGAAATAGAGCACTTTGCCGGCGTCAATCATGTTATCCAACAAAGTAATAGGTTCTTTGGTCGGAAGTTGTTCCCACACCAAGACATTACGGAAGCAGTCGATGGCCAGGAATTTCTTATCACATTGGTATCTAATGTATTGAGGAATGCCACCGTAATATTTGTTGTCTTTTCCAAGATACCAATCCAAGTGAAGGAAAAGCACCATTTGTCCGTTCACCTCGTGGCCTTCCACCAGTTTTGTATAGGAATCGGGGTCGATGCCGCTGACCACGGTGTAAAACTTTGGGATTTTGGCCTCTGGGAAATAGTAACGGTAATAGGCCAGGGCCTGATGGATTTCATCCTTTACCGAGGTCATGTCACCATACTGCTGATCTACATATTTATATAGTTCAACGAAATAGGGATCTTGGAGGAAAGCACCCATTTGAGCCAAGGCTTCAGGATGGCGCCAAGCGGTAGAATCGATGAAGAGGCCGTCGTATTTTTTGCCCAATTTTCGGATACCGTCCTGTAAATTACTTACATCCAAGTTTTTAACATCTTGATCAAAACGAATGATATCAAATTGTATGGAGTTGTAAATTTCTTCCAATTTATTTTTTTCCTTTTTGGTTTCAACCTGATATTTTCGTTGGTTGAGTCCTTCGTGCTTCGCTTCTTTGTTGTGTAAAACAAGCCACAGCGTCAAGCCGCCGGCCACAAGGGCAACTGCTACAAGAGCGATGATAATCCAAAGTTTTTTCTTATTCATAACTATCTCCATTCAAATGACTTAACCATTTTCAGCGCATCTTTGCGAAGAGAATCGATGACGGGTTGTACGGAATCATTGTTGGGCGTAAAATGGAAATAGAGCGTAGCACGCAGAAAATTGTGTTTTTGGTCTGTCATCCAATAATGGAAGGGACATGCCACCTCTTTTCCATCAATGTCATAAAAGAGTCCGCTGACATTCTCTTTGGCGCCCAACTCGCGGAAATCGTGGGTTTGCACACCTGAGGCTTTTTGATAATGGAACTCCACGAACTCCTTATCCGCCAACATGAAGCGTGTAAGGTCGCTGCTGTCGGCCGCTTTTTTGTATAACATTTCAATCGTTGCGTTAAGTGAGGGATACTGCACAAGCACCCAAGTGGCAGTATCGGACTTACTGTCTATCAACATATTAGCAGAAGTTGAATAGTCGAAAGTAAAAGGGAGGACGGAAGTATCCAGTGTTTGATACTGACGAGCGGGGAGGTCGATACGGAAGTATCCTGATGGCTTGGGTTGCAGAGATTCGTCGCTGTCGGAGGAGCAGGCGGCAAAAAACAAAGCGAACACGCTCAATGCGATGAAAACTTTTCTCATAATTCAAAATTGTCCATTATTAACGATGGAAGCGGCTAATTATTTTTTTCCACTTCCACGACTTCGATGGTCATGGCCAGACTCACTTTCCCGCGGATGCGTTGGCCGTCGCCCGCAACACCATAACCCAAAAAAGACGGGATGACGACGTGCGCCTTAGCCCCTTTCCTCAGTGACTTCACCGCCTCGTTCAGGCCCGCAATCTCGTTGGATTTGTCAATAGAAAATGTCTTCGGACCCATTTCTTTGGAAGTATAAACCGTGTCGCCTGTCAACAAGCAGGTGGTATATTCCAGTGTGACAACATCTTCTGATACAATCTGCGGACCGCTTCCCGCATTTAGCACTTCGATGCGGAGGCCGTTGCCTTTGCGTTCCGTTTTCCAACCGTATCGTTCAGTGAAGAAATCAATGTCCTCGTCTTCGCGAGACGCGTTCACGCTATTCCACTTCTCACCGGCATCCTGCGAGTTGGGTTGATGACTTTTTTTATCAAATTGCTTATACTTGGAAGACATATCCGACTGATTGTCAGAATCATCGTTATGACAACTCACAACGAACAACAAAGCGGCAATCAACCCAAAAAGTGCGATTTTTTTCACTTATTCGAAATTTTTCGGATCCAAAATATCTTTGTATTCCTCCATCACTTTTTCAAAGTAACGGAGCGTATTTTCAAGGGTGTCGTAATAAAAAGCGGCAGACGCGTTTTTGTGTCCTCCGCCATTGAAATGTTTGCGGGCAAAAGTATTCACGTCAAAATTCCCTTTGGAGCGGAAAGAAACGCGAATCCGGTCTTCGCGCTCGGTGAAAAAGGCCGTAAACTGAATGCCTTTGAGTGAAAGTCCGTAATTGACAAAGCCTTCGGTGTCACCAACCACATAATTGTTATCCTTCAAATCTTGGCGCGTCACATACATATAAGTAGTAGAAATCGGCCGCATGATGGTCAAACGTTGCGACAGACAAAGTCCAAGCAACTTCAGACGGCTTTCGTTATAATTGTCGTAAACCTTGCGATGAATGGCTTCCCCATCAATTCCTTTCTTCATCAACTCACTGATAACGAGATAGGTTTTCGGATTATTACACATGTAGCTGAGAGAACCGGTGTCGGTAATCATGCCGACATAGATGCAAGTGGCGACCTCTTGGGAAATTTTTTCCTTGCTGTCTGACAATTTTTCCAAGAACTGATAAACCAATTCGCAGGTGGAGGTGGTTTGCGTCATTGAAAACATCACGTCACAGTCGATGACCGGGGAAAGGTGGTGGTCGATCAACACTTTGAAGGCCTGGCATTTGTTGATGGGTTCTTCGAGGGCATTGCCGCTGCGGTGGGAGGCATTCATGTCAACAACAAACAGCATATCTGCCTCTTTCAAAGCCTTTTGCGCCGTTCTCATGGCGCGTTCCGCGATGATGGCGTTTTCCATTCCCGGCATCCAACGTAAAAACTCAGACACGGGATTGGGAAGGATGACCTTCACCTCATAACCCTCTTGGGTGAAATATTGGTACAATGCGAGTGAAGAACCTACAGCATCTCCGTCTGGATTATAATGCGAAATGACCGCAATTTTCTTCGTTTCCTTCAATTTATCAGCCACTTGGCTGATTTTCTTTGATGTAAAAAGATTCATTTCTTTCAAAAATAGCGTGCAAAAATACATATTTTTCACGGGCTAACTGATTTATGTGGGAAAAAAATTGCGAATACATGAAAATGTTTTATTTTTGCATTTCTTAAAAAAACTTAAATGAAGAAACTGTTACCATTGATTTTAATCGCCGTATTATGTTGTTCAAACGGCATTTACGCTGGAAATCTTGATAGTTTGAATATCGATTCCACGCCAAAAGATTCTACAAAAGTAAAGCAAAAAAAAGCAAAAGACCCGGATGCGAAACGCACGGGATGGACCTTCGGCATACTGCCGAGTGTCTCTTACGATGCCGATTTGGGATTCCAATACGGAGCTCTTTCCAACATTTATTACTTCGGTGATGGCAGCACCTACCCCGAATATTTGCATTCGCTCTACGTTGAAGCCTCCTATACCACCCGCCGGTACGGTGTCTTCCGTCTGTCGTACGATTCCAAGTACGCCATCCCCAACCACCGCCTCACGGTCGACCTGTCGTACCTACCCGATGCCATGTGCGACTTTTACGGTTACAACGGCTTGATGTCGGTATATAACGACCAATGGCGTGATTCGAAGCACTTTACAGCCGAAGAAGGTTACAAGAGCCGTGCTTTCTACAAATTCAAACGCGACCTTTTCCGCGCCGCTGCCGACATTCAAGGCCCTATCGGCCGCAATTGGTACTGGAATGCCGGTATCGGTTTCCTTGGCTATTGGATTAACTCCGTAGACTTGGAAATGCTCAACAAAGGCAAAAAACCGGAAAAGCAACTTCCTGACATTGACGGCCTTTATGAAAAATACGTTCAATGGAATCTCATCCAGCAGAATGAAAAAAACGGCGGTATGCACCCGTATGCCCGCGTCGGTATCACTTACGATAGCCGCGACCGACAAACCAACCCCACCCACGGCATCTACACCGATGCATTTTTAACCTATACCGCTGCTTTCAACTCCGAGAAATTCGGCGACCAGCGTGAGTTCAACAACCTCCGTTTCAACTTCAATTTCCGCCACTACGTTCCCATTTACAAAGACCATATCGCTTTCGCCTACCGCGTCGCCGCTCAATTGACAGTGGCCGGCAAAAGCCCTTTCTATATGAACAGCTATTGGAACACCCTTTACATCCAACGCGTTCTGTATGAAGGAATGGGCGGCTGTAACACTTTCCGCGGACTGCTCCGCAACCGCGTGTTATCCCCCGGTTACGCTTTCGCCAACTTCGAATTCCGCTTCAAAGTCTGCAAGTTCCATGTCAAAAAAGAGAATTTTTACATCGGTCTGAATCCTTTCCTCGATGCCGGCATGGTGCTTCAACCTTACGACCTGGATGAAACCGACATCCGCCAGCACATCGCCGAAAACGACCCCGATTTCGACATGAACGAAATCACGGATTATTTCAATTTCGACAAAAAACTCATCTATCGTCCGCACTTCTCCGCAGGTTTGGGCTTAAAAGCCGCCATGAACGACAACTTCGTTCTTTCCGTCGACTGGGCAGTTCCCTTCGACAAGCAGGATAATCCGAAATGGACGAACTTCTATGTAAAAATCGGCTACATGTTCTAAATCAAACAGTTAAAAAGGTAAAATAGATGAAAGTTGCAATTATCACCATCGGATATTTCGTTTTCCCCATCATCATCATCATGCTGTTTAGCAAATACAAGTGGGCGAAAGCAGCAGGAACCGTTATTTTGGCATACGCCGTGGGCATCATTCCGGCGCTTTTTGGACTGACGCATTTTGCCGAAGGAACAACGGGGCTGACCATTCAGAAAAACATCATGAGCATTGCGGTGCCGTTGGCCATTCCGCTGATGCTTTTCAACTGTAATTTCAAACTTTGGGCCAAGTCACTTCCCAAAACCGCAGCAGCTTTGGGCGGTGGAATCGCTGCCGTATTGGTGGCTGTAATTTCCGGATTTTTCATTTTCCGCGCGTTGGGCGTTCCCGACACGGCCAAAGTATCTGCCATGATGACAGGTATTTACACCGGTGGAACTATGAATTTCAACGCACTCGGGGCAGCATTACACGTAGAACCCACCACCATGGCAACCGTGCTGGCCTTTGAAATGGTGGTCACCTTCCCGCTCATCATGTTCATTGTGGGCGGCGGCTACAAATTCTTCCGCAAAATTTTACCCTACAAAGATGAAACAGCCATCGGCGAAAATGAAGATGCTCAAGGTTTGGAACACGGCATTGAGCAATACGGCGACCTTTTGCGTTGGCGCATCTTCTTCAAATCCCTGATCGGCTTGGGCATTTCCATTCTGTTCTTGGGCGTGGGCGCAGGACTGTCTATTCTTATCACTGGGAAAATCAACGAATTGGTGGTTATTTTAACCATCACCACCTTATCCATCATCGCTTCATTTTCCAAATTCATCCGCGAAATCCCCAAAACTTTCGAGTTGGGCATGTTCTTCATCTTGGTATTCAGCGTGGTCGTTGCCTCGCAGTTCGACCTGAGCAGTTTAGACAGCGGTTCGCTGGCCACGGGCGGTTTCGTTCTGTTCATCATACTGATTTCCACCATCTTACACATCATCTTCTGCCGCATTTTCAAAGTCAGTGGCGACTTGTTCTGTGTATCATTGACGGCGCTTTTGTGCTCACCGCCGTTCGTTCCGCCGGTTGTGGGTGCCATGGGCAACAAAAAAGTGCTCATCAGCGGTATTGTTGTTGGTTTAATCGGCTATGCCATAGGTACTTACTTAGGAGTTGCTTTGGCATACATATTGGGTGGTGTGGCGTAATCGATGAAATTTCGGACAGAAATCACTGCGCCGCGGTACCCGTTCCGCATCACCTACGACAGTCGGCTGATGTTCTTGGGATCTTGTTTTTCGGAACATGCCGCTGCATTTTTCTCCGAACGCCGGTTTTCGGTTTGCGACAACCCCTTCGGCATACTTTTCAACCCGATTTCCATCGCGCAAGGGCTTGACATTCTGACAGAAAGAACTTCCATTCCAGAAAAATCATTCCAATTTTTCAATGAAAAATGGATGAGTTTCCTTCATCATGGGAAATTTTCACATCCAGACAAAAAAATCTTTCTTCAGAACATAAATAACGGATTGGAAGAAGGAAGAAATTTCTTACAAAGCACTGATATTCTTTTTATTACATTTGGCACCAGTTATTATTACTATCATTTAGGAAAAGCAATGGTGGTGGCTAACTGTCACAAAATTCCGGCAGCGGAATTTGAAAAGAGAAGATGTGATATTTTGCAGATTTCAGATTGTTTTTTACCTTTTTTTGAATGGAAAAAGAAAAACAATCCGAACCTGAAAGTGGTTTTTACCGTGAGTCCGGTGCGGCATTTGGCAGATGGTTTTCACGAAAACCAGGTCAGCAAATCGATTTTGCATTTAGCAATAGAAAAGATTTGTGCGGAGCAAGAAAATGCCTTTTACTTTCCCTCGTACGAAATTTTCATGGATGATTTGCGCGATTATCGCTTCTACGACAAAGACTTATGTCATCCTTCTATCCAAGGCATTGAATATGTTGATGAAATTTTGATGGAAAGTTTTTTTTCGGAAGAGACACAAAAAAGGGTGAAAGAGGTTGAAAAAGAGGTAAAAAGAGATGGACATCGCTCCCTCTTTGGCAAAAGCGAAATTTCGAACAAATAATCGGAATTAAATCGTATCTTTGCACTCTTTTAACCTACCATCAAAACTTACATAACATTCTATCAATCATCAAATTATTCTAAAATATGCGTCGTGTAGTCATCACTGGAATGGGCATTTATTCATGTCTGGGTAAAAATTTAGCAGAAGTACAACAATCATTGTATATCGGAAAATCGGGCATAGGCATTGATAATGAGCGAATTGCCTACGGTTATCGTTCCCCGTTAACGGGCATTGTGGAGCGACCGGTTTTAAAAGGCGTGTTAGACCGTCGCTCTCGCATCTGTTTGGCAGAAGAAGGCGAGTATGCTTACATGGCCACCGCGGAAGCACTCAAAAATGCCGGCATCGACCTCGACTACCTCGACAAAAACGAAGTCGGTGTGCTCTACGGCAACGACTCCTCCGCAAAATCCGTCATCGAAGCGCACATGCTGACGCTGGAGACGAAAGACACCACACTGCAGGGTTCTGGCGCCATTTTCCAGTCCATGAACTCCACCGTAACGATGAACCTGTCCACCATTTTCAAACTGAAAGGGGTGAACATGACCATCAGTGCGGCCTGTGCCAGCAGCTCTCACGCCATCGGTTTGGGGCTGATGTTCATCCGACAGGGTTTGCAAGACATGATCATCTGTGGTGGAGCGCAAGAGGTCAACTATCTATCAATGAGCAGTTTTGATGCCATCAGTGCTTTTTCAACTCGCATCAGTGAACCGACAAAGGCCTCTCGCCCATTCGACCGTGACCGCGACGGGCTGGTACCCAGCGGCGGTGCCGCAACCGTGATTCTGGAAGAGTACGAACATGCTGTGAAGCGCGGAGCTCCCATCATTGCCGAAGTCGTCGGTTATGGTTTCTCCTCCAACGGTGCCACCATTTCGCAACCCAGCGACATGGGCTCCTACATCGCGATGGACCGCGCGCTCAAAGACGCTGGTCTTTCCGCCGCCGACATCGACTACGTGAATGCCCACGCCACCTCCACGCTCCAAGGAGACGCCCTCGAAGCCGACGCCCTCAACCACCTCTTCGGCGCACTGAAAACACCCATCTCTTCCACCAAATCTATGACCGGGCACGAATGCTGGATGGCCGGCGGCAGCGAAATCGTCTATTCTAACCTGATGATGCTCAACAACTTCATAGCTCCTAACATCAACTTTGAGAATCCAGACGAACATTCTTGCCACCTCAATATCGTCAGTCAGACCTTAGAAAAGAAAATCAACACCTATCTTTCCAATTCCTTCGGTTTTGGAGGCACCAACAGCGCGTTAGTAATCAAAAAATTCCAATAAAAGTTAAAATCGTTTGAGAGAGGCAACATATTTGGAAAAGAGTTGTAATACCCAACAAAGCGTCCCAAATGGTGAGTGACAGCGAGTTAATCCGTAAATGCAAACACGGTAACCCAAAGTACCAAGCGATGATGTATGAAAGGTTCGCGCCAGTACTGATGGGGATTTGTTTGCGATACGCTCGCTGCAAGGAAGATGCGGAAGATTTGTTGCAAGACACCTTCGTCAAAATATTTACGAATATCGACACTTGCAGCGAAGCCGGGAATTTGCCGGGATGGGTGCGGAGAATTGCCGTCAACACGTGCATCAACGCGTACTACAAAGCCAAAAAGGAAAGTGGCAAAATTGACATTGACAACGTATCCGAAGCCATTGACGACGTAAGAATCAAGCAGAATGACTTTCTGTCGGAAGACATTTTGCTGAAATTTGTCAATGAACTGCCCGATGGATACCGCACAGTTTTCAATCTTTTTGAAATTGACGGCTATTCACACCAGGAGATCTCGGAGATGACGGGAAGTTCATACGTAACCGTGCGAACGCAGCTTTTCAAAGCCAAGCGCTCCTTAAAGCAGAAAATAGAACAATACCTCGGGAAGGAATTGAAAGATCACATTAAGACCGAATAACGAGAAAATGAAAGAACAAGAAATAGGCGAACTTTACCAACAAAAACTTGCGGGCCTCCAGTCCCAGCCGCCGGCGGGAATGTGGGAGAAAATCCAGCAAGATGCCGCCGTGAAAAAGTTCACCCGCCGTCGCCAACTGCGTTTCTGGGGACTGCGCGTGGCACTTCCCACACTGATTGTTGCCTCTGTTGTCGCCGTTTTGCTGGTACTACAGAAAGATGTTTCTTCCATCGAAAGCCAACCGGTGGCATCGAAGTCCGCAGTTGAAGTTCCTGCCACTCCCCTCGCCCCCATTACCGCACAGACATCCGTTCCGGCAAGCACGGCGCCGACGAGCGTTCCTACAGCCACTGCCACCCCAAATCGCACCCCGTCCCACACCGCACCAGCAACTTCTGTAATTACAATCTCCACAGCGGCACAGGAAACGCACGCCAACGTAGTTGCTGAGAAACCGGCAGTTTCTCACCACACAACACCGACGGCCACAACTCCGCACAACAAAACCGTTTCTCCAGTCACCCATCCGGCCAAAGACGGCAAAGAAACTTTCTTCGGCGGCCATGCGACCAACGAGCAAGTTTACATCGAAAGAGCTGACAACTCACTGATTTTCAGCAATGACACCATGGTGTGTCGAAACTCTTCAGTCACCATTTTCGTCAAGAATGCACAAAGTGTTTGGTGGAGTTTCGGTTCCCAGAAACCGGCGGAAACCATCATCATCGAAGAGCCCACGCAGGTTGAGGCGACCGTGCAAACCAACGAAGGCAAAGACACCGTCATCCGCATCAACATCGGGGTTTACGACTGCGAGCTGTTCATTCCCACCGCCTTCACGCCCAACGATGATGGTTTGAACGATGAATGGATTGTTTATGCGCCTGCCACATTCACCAACTTCGAATGCAGCGTTTACGACAAGACGGGAAGAATGCTTTTCCACTCCAAAAACATCCACCAGGGTTGGGACGGGAAATCTTCCGAAGGGAAATATATGACCACCGGAGCATACTTCTACGTTTGCACTTATCGAGATGAGATGGGACAAAAACGGGTTCAAAAAGGCCAGGTGACATTGATTCGATAATTCTTCATTTTTTACAATATATTTATTGAAAAAAAAGTCCTCGTAATTGCAATTTTATGAGGACTTTTTCGTTAAAGATATTTTGTAAAAATCATATTATTTTGGAAAACATCGATCAATTCTTCAAAGAAATCACCTTAGGCCGTGAGCCTAAAAATCTATACGAACCTATTTATTATACACTTACGCAAGGCGGGAAGCGACTTCGTCCCCGTTTGGTTGTCATGGCGGCGCAGCTTTTCGGCGGCGATGAGAAGACAGCGTTATATCCCGCAGCGGCATTTGAAATGCTGCATAATTTCACGTTGATTCATGATGACATCATGGATGACGCGCCCATTCGCCGCGGAAAGCCCACGGTTTACCGCAAATGGAACGGGAATACTGCCATCCTGTCGGGCGACGCTCTGGCTACTTTGGCACTGGAAACCATGCTGAACACGCCCACCGATCCAGAGACCAGACTGAAACTCTCGCGCCTTCTGGCACAAACTTCCGTGGAAATCTGCGAAGGCCAACAGGAAGACCTCGACTTTGAAAACATGGAGAATGTAACCATTGAAAATTACATCCACATGATCCGCTACAAAACCGCGGTCATGTTGGCAGGTTGTCTCAAAGCCGGTGCCATTTTATGCGGGACTTCCGAGGAAAACCAAAACGCCATTTACGAATACGGCATCAACATCGGCTTGGCCTTCCAATTGAAAGACGACCTGCTGGATGTTTATGGTGACAAAACCGTTTTTGGTAAAAAAATCGGCGGTGACATTCGCGAAAACAAGAAAACCTATCTTTTCCTACGCACCTGGCAAGACGCCTGTCCCGAAGAACAAACCGTTTTGAAACATTACTATTTCTCTTCCACCCAAACATTCAATGACGAAGAAAAATTCAATGCGGTAAAGGCCATTTACGATGCCAACGACATCCAAGAAAAAACCAGCGCGCACATCAACGAATTGGTGGCCAAAGCTTTAGAAGAATTAGATAAAATTCAAATTGATGATAATTCTAAAAAACAGATTCTCAAAGCAGACTTTGAAGTCTATCTGGACGGTTTTTC
>JAKSME010000160.1 GCA_024400785.1 Bacteroidales bacterium
GAAGAGGCCATCAAGACCATTCCTGAAATGAAAGATGCGTTGGAAAACGGCAGTGAGCGCACAAGGATGACACTCAACTTTGCCCGCAAACTCGACGGCACCAAGCGCGGAACCGGCGTCCATGCCTGCGGCGTCATCATCGGCCGCAACAACCTCTTCGACTGCATCCCCCTCGCCACCGCCAAAAACTCCGACACCATGGTCGTTCAATACGACGGTCATTACGTGGAAGACGCGGGCTTGCTGAAAATGGACTTTCTCGGCTTGATGACGCTGGACATTCTTACCGCAACGCTTAACAACATCAAGAAAAGGCACGGCATTGACATAGAAATCGACGAGATTCCCTTGGATGACGAAAGGACCTACCAACTTTTCCAGAATGGCGACACCACGGCAATCTTCCAGTTTGAAAGTGCCGGCATGCGCAAATATTTGCGCGAACTGAAGCCGACGCGCTTCGAAGACATCATCGCCATGGTGTCACTGTACCGTCCCGGCCCGATGGACAACATTCCGTCGTTCATTGCCCGTAAGCACGGCCGCGAGAAAATCACCTACCCGATTCCGGAGATGGGCAAAATCCTCGACGAAACCTACGGCATCACCGTATACCAAGAACAGGTCATGCAACTTTCGCGCCTGCTCGCCAACTTCACCCGCGGACAGGCCGACACACTGCGTAAGGCCATGGGCAAAAAGCTCATCGCCAAAATGGAAGAACTCAATACCGACTTCATCTACAACGGCACACAAAACGGTTACGACAAGGATGTATTGGATAAGATTTGGGAAGAATGGAAGAAGTTCGCCTCCTACGCATTCAACAAGTCACATGCCACCTGTTACGCTTTCGTTTCATACCAAACTGCTTGGTTGAAAGCAAATTACATGGCAGAATTTCTGGCAGCGAACATGACCACTGAAATTGCGGATTTGAAGAAAGTGACGGAATTGATTGACGAAGCGACCAAGCAGGGTATTGCCGTTCTGCCACCCGATATCAATGAATCAGAATCTGAATTCTCTGTCAACAAAGAGGGTGCCATCCGTTTCGGGTTGGCAGCTTTGAAAGGTGTCGGCACCAACGCTGTGGCCGACATCATCGCCGAAAGAAACGCCAACGGGCCTTTCACCAGCATTTTCGATTTCATTTCCCGCATCAACCTGCGCTCCTGCAACCGCCGCGTTGTTGAAAGCATGGCCTCCGTCGGCGCATTCGACAGTTTCGGCAACATCCACCGCGCACAGTTCTTCTGCGAGGACAAAGACCATAAGCCCTTTATTGAAAAATTAATGGCTTACGGTTCGAAAATGCAGGACGACACGCAACAGATGCAAATGTCCATTTTTGATGAAGCACCGGCCGAAGTTGGCGAGACCGCGATGCCCAGCATCCCGGAATGTGAGCCATGGACTTCCTTCGAGATGCTGAAACATGAACGCGAGATAGCCGGATTTTTCATCTCCGGGCATCCACTTGACCACTTCAAACCCGTTATTAACGCCTTCTGCAACACCACGTTAGAGCCTTTGCAAGACAAGTCCACCTGGTACAAATACGTAGGCAAGAAATTGTCGTTCGCGGCCATGGTGACTGCCGCGCAAGACCGCATCGGGAAATCCGGCAATCCTTACGGGATTATCACTTTGGAAGATTATCAATTTTCCTACGAATGGATGATGTTCGGTGAAGAATACAGCAAATACAAGCATCTTTTTGAAAAAGGTCAATTTTTATTCTTCAATGCACTCATTTCCGAACGCGGCTTTGAAAAAGATGTGACAAAAAAGAACTTTTGGATCAAACCCACCAACGTGATGTACCTTCGGGATGCTTATTTGAAAGAAACCGTTGCCGTAAGAATCACAATGAGCATCAACGACATAACGATAAATACGGCCAACATCATCAAAGAATGGGTGGAGCGGTCGAATGCAAAATGCAAAGCCGATGGCAAAGGTGGCGGAACAAAAAGTGTCATTTTTTCCATTAAAAATGCCAACAGCGAATATGCCACCGACATGTACAACTTTGAAATGCGTGTGGATCCTGAGACATTTATGGCCCTTAAGCCAGCCGCACTGATGTGCGAAGTGACACTTGATGGGAAGAAATAATTTTATAAAAGGAGACTTATACTACTAAAAAAATGAGCAATATTTTATCAGAACTCAATGATTCTCAACGTGCTGCGGTCAGCGAGATACAAGGTCCGGTGATGGTTATCGCTGGAGCGGGCTCCGGCAAAACGCGCGTGCTGACCTACAGAATTGCCTACATGCTGGAAAAAGGCATTGCTCCATGGCGCATTTTGGCGCTTACTTTCACCAACAAAGCGGCGCGCGAGATGACCGAACGCATCCTGAAACTCATCGGCGACCAACGCGCAAAAGCCGTACAAATGGGCACCTTCCACTCCGTTTTCCTCCGCATCTTACGCGCTGAAGCCGACAAAATCGGTTTCACCCACTCACTCACCATTTACGACACCGATGACTCCAAATCTCTGTTACGCAACATTATAAAGGAGTTGAATCTCGATCCGAAAGTCTACGTCGTCAACTTCGTGCTCAATAGAATCTCCGCCGCAAAGTCGAACCTGATGTCAGAGGAAGATTATGCCCGGAACAGCGAAGCCAAAATGATTGACACCGAAGCCGGCAAGCCGCTCATCTCGGAAATTTTCACACGCTACAACAAACGCCTTCACGGTTCAAATGCCATGGACTTCGACGACATACTATATTATATGAATATGTTGCTTCGCGATTTTCCGGAGGCACTTTTCAAATACCAGAACCGATTTCAGTACGTTTTGGTAGATGAATACCAAGATACGAACTTCGCGCAGTACATGATTATCAAGAAGATAGCTGCGGCGCACCAGAATATCTGCGTTGTCGGCGACGATGCCCAAAGCATTTACGGCTTCCGCGGCGCCGACATCAACAACATCCTCAATTTCAAACGCGACTACAAAGAAGCTAAAATCGTCAAACTGGAACAAAACTACCGCTCCACACAAAACATCGTCAATGCCGCCAACGCCGTCATCAAAAACAACAACAAACAAATTCCCAAAACCGTTTGGACCGAAAACGAGGAGGGAACACCCATCAACGTACTTTCCGCCTCCAGCGAAACCGATGAAGCCATGCTGGTTGGGGACTCCATCTTTGAAATTGAGCACAACTATCATGTTGATTACAACGACATTGCGATTCTCTACCGCACCAATATGCAGTCGCGTGCGTTGGAAGAATGCCTCATTAAGAAGCACATTCCCTATCGCATTTACGGGGGAACTTCTTTCTATGCCCGAAAGGAAATCAAGGACATTCTCGCCTACTGCCGCCTCGCAGTCAACCACTATGATGAAGAGGCGTTGCGCCGCGTCATCAATTACCCACTGCGCGGAATCGGGGAAACGTCGGTGGAAAAAGTAATCGCCTGTGCCAACGAAAACGGTGTCCGAATGTGGGACGTGATTGACAACGCACAATTTTACGAACTGCCAGTCAACAATCCGACAAAGGAAAAATTCACCGACTTTGCCGCTAAACTCCGTGGGATTGGGGCCGCCGTAGTTTGCA
>JAKSME010000161.1 GCA_024400785.1 Bacteroidales bacterium
TTGAAGGTTTTGTCGAGCGGAACGCCGTACTTCTCACGCAACACGCAATTGTCGGTGGTGTCGGTAACGGTGGTGATACGACCGGCCACCGGAGAGAGGTAAACCGTGAAAATGTCGTTGGGCTTCCAGTCGATACCTACTGAGAGGTCGGTGTAAGAAGGTGACAACCAATTGTATGCATAGGTTTTTGTTTCAATTTTGTCATCACCGATTTTATAATCATAACCATCATGATAATGTGATTTGAAACCGCCCATAACGGTCAGGTACCAGGTTTTTTTGAACTCCCAACCGAATTTTGTGGAAAAAACGATTTTGTCATTGGATTTTCTCCACTTGAAAAGCGTGCTCGGCGCCCACATCCAACCATAGTCGGAATCAAAGGTGGTTTCCCAAGAGATGGTGTTTTTCTTGTAGGCCAATTTGAGGTTGCACGCCAGGATGCCGTTACCGTTGTTGTTGCCACCGGCCGCCCAGTTCCATTGCATTGTTTCTGTCAGGTTGAAAGTTACCAGACCGGAAAATTTCCAATATTCTTTCCACGCGCTTTTCTTTTGTGTAGTGTCTGCAGCGGGAGTTTGGGCTTTTGCAAAGGGCATCATGGCAAACACCATGATGAGAATCAGGATTTTTTTCATGTTTTGAATAATAATTAATGATTGAATTTATTGTATGCCTTCCACCAACGGTCCGGAATGGTATCCGAACATGCGGTGTCGTAATCGTTTTTTGAGCAGGGAAGATAGTAGGTCTGTTGCGTCTTTTTTTCAACATTGATGACGGGAACGCTCACCCACCATCGGCCGCTTTTCTTACTGCAGAAGAACTCCATTTCCTCTGAATTTTCAGAAACGGTGATGCTGTAGCGGTAATAGTTGTTTCTGTCTTTGAAGTCGAGGTCATTGTAACGATTCAGAGAACCCTCGATAAAATACCAAATGATATGGCTGATGAGTTGGGCTGTCTGACCGTTATAATCTAACATCGGGTCGTATTCGTAAATGCCGAAAGATGACAGCTTGTCGCTCAATCCGGCGTACATGGCCACTTGGCAGATTTCTTCGCCATAGAAACCGTTGGCTGAGCTGTTCGGATTTCCGGGAGCGTCAGGATGGCGGATGGACGAAATATCCAAAGACACCATTTCTGCATTCCTCACAATGGGCTCCACTTCGGAAACATCCTGGCGCAACATGCCTACGCGGTAGGACTCAAAATACAGTTTCTCCATCATTTCAATGGCTTCCGGACTATTCATATAGGTTTGGTAACCGATATTGGAATAGTTGAGAAGGAAGTTGGGCTGTTGGAGGATGATTTTGTTGAGATAGGCGTTCGACTTCAGCGGTTCGTCTTCTTTGCCGAGATCGAAGCGGGCGTCAACGGAAACGATGCTGATGACCTTTTGCAGAATCTCGTATGCCTTGTAATTGGCAAAAGCAATATCGTTGCTGCCACCCAAGATGATGGGGGTGATGCCGTCGTTGATGAGTGTCGCAAGGATTTCAGCGAGAACCTCATAACTGTCTTCGATGGTCTCTCCTAGAATCAAATTGCCAAAATCGATGATGTTGACATTCTTTTCCCAAGAGTAAAGCTGGTACAAGCTGCGGCGGATTGCATCGGGAGCCAATGAGCAGTCGGCATTGTTGAAGGCATTCCGGGATTCGGGAACACCGATAATGGCAAACTGCTGTTCATCGAGGACGGGTTCGCCATCTTGCCAAATTTCTATGTAATTATAAAGAAGATGTGGATCTTCGGGGCTTTCTAAAGGCACCAAAGATTCCACATCTACTGGATTGAGGTACGATTTCAATTCCATCGCACACTCTTATTTGTTACAGTTGCAGCAGCAACCTTCTTGCTTTTGAGCTTTGATAGCGGACTGAGCAGCAGCCAAACGAGCCACCGGAACGCGGAACGGTGAGCAGGAAACGTAGGTCATGCCGGTTTTGTAGAAAAATTCTACAGAAGCCGGATCGCCACCGTGTTCGCCGCAGACACCGACTTTCAGTTTCGGGTTCACGAAGCGACCGCGTTGAACGCCACACTGTACGAGCTGGCCAACACCAACCTGATCCAAAGTCTTGAACGGGTCAGCGGGGATGATCTTTTCGTCAATATAAGTGTGGATGATTTCGTTCACGTCGTCACGTGAGAAGCCGAGAGTCATCTGAGTCAAGTCGTTGGTACCGAAGGAGAAGAATTGAGCTACTTCAGCGATTTCGTCAGCCATCAAGGTAGCACGCGGGATTTCGATCATGGTACCGTAGAGGTAGTTGATCTTAACACCGAATTTGGCTTCGATTTCGGCCTGAACTCTGTCGGCGATAGCTTTCTGATGTTTCAATTCCTTCACGTCGATGGTCAGCGGAACCATGATTTCGAGGTGCGGATCAAAACCTTCCTTCATCAATTCAGCGGTGGCCTGGAAGAGGGCGCGGAACTGGGTTTCGGAGATTTCGGGATAAACGATGCCCAGACGTGCCCCACGGAGGCCCATCATCGGGTTGACTTCGTGCAAAGCATCGATTTTCTTCTTGATTTCTTCAAAGGTCATGCCTCTTTCAGCAGCTTTTTCGCGCTGTTTTTCTTCGGTCTGGGGAACGAATTCGTGAAGCGGCGGGTCCATCAAGCGGAAGGTGAGCGGTTTGCCGTCCAAAACCTTCAAGGTACCCTTGGCAGCTTCGCGGATGTCGGCTTCGAGGTCGTTCAAGCAAGCAATGCGGTCTTCCTTGGTGCTGCAGAGAATCATGTTACGGAGTTTTTCAAGCGGTTTAGCACCGTTCTTGCCGTAGAACATGTGTTCGATACGGAACAAGCCGATACCTTCAGCGCCGAAGTTGACAGCGTTCTGTGCATCTTCCGGAGTATCAGCGTTGGTACGGACGCCCATGCCCTGATATTTGGCAACGATGCTCATGAATTCTTGGAAGCGCGGGTTTTCGGAGGAGTCGATCATCTTGACGGCTTCGCCATAAACGTAACCCTTAGCGCCGTTCAAAGCGAGGGTGTCGCCTTCTTTGTAAACCTTACCATCGATGGTGACGGTGCGGGCATCCATATCGATTTTGATGGCGTCGCAACCCACGATGCAGCATTTACCCCAACCACGGGCAACGAGAGCAGCGTGAGAGGTCATACCGCCACGGGCGGTGAGGATACCATCGGCAGAACGCATACCTTCAACGTCTTCCGGGTTGGTTTCTTCACGAACGAGGATGTTTTTGATTTTCTTGGAGGTGTATTCCTTGGAAGTTTCGCTGTCGAGAGCGATAACGCCGACGGCGCCGCCAGGACCTGCGGGCAGACCTTTGGCGATGACGGTGTGCTTCTTTTCGTCAGCAGCTTCCAAGATGGGGTGCAACAGCTCGTCCATCTGGGCGGGTTGGAGGCGCATCACGACTTCCTTGTCGTCGATACGGCCTTCGTGCAACATATCGAGAGCCATGTTCAAAGCGGCGATACCGGTACGTTTACCAACGCGGCACTGCAACATATAAAGCTGGCCTTCTTGGATGGTGAACTCGATATCCAACATATCTTTGTAGTT
>JAKSME010000162.1 GCA_024400785.1 Bacteroidales bacterium
CTGGTTCGAAGAAACAGAAAACCACTGTAAAAAAAATCTTTAAAGTATTAGGAATCACATGCTTAGTGTTATTTATACTGAGTTTGCTGCTTCCATTGTTGTATCGTTGGGTAAATCCGCCCATCACACCATTGATGGTTATTCGCAAGGTGCAAATCGACGCTCCCATTCAATACGAATGGCGCGATTTGGACCAAATTTCTCCCAATATGGTCCAATGTGCCGTATCTTCCGAGGACAATCGCTTCCTCGGGCACAACGGTTTCGACATGGCCGCCATCGACCGGGCGATAGAGGAACGCGAGTCGGGGCGTCGCAAACGCGGTGCCAGCACGATTTCGCAGCAAACGGCCAAGAATGTCTTCCTTTGGCCCAAGTCTTCCTGGATTCGTAAAGGCATTGAGGTCTATTTCACCTTTTTGATTGAGCACATGTGGAGTAAGGAACGCATCATGGAGGTCTATTGGAACGTGATAGAGATGGGCCCCGGCATTTATGGGGCGGAAGCCGCCGCCGAAAACTATTTCCACACCACCGCCGACCGCCTCACCATGCGCCAGGCCGCATTGATTACCGCCTGTTATCCCGACCCCTTGCACCGCAACCCGGCCAAAGTGACTCCGTACCTCAACAAACGCGCCGGCCAAATCATCCGTAACAGCCATTGTATCGGCAAAGTGAAATTTGATGATAAAACCATCGAAGCGGCGCAAGAGCGGTATAAGAAAAGTGAGGAGAAACGGAAGGCCCGAAAAGCAAAAATGAAAAAATAATTCTTCAAAATCGGCAAAAAAGTGTATATTTGCAACCGCTTTTCAATTTGAAACTTTTCTTAGAAAATTTTTTATAAACTTTTAAAAATCAAATGAATATGAAAAAAGGATTTATCCTCGCTGCAATTGCAGTTGTTGCTTTGTGTTTCCCTTTGAGAGCACAAGAAAAAGAAGAAGCCAAAGAGGATGAGGGCTACAAATTCACCACGGTGAAGGAACTCCCCATCACTTCCGTTAAAGACCAGAACCGTGCGGGTACTTGTTGGTGCTACTCCGGTCTCGGTTTCATTGAAGCAGAATTGCTTCGTATGGGCAAAGGCGAATACGACCTTTCCGAAATGTACATCGTTTATAATACCTACATCGATCGTGCCAAGGCTGCCGTCCGTACCCACGGTGACGTTTCCTTCTCCCAGGGAGGTTCTTTCTACGATGTCATTTATGGTATGAAAACTTTCGGCTTGGTTCCTGAAGCTGAAATGCGTCCGGGCGCAGCTTACGGTGACACCCTCTCCGACCACACCGAACTTTCCGCAGTTAGCGACGCCGTGGTCAAAGCTATCGCTACCGGCGAACACAAAAAACTCCAAAAAGGTAACGACGGCATGCCGTTGTGGGAAAAAGCCATCCGCGCCATCCACGCTGCCTACCTCGGTGAATGTCCTACCGAATTTACTTACAACGGTACGAAATACACCCCCAAATCATTCTATGAATCAACGGGTTTGAATGCTGATGACTATGTTTCCATCACCTCTTACACCCATCATCCTTTCTACGAAAAATTCGTCCTCGAAATCCAAGACAACTGGCGTTGGAGTCAGTGCTACAACCTTCCTTTGGATGAATTCATGCAGGTCTTCGACAACGCAATCGAAAACGGTTATCCCATCGCTTGGGGTTCAGACGTCAGTGAATCCGGTTTCAAAATGGGTGTCAGAAAAGGTTTCTGCGTTCTTCCCGAAACAAAGTCCGACGCCATCATCGGTAGCGATATGGCACATTGGACTGGCATGAGCGCTAAGGAAATCTCAGAAGAAGCTGCCAAACATCCCACTCCGCAGCGCTGGGTAAGCCAAGAAGAACGTCAGGAAGCTTACGACAACTGGGAAACCACCGATGACCACGGCATGTTGATTTACGGCACCGCCAAAGACCAAATGGGTAACGAATATTATATGGTAAAGAACAGCTGGGGCGATTATGGCGACTATCACGGAATGTTCTATGCCAGCAAGGCATTTGTCCGTTACAAAACTATGAACATTGTTGTTCATAAAGATGCCCTTCCGAAAGACATCAAGAAAAAACTCGGTATCAAATAATGTATTCGAAAGAAGATAAAAAAACGCGGTAGAGAAATCTGCCGCGTTTTTTTTATCGATAGCAACTGTAGTGCAATCGGTTGCTAAGATACGAAACGGGTAATTCCGTTCCATATTTTCATAATGCTGATTATTGGTATTTTATACTTTAGTTTTAAGAGATATTCCTCCGCGACATCTCAAGTCTCAAGTCTCAAGTCCCAAGTCTCAAGTCCCAAGTCTCAAGTCCCAAGTCCCAAGTCCCAAGTCCCAAGTCCCAAGTCCCAGTCCCAAGTCTCAAGTCTCAAGTCCCAAGTCCCAAGTCTAACGTCTACTCAAACAGAGCTTCAATTTTGTCGGCATGTTTTTCCGCGATGAAGCGGCGTTTCAGCTTGAGTGTCGGGGTGAGTTCCCCTGTGCTCACGCCCCATTCGTAGTCGATGAGCGCAAACTTCATCACACGCTCGGTCTCACCCAATTGGGCGTTGCACTGGTCCTGTATCTTTTTGAACTTCTTCAACACATCGGGGTGTTTGATCATCTCTTCATTGGTGGTGTAGGGAATGTCCTTTTTCGCGCACCAGGAACGAAGGTCTGAGAAATTCGGTACGATGAGGGCGGCGGCGAATTTCTTGTTTTCACCCACCACCATGATATTGTCAATCAAAGAGTCTTCTGCAAATTTGTTTTCCACGTGGGTGGGAACAATGTATTTGCCGAAGGCGGTCTTGAACATCTCTTTCTTTCTTCCGGTGATTTTCAACTGGCCGTCAGGCTCAAACTTGCCCATGTCACCCGTGTGGAACCAGCCTTCTTCGTCGATGGCTTCACGGGTGAGTTCGTCAGCATGATAGTAACCTTTGGTAACGCAGGCTCCACGGGTGAGAATCTCTTCGTCATCTGCGATTTTCACTTCAACTCCTGGAAGTGGTTGTCCGACGGTTCCGAATTTCATCCCCTTCTTAAAGAAACTGCTGACGGCAATTACGGGAGAGGTTTCGGTTAGGCCGTAGCCTTCCAAAACAGGCATGTTGGCGGCCCAGAAAATGCGGCAAAGACGCGGTTGAATGGCGGCACCGCCAGAAACAATGACTTCAATATTTCCACCTAAGGCATCACGGAACTTCTTGAGAATCAGTATTTGGGCGGTTTTGAGTTTGCGGTTGTAACTGCGTGAACGACCTTCCAATTCATATTGGCTGGCAATTTCGTCTGCCCAGAAGAAAAGTTCCTTCTGCTTTTTGGGCAATTTACGACCGGTGGAAACAAATCTGTCGTAAAATTTTTCCAAAAGACGAGGCACGGTGGTCAAAATGGTGGGTTTTACCTCATTCAAATTGGTTTGGATGGTGCCGATGCTTTCTGCATAGTAAATCGGGATTCCGAGGTAGTGCCACGCATAAATCATCATACGTTCGTAGATGTGGCACAACGGCAGGT
>JAKSME010000163.1 GCA_024400785.1 Bacteroidales bacterium
TGGCCGCTTTCGACATCTTGGTATTGCGGTTTTTGATGACGTGGGCTTCATCCAAGCAAACCACATTCCAGTCAATTTGGGAGAGGCATTCTTCCTCGCGCACCAACAGTCCGTAAGTGCTGAGAACGACTTCGTAGGGCTTCAGTTCCGACAGCATCGCGGCGCGTTCGCCGGTGGCATTCAAAACGTGAACATGCAACGAAGGGGCAAAGCGGCGCAGTTCGCGTGCCCAGTTGTAAACCACCGACGAGGGGCAAATCACCAACGACGGTCCGTCGGCGGCCTTATGCAGCAAGAAAGTGATGGTCTGCACGGTTTTTCCCAAGCCCATGTCGTCGGCGAGGCAGGCACCGGCGCCCCAATGCGACAACCGCGCCATCCAACGGAATCCATCCGCTTGATAATCACGCAGTTCTGCTTGCAATGTTGATGGAACGGGGATTTCCATCTTCGCGGCTTCTTCCACCTTGGCTTCCAGTTCTTTCAACTTATCGTCGACAGACACCGCCTCTTGCGCCCCTTGAACGATTTCCGCCAATGCACCTATTTGATACATAGGGACTTTCATCTTGTTGCGTTCCTGCTGCGCGATGGCTTCCAACCGTTGCAGGTACTTGATGATGGAATCGCTGATGGCCACATAATCTGTTTCATTCAAACGGACAAATCGGTTGTTAATCAATCCTTTACCAACATATTGAAGAAATTCTGTTGCTTTGAGCGACAATTTCTCATCCACCTTCACGCTGCCTTCAACTTCGAACCATTTTTCCTTTGCCTTCAATCCCAAACGGAAAGATGGGGCGGTGAGCGTCGCTTTCAGATTAAGTTTCTGGCCTTCAGGCCATTCCACCAAGAAATTTTCCCGGTTTCCTTGCAGAAAATCCAGCAAAATCAGCAAATCGGCAACGGTGAGTGTGGCATGTCCCTGGTCTAAATAAACTCCGATCTGCGTATCGCAAAAATCGGCCAGCTGGGTCATTTTTTCCTGCTCTGCCGCTAAGTTGCGGTGTACTTGGTAACGAACGCCGTCGCACTCGTCGAAGATGACAGCACGGCCTTCACCGGGAGAAAAACGCAAGCGGCCGCCTTCCAAAGGTTGGGCTTGAAGCGTCATGGAAAATTTATCTTCTATAGGTAAAATCTTGACTACCAACAAATTCTGAGCTTCTCGAGAGGATAAGGAACTGCCACCTTCCAACAAGTCGGAATGAATCTCCAACTGTTGGGAAATCTTACCGAAACATTCCTTCAACTGTTTTTCCGCCGAATGGGGGAAATAACTGATACTCATCAATTTGGAAATAGTCCTACACTCAAATTTCGAAGGCAGGAAGACTGCATAGTGGTTGTCGTTGATTCTTTTAACCGCGTATGGCGACATTCCAAAACCATAGCAACTGGAGGGGAGGTTGGTTTGCACGTTATAACTTCCCTGTGTTTTTTCAACCCAAACCATTGCTTTTTCTGTTGTCACCGACACCTGTTCCAAACCTTCATCGGTGGCCACAAACACGCGGTCGCTGTCGGCCAAAAAGGGGAGAATGGTTTCCAGTTCATAATACTTGATTTTTTCATTGACTTGGTGGGCAATCCGGCAATCCACATCATCCATAGAAGTCAAGGATTGTTTATAGAAATCGCTAATATTCACTGCGTTACCAACGCTCCACCGACCATTTCTCAAGATTTTCTGCTCACGAATTTCAATTTTTCCATCTGTCGTAATCACATAGACGATGCGCGCATCATTCTGAATTTTTCCGTCTTCCAGAGGGGCAGATGCACCCACTTCGCGCATAACATCCTCCAATACGACCTCCCATTTTTCCTTAATATGAAAAGATGAAAGTAAGGTGTTGTTTCCCAGCGATTTAATCAAATTTTCCTTATCAGAAATTTCTTTAAAAGCGCTCATTTCATAACGCAAAAGCGCATAATTGGGTACTTTATCGCACTTTTGCAAGAACAACTTTGAATCATTTTGTAAATGGAAATGATAAACATCCAATTCCAACAGATGTTGTTCCAAAGGAGAGAGCTCCCCACGAATATTGGCTATGGAGATTTGATAGGAAAGATCGCGCAACGGTTCCGACAAAATCTGATATTTGGCAATGACCTGCAGTGGGAATGGCCACTCCGCTGAAGTTGTTGACTGTTTGACCAACGCGCTCACTCTTCCGCGACTTTTCGCTGTATCGTCCTGAGCATAGACCATCAGCAGGTAATAATTGAGGATGACATTGGCGAAACGGCGCTTGTCGCCTCCATTTTCCGAATTGATTTTCAGGGCATCCGTGAAACACCTTTTGGCCTCATCCGTGTTTCCATGATAGAGGGAATTAATGCCGTATGCAACTAATTTCCAGACTGTTGGCATCTCAGTTTTCCACTGGGGCTGACGAGCGGTGTAGAAATATTGGTGGGCGGAAACGGCATCAAGGGCTTCATTTTTGGCATAGATTGACACCTGCGGGTCGTTTTCCGGGAGAAAGTTGGTGAGAAGTTGCCGCAGACGGTCGAAAATAGCGGCATCGGGACTGTCGTTCCGCAGGTGGCGAGCGAGGGCGGTGTGTACGGAACGGACGATGTGTTCGGGGCGGATGGAACGGAAAACCGTTTCAAACGAGCGGTCATCCAAATACGGCAGCAAATATTCCGTATAGTCGTACTTCTGCCAGTTGGACTTCATCTTCAATTCGCCGGCTAAATCGGTTTTGTGTGAGAGAAGGCCTTGCGGCACCGAAAAGTGGTTAGCGCCAGGAGCACAAAAGCCGTTTTTGCACACCTCCTCGGCGGCCACCCACAGCGGACTGGCGGTGCAATTGCGCAGAACACGATCAAACTCTTGCAGCCAATCTTCGTGATTTACAATAAGATAGCGTGCAACAATGAAGTAATATTGCGGTTTAACGGCCAATGTTTTGTCGCCGGAAACCACTCGCCTTTTTTCCACCAAAAGTCCCCACGAAATCAACGTTTTTTCGGCGCTGTGAAGGGTAGTAACGGGAGTATGCAGTGCGCGGGCCGTAATTTCCGCCTCATCTTTTACCAAACCTTCGCCACCAAAAGCATAAAGACACAACGTCCACTCCTGCGACTCAGTCAGCGAATTAAACAAATTCAGTTGTAAAGCTAAATTTTCTTCCATAGCGTTTCTATTAAGGGTGCAAAGGTACTATTTTTTTACAGAATTATCCCTTATCGTCTCGCTGATTTATGGCTTGACAACTTTTTGGACCTTCGAGGAATGGGTGAATGATGAAAAGGTGGAAGGATGAGGAACATAATTAATTCCTTAACCATTCAACCCCATCCCTTTACAAGATGAAAGGGGAAGATTCCAAATTTTTATTAAACAATAGTACTGTTGCGATATTTATTTTGAAGATAAAAAAATAAAGCGTCAGCAATGAATTCTCCTCCTTTTTAAGGAAGAAATAAAAGCGTCAGCAATGAATTCCCCTCCTTTTTAA
>JAKSME010000164.1 GCA_024400785.1 Bacteroidales bacterium
TGGGCAAACTTTCCAACGAGCGCTTCGTGAACAATGCCCCCGAAGCCGTCGTCAACGTCGAACGCAAAAAGAAAGCCGACGCCGAGGAAAAAATCAAAATCCTGAAAGAACAAATCGCCAATTTGCAATAACTCATCCTGTCGAGACGTTTCTTTAACGTCTCGACATTTTTTCACCCATCCATCTATGAAAGAAGGTCTTAAAGATTTACTGAAACTGATTGTCGTCTGCGCAGTCCTCTGCACCTTCGTCTACATCTATCCCGTTGAAGACCCGGCCGAAAAACGCGACATGTATTACGGCGTCGTTGGCGGTGGCATGACAGCCTTCCTCGTCTTCTTCATCATCAAAGGCATTAAAAATTCCATGAAAAACAAAAAGAAATAACGCCATGAAAAAAGCAACCTTCCTACTCCTCTTAACCTTCGTTTTCTCTCTTTCTTTTGCTCAAAATGCTGAAAATAAAGTAAATAGCAAAGGCAAAAAAGATGGTTATTGGAAAAAATATGATGAAAAAGGCACGCTGCTTTACGAAGGAAATTTCAAAAATGGCGTCCCTACCGGCACTTTCAAATATTACCATTCCAATGGAAAATTGAAAAGTACCACCCATTTCATTCAAGGCACGCATAAAGTTCATACGACCATGTTTGATTTGAATGAAAAAATTTCTGCAGAAGGAAATTTTATCGACCAGCAGAAAGACAGTATCTGGAATTACTATAACGAAAAAGGAACTCTCATCAAATCAGAAAGTTACAATAAAGGAAAAAAACACGGCGATTGGAAAACCTATTCTTCTCAAACCGGACTTTTATTGGAAGAATGCCATTATGACAATAATGTTTTGAACGGAGAACGCGCCACCTATTTTACGGATGGCAAAATCAGCACCCGCTCCAACTACATCAACGGCGAAATCAACGGCACTTTTGAAAGTTATTTCCCCAATGAAGTTCTTTATTACAAAGGGAGTTACCTTCATGGCATCGAAACCGGCACCTGGGAATATTACGATGAAAAGAGTCAACCCCGCAAGACTTTGGAATACAAAAACGGGAAAATCCAAAAAACCTACCTCTATCTCAACATTGCCGGCGGACTGCAGAAACTGAACCAGGCCAATATCGCCTATTTTCACAAAGAGGGTACAAAAACCCGAATCACCACCAACGAAGGCAAAACCTTTTTAGTCGCCCAAGTTTTTGAAGACCTGCTCACCTATATCGATTACGTCGACTTTTGTTTGATAAATCCCAATTATGCAGTTAGTTACAACAATATCGTCAAATACCGCTCACTCGGTACCGACCGCATTGAGGTAACGCTGAAACCCGCTACGGAAGAACCTGTGATTTGCGAAGGCGACTACGCCAAAGCTGTAATGATGCTTTTTACAGACGAAAAGCCGAAAGAAGAGTAACCGTGGCCACCAAGATAGAATTGCTGTCTCCCGCCAAAGATTTGGAATGCGGCATCGCGGCCATCAACCACGGTGCTGATGCAGTGTATGTGGGTGCGCCGGCCTTCAGCGCACGCGTAACGGCCGGCAACAGCCTCGAAGACATTGAGAAACTCTGCCGCCATGCCCATCTGTACCACGCCCACGTGCATGTCGCCCTCAACACCATCCTTACCGATAGCGAACTCGAAACCGCACGCAAACTCATCTACCATCTCTACGATGCCGGCGCCGACGCACTCATCATCCAAGATACCGGACTGCTCCAACTCGACCTCCCCCCCATCGCCATCCACGCCAGCACACAAACCGACAATCGCTCAGCTGACAAAGTTAAGTTTTGGGAAAATATTGGCTTACAACGAGTTATCTTAGCCCGAGAACTTTCTTTGGAACAAATTCGCAACATCAGACGCCAAACCCACATCGAGCTGGAAACCTTTGTCCATGGCGCCCTCTGCGTGAGCTACAGCGGACAGTGCTACATGAGCCAGGCCTGTGTCGAACGCAGTGCCAACCGAGGCAACTGCGCCCAATTCTGCCGCCTCCCCTACTCGCTCACCGACGCCGACGGAACCGTCATCCGCAACAACAGCCACCTCCTGTCGCTCAAAGACATGGACCGTTCGCACTCGCTTCTTCAACTCATGGAGGCAGGCATCACCTCCCTCAAAATCGAAGGCCGACTCAAGAGCATCGACTACGTGAAAAACATCACCGCCTTCTATCGCAAAAAAATGGATGCCATCTTTGCCCACGACAACCGTTTCAGCGCCGCATCCACCGGCAACATTACAACAACCTTCGTCCCCGCGCCGGAGAAAACCTTCAACCGCGGACGCACCGAATATTTCCTCCATCAACGCGATAACGTGATGGTGGAGCCCGACACCCCGAAATCCATCGGAGAACCCATTGGGAAAGTCACCCGAGTACAAGGAAACACCATCCATCTTCACACCTCGGCCACACTTCACAACGGCGATGGCCTCGGTTTCGTCAATGCCCAAAATGAGCTGCAAGGTTTCCGCATCAACAGAGCCGACGGGGCAACCGTCACCACGCTGGAAGCCATCAACGGACTCTCCGCCGGAATGCCTGTGTACCGCAACTTCGACATCGAGTTCGACAAACAGCTGCGCGGAAACTCCGCCACCCGCCGCATCCCCGTCGACATCAAACTCTCCGAACAACCCAACGGCGTTTTGCTAACCCTCACCGACACAGAAGGAGTAAGCATTCACAAGGCTTTCAACGTAGAAAAACAACTCTCGCACAAAGGCGAGGTAGCCTACGACATGCTGCGAGAAAACCTGACCAAGATGGGCGGAACCGTGTTCAACGCACGAACCGTGCAAATCGACCTCAACCATCCTTACTTCTTTCCCAATTCCGTGGTGAACGAGTGGCGCCGAGCTTCCTGCAACACACTGATAGAAAAGCGAATAGCTACACACAAGCGCCCCGACGGACGGAAAGAACCAACCAACGGGGAAGCCACTTTCCCGCTACACACCAACGGGAAAGCCGACTACCGCGCCAACATCATGAACCAAACTGCCGCCGACTTCTACCGCCGCCACGGAGCGAACGAAGTCGAACCTGCTTTCGAATAAGCACCGGCGAGCGAAGCCGCCTTGATGACTTGCAAACACTGCGTCCGATACACCCTCGGATTTTGCAGCAAAAGTGGAAAGAAAATGCCCTATAAAGAACCACTGTTTCTGCAAAGCGGAGACTTCAAATTTCAACTCCATTTCAACTGTGCCAACTGCGAAATGACCATCACATCACCAAACAAACCTCAACCATGAAACTCACAAAAAAACGCTTGCGCCAAATTACCTATGGAATATTAGGTACTTGTATCATACTATGTATCATACTGTTACATATTCTTTTTTTTTTTATTTCACAAAACAGCACTACAGTTATTATCGCCCAAGATGCCACATACGGGCAGGTGTTTGCGTAAGTGAACAATCACCG
>JAKSME010000165.1 GCA_024400785.1 Bacteroidales bacterium
TGCGTGGTGGCGTTTGGACAGATGAATTAATTGCCGAGTACAACGAAGTTTCCGTAAGCTATGTCCGCAAGGTGAAGGCAGAAATGCTTGCGGGTATCAAGAAGTAAATTCTTTTTTTGAGAAACCCACAACATTTATATACCAAAAAATAAAGTATATTTGTTTTTAAAATATATTTTTAGATAGGTTAATAAATGTCCAAAGCAACAAAAGGAACCATACTTCCTCGCAAGGTGGCGCAAAACATGGCTATTGTCGGTGAACAAATCCGCCTAGCTCGCTTACGAAGGGACCTAAGCATCGCAGACATTGCGGCGAGAGCTACTTGCTCTGAACTTTCCGTGATGCGCGTAGAAAAAGGATCCCCGAGTGTCGCTATGGGCATTTACCTAAGGGTGCTTTTTGCGCTTCAACTGGATGATGACATTTTGCACATTGCACAAAAAGATGAAATCGGAAGAAACCTACAGGACCTCGACCTGAAACAGCGCAAGCGTAGTTCAAAGAAGGGGTAATATGGAAAATCTAGAAATCCACGGTGACTTTGACTGGAGCGACGACCTTCTTGAAATCGGCAATTTGCTTTACGACCACATTCGTGGCGCAGCGGCTTATACATTTACCTTTAGCAAAGCCTGGTTGCAGTCACATAGGAACATCTCTTTAAGTGGCGATCTACAAAATTTTATTGGGCCCCAGCACAAAAGCAGGAACATCTTTGCGTTCCTTTCCGATGCTTTGCCTGATCGTTGGGGGCGAAAACTCATTGACAAACGTGAACGAATTCTTGCAGAGAAAGAAAAAAGGCCGGTCAAAGTACTTAATGACTTTGATTATATGATTTCGCTAGATGACTACTCAAGAATGGGTGCACTTCGTTTCAAAAAAGAAAATTCCATTGTGGGGACATCATCCGAGTGTCCTGTACCACCTTTAGCAAACTTAAGGGAATTTGTAGACATAGCCCACGAATACGAAAAAAGCGAAATGACCGGCAAATCTCCAAAAGACGAATGGATTAGAAATGCGGAATAGACACTGCGGAAACCAGGCTTGTTAAATTGAGCGGGATAAAACATCACGTATTGCTTTCAAAACGATTTGATCGTCATGGAGGCAAGAGAGTTCACTTCGCTTCGGCAATGACTCTGGCAAACTTGCATGACGGTTGCGATGCGCTTACCAACAACGGCTACCTTGATATTGTTGATTGCATTGTCGGAAATACGGGCATTGTAGATGTCGACAAAACACTGCTAGAACTGTACAGAAGAGTTGCGTTCAATATCGCCATCGGTAACCACGATGACCATTTCAGAAATCATGGTTTCTTGCTTAGCAAAGATGGTTGGCAACTATCTCCTGCGTATGACTTAAACCCGACAAATTACAGAACTCAAAGTTTGCTGATTTCCTCTAATTCGAACGAATCGTCGCTAGAAGTATTGCAAGACTCTTGTGATGAATACATGCTCAGCCACACGGAAGCATCCACAATCATTGAAAATATTCAAGACTGCATGAGTACATGGCGGGATGTTGCCGTAAAATGTGGAATTTCTAAAACAGAACAGAAACGTTTCGAGCAAAGATTTGAAAAGTCGTGACAAGCTGTATTATCCAAAAAGGATAATCCTAAATGGATAATGTATGCGTATAAAAAGTATTGCTTTGTAGTTCAATTAAGGTCACCTTTATATGACCTGTTTTTTTAGCCAAAGAGCCATAAACTTATCATAGACTTCATAGGCACCTAGGTCATTTGTCACAAGTTGCTTTTCTTGCAGTGATAGAATTGCCTTTTGTACACTACTGGCCGAAGCTAGACTATAGCGCTTGATAAAATCCCTTCCGGTGATGCCCGAGGCTTTCCCTTCCTGGCTAATTGCCAGAAGGAGACTCTTTTGACTGGGGGAAATCAAGTAAAGAAGATTGCCGTACGCGTCGGCGTTTTCGCGGATAATATTCTCAACCGTCTCTTCAAGATTTAAAACATCCACTGCATGTTTCTTTTCTGCTCGGGAAAACAACTGGTTCATTATTTTTTGAATGTACCAGGTAACACCGTCGAACTTTTTATACGCTTCGTGTATGGTATCGTCAAGAATCCGTTTTCCGGCATTTTTAAAATGCCCTTGAATGAACCCCCTATATTTTTCTTCCGGAATTGTATCCAAATTGAATATCGAGACACTTTGGTAAAATGGTCGAGCCGCAGAGGCGAACATTTCGCTCATCATGCTTCGCTGAGATCCTGAGAAAACGAAACGAGCCTTGTTACAGCGTTGAATATAGGTTCTGAGCGTTGCTTCAACATTTTTTTCGGGGTATAATGCTACCGATTGGAACTCGTCAATCGCCACGAGGCTTGGCTTATCGGCATTTTCGATGTAGCTGAAAATTTCGTCAAGGGTAATTTGCGGAGCTTGGATATCTCCAAACTGAAGACTCCATGTAGGCATCCCCTGAATATCGAAGGCAACACAATTTTTCAGCGATTTGACAATGCCAAGAAATTTTTCGATAGCCTTTTTGCCCTTGGGCTTAAGAGTGTTGACGATTTGGCGCCCCATTTCGTACACAAATTCATTTAGGTTTTTTGTCGCATAAATGTCAACAACGAAGGTATTGAACTTGCTCAAAATCTTTTTCTGCTGAAAACAGTGGTAAATAAGCCCAGTCTTCCCCATACGCCGAGGCGATATAAGAGCAACGTTGTTGCCGTTTGTCAGCAGCGTCGTTAACCTTTCAGTTTCGTTTACTCTGTCGCAGAAATAATCTGCACCTGCATAGCCGACTGTCAAAAAAGGATTATCCATCGATGAAACCTCAAATCACGTTCACCTACAATATAACAAATATTATCCAAAAAGGATAATCCTAAATGGATAATGACCGAATATCTGCTTCAAAAAAAGGAACCCACCGGCGGTGGTTCTTCATAGACGGGCAAAGCCCTATGTTACGGCACGCGCTAACACGCGTACGCAGTCTGCCACCTGCGATGGTCCTTACCCGGCTACCCGTAAACGGGTTATTTCTTTCCGAAGAAACCTAACTGTTCTCCGTATTCATCTTCTTTCAATTGATTTTCAATATACGACTTGATTTTTTGCGTATTCTTTCCAGTCGTGTCCACATAATATCCTCGACACCAAAACACCCGGCTTCGGTATTTTTTCTGTAGTTCAGGATACTTCTCGTTGATCATCAAACTGCTTTTGCCCTTCAGGTATCCGACGATTGATGATGGAGAGTATTTCGGGGGAATCGAAAGCAGCATGTGTACGTGGTCGACGCAGACCTCGGCTTCTACAATTTCAACGTCCTTCCATTCGCACAATCTTCGCAGAATCTTCCCTATTTCAAGTCTGCGTTCCCCGTAAAACACCTTCCTTCTAAATTTTGGGGCAAACACAATGTGATATTTGCAATTCCACGTTG
>JAKSME010000166.1 GCA_024400785.1 Bacteroidales bacterium
GTCGTATTGGCCATGATCATCCTCAACCGTATCAAAAATGCGACCTCGGCAGAACGGATAACCGTATTTGTCGGTGAAGCCGCCTGCAGCCCCAGCATACTCGAACTGGGTGCGATCGGCAAAGCTGAGCAGTTTGGGTTGCGCCGCGGCGATGGTGGGATCCGAGTCCAGCACATCCATGATGGGGCCCACCCAGTTGGGGGCTACTTCGATGTCGGAGTTCAACAGGCAGTAGTAATCGGCATCGACTTGCGCCAAAGCATTGTTGTAACCGCCGGCAAATCCGTAATTTTTGTCATTCAAGATGAGGCGAACGTGCGGATAGTTGTTTTTAAGGAATTCCACAGAGTCGTCGGAGGAAGCATTATCAGCGACAATAACCTGCGCATAATCAGGTGTTTGCGCTAACAATGAGGGGAGAAATCTTTCTAAAAAACTTTTCCCATTCCAATTTAAGATGACGATGGCCAGCTTCACTTTCATTAATTTAAAAAAGTTTGCAAAGTTACACGAAATTTTCGGATTTTTCAGTAAACAAAATCAAAAATAAATTGTTATTTTTGCAGTCCTTTTAAAAGATGGGAAAAATTTAGATTTTTTTATCGTATAACCTTAAAAATAAATTAGTTATGTCAATTAAACTCAAACCATTAGCAGACAGAGTCGTTGTAGAACCTGCCGAAGCTGAACAAAAAACTGCCGGCGGCATCATCATCCCCGATACCGCAAAAGAGAAACCGCAAAAAGGCGTCATCGTTGCTGTTGGTCCTGGTAAGAAAGACGAGCCCATGACTGTAAAGAAAGGCGACACCGTTCTCTACGGCAAATATTCCGGAACGGAAATCACCCTTGACGGCAAACATTACCTCATCATGAAAGAGAGCGACATCTACGCAACCCTCTAATATCTTTCACGAAACAATTCATCAACAAAATCAAAAACTAAACAATCAACATTAAAAAAATGGCAAAAAACATAGTTTACGACTGGGAAGCACGCGACGGTCTGAAAAAAGGCGTGGACGCATTGGCAAATGCAGTAAAAGTAACCCTCGGCCCCAAAGGCAGAAATGTCATCATTGACAAGAAATTCGGTGCTCCGCACATCACCAAAGACGGTGTTTCTGTAGCTAAGGAGATCGAATTGAGCGAGCCGATTGAAAACATGGGCGCACAAATGGTGAAGGAAGTTGCTTCCAAGACCAACGACCAAGCTGGTGACGGCACCACCACCGCAACCGTTTTGGCTCAGGCCATCTTCAATACCGGTTTGAAAAACGTCACAGCAGGTGCCAACCCGATGGACCTCAAACGCGGCATCGACGCTGCCGTTTCCACAGTTGTGGCAGAACTCAAGAAAATGTCAAGCACCATCGGTGACAACAACGAAAAGATTGCCCAGGTAGCCACCATTTCCGCAAACAATGATGCCACTGTCGGCAACATTATCGCAGAAGCCATGAAGAAGGTGAAAAAAGAAGGCGTCATCACCATCGAAGAAGCCAAAGGCACCGAAACCAATGTCAAAGTTGTTGAAGGCATGCAATTCGACCGCGGTTACATCTCCCCCTATTTCGTTACCGATACTGAAAAGATGGAAACCGTTTATGAGAATCCCTTCATCTTGATTTATGACAAGAAAATCAGCAACATGAAGGAATTTCTTCCCATCCTTGAAAAGACAGTCCAAAGTGGCCGTCCTTTGCTCGTTATTGCAGAAGATGTTGACAGTGAAGCACTTGCCACCCTCGTTGTCAACCGTCTCCGCGGCGGTTTGAAAATCGTTGCCGTTAAGGCACCCGGTTTCGGCGACAGAAGAAAAGAGATGTTGGAAGACATCGCCATCCTCACCGGCGGTTATGTCATTTCAGAAGAAAAGGGTTTCAAACTTGAAGATGCCACGCTCGAAATGCTGGGTTCTGCTGAAAAAATCACCGTTGACAAGGAAAACACCACCATCGTTAGCGGCAAGGGCGACAAGAACGCCATCGCCGACCGCGTAACCATGATCAAAGCTCAAATCAGCAAGAGCACTTCCGATTATGACAGAGAAAAACTTCAGGAACGTCTGGCCAAGTTGGCTGGCGGTGTTGCCGTTATTTACGTCGGCGCTGCTTCAGAAGTTGAAATGAAGGAAAAGAAAGACCGTTTCGACGATGCATTGCATGCCACCCGCGCTGCCATCGAAGAAGGCATCATCCCCGGCGGCGGCGTCGGTTACATCCGCGCAAGCAAAGCCCTCGACAAACTCAAAGTTGCCAATGACGACGAGAAAATCGGTGTTGACATCGTACGTCGCGCACTGGAAGAACCTCTCCGCCAAATCGTTGCCAACGCAGGCAAAGAAGGTTCAGTCGTTGTAAACGCTGTCAGAGAAGCCAAAGGCAATGTCGGTTTCAACGCTCGCACAGAGGTTTACGAAGACCTCATCAAAGCTGGTGTCATCGACCCCACCAAGGTGGCCCGCGTCGCTATCGAAAACGCTGGTTCCATCGCTGGCATGCTCCTCACCACCGAATGCGTGTTGGCTGAAATCAAAGAAGAAACCCCGGCCATGCCCGCAGGCGCCGGCATGCCTGGAGGAATGCCCGGTATGTACTAATCATTACCACAAAAAAATCTAAAGAACAGGAAGTTGGAATCTCCAGCTTCCTGTTTTCATAATCCATTCATCCATGACCATCCGTCCGGCAACCCATTGCGACGCCCCCTTCATCGCGAGAGCCAGCCTCGAAGCCGTCGGCTTTGAAAATCCATCAGAAGAAATCCTCCAAAAACAAACCGTTTTCTGCCAACGCGAAGATGTTCTGTACAGTTGGCTCAATACGTTTGTGGCGGTATGCGACAATCAGGTCGTCGGCAGCCTGACCGCCTACGACGGCCGCCACTATCGCCGAATGAAGTCAGTTACCTTCCCGCTCATACGCGAAATGTGTGGCGCCGATTTCACCCACATGGCCGACGAATGCGCTGCCGGCGAATACTATCTGGATTCGCTGTATGTCAAACCGGAGTTCCGCCGTCAGGGCATCGGAACTGCTTTGCTGTTACATGGGGTTGACATGGCTCGCGAGTTGCGCATCCCCAAGGCGACCTTGTTGGTCAGTCCGAAAAAGCCGACAGCAGCCCGGCTATATCAGGCGCTTGGCTTTTGCGAAAGAGGGCATTTGCTGGCATTCAATGAGGAATACTGCAAAATGGAGATGAAGTTGGAACTCGACCCGCTGCTGGAAGTATGTGCGGCATCGCTCCGTTCAGCGCGCACAGCAGCGCGTGTCGGCGCTCCGCGAATCGAGTTGTGCGAACGGCTCGATCTGGGGGGCCTCACGCCCACCCACTCCGACAGCGAGTGCTGCGTGGGGGAACTCC
>JAKSME010000167.1 GCA_024400785.1 Bacteroidales bacterium
GTGCTGTTTAATGATCTCGACTTGTCTTTCGACTTTTTCCTCAAATGTCGCCATTGTAATTCCAAAACGGGAACGCCCCCGCAATAGCGCAAGGCGGTTTCGCCCTACATTCTATAACACGTTTTGAAAGAGGAAATGTCGCACGATTCTATGTAAAATAATTGTAAAAGCATTTTGTCGTGAAAAACTATATACAGAGTTCCCGCCTTGATCAGACGTTCGTAAGCAGCATCCTTCGTTCTCGAGACATTTTGCAAACAATAGGCGACATAAATTCACAGGATATCCATTTTTTATCTATATTCCCCATTACATAGCCTTGCTTGGCGAATGCCTTGCCGGGCGCCTGGTTTTTAGAGTGAATTTGCTCTTATTCTAGCTACTGAAATCTGGAACATTTCAAGAAAAACCGCTAGGAGTAAGGCAAGCGCTCACGCACACTTGTGCGTGGGCCGTTTGTGCTTATTTAGCGGTCGGCTTTTAGCGGAGCCTCAGTAGCAATAAGCCATTCGGTTCCACGCATTTTTTGTTTTTGGAGCTTTGGCGAAAAGGGCATTTTCGGGAGCGAAAAAAATGTCCTTGTTCGAAAAGCTGCAGCGAGCCACTTCTGAAGAAGACGTTAAGGATGCATACATCAAGGCTTTGCACCTGAAAGGAGTGCAACGCAATCTTATCGACATCCAGACAAAGGAAGTCTGGTTCGAGGCCAAACTCGGTTCCAAGATTTCCCTTTACGCCATGTTCACGCAGCTCCTGTTCTACATCAACAAGGCACTGAAAGATGGAGAAAGCATTCCGCCATTCCTTTGCGTTGTAGATAGCGTAAAAGCAGCCATCATGAAAACAGAGGTGGCATTACCACTTCTGCAAAACAAGAACATCAATATTAAATGGGGAAAATCAGCCAGCGAAGTGACTCCCGATGCGCTAGACGCTGTTTCTCAGTATATCGGGACCCATTTCGTAAGTTTTAACATTGAAACTCACGAACAGGAATTCATAGAAACCTTGCAGAATGCCATCAAGAATGGCGAAATCATCCGCACCCAAATTACACCTGCAAACCTAAAGTCCGTTTTTGACAAGTGGGTCAAAATGATTGGCAGCGAAATAAAGGATGCCGCACCAGAAGATTACGCGGTTCTTTTCTTTGCAGACATCATGAGTGACGGCAACGCGAGCGTTCACGAAAATCTGACGGCAGAACTTCTCCACAAGGGGAACAAACCGGTATTCTTGATGAAGGGGAAAACCTACCCCTTAAACAGCGATGATGGTTACCGACAATTCTGGGCAATTTACAATCGTCCACCCGAAGAAGAATACCGTTCCTATTTACTGGAGCGTCGCGACAGCTTGATTCCCGTTGACGAACAGAAATTCAAGGGCGCATTCTACACGCCACTTCATGTGGTTGAAAAAGCATACGAACTTTTGGAGAAAACCTTAGGTTCCAACTGGCAAAAGGAATACTATGTCTGGGACATGTGTTGCGGCGTTGGGAATTTGGAATCGAAGCACTCCAACCATCGTCATCTTTTCATGAGCACATTGGATCAAGAAGATGTTGACATCATGAAGGCTGCCAAAATCTGCGTTGCGGCAGAACGTTTCCAGTACGACTATCTAAACGATGACATTACCGATGATGGCGAAATTGACTACAGTCTCACCAAAAAGATTCCCGAAAATTTGAAAAAGATTATCAGTGAAGCCAATGATGGGAAAAAGAAATTATTAGTGCTGATAAACCCGCCGTATGCGGAAGCAACAAATGCGAATAATATTGCAAAAGGTTCTGCCATGCAAAATAAAACAGGCGTTGCAAAAACAAAGTGGGCTAATGTCGGAATGGATAAATATGGACGAGCAAGTAACGAGCTTTACACTCAATTTGTCACTCGTGTGGCAAAGGAAGTTCCCAAAGCAACAATTGCAATGTTCAGTACACTAAAATATGTAAATGCGCAAACTCAAGAAAACTTTAGAAGGAATTGGAACGCAAAATTTTTAAATGGTTTTGTAGTGCATTCAAAAGCATTTGAAGGATTAAATGGAAACTTTCCTATAGGTTTTTGTATTTGGAAAACTGATAACAAAGCACTCTTTTTAGACTGCCATTCTGAGCGAAACGAAGTGAAGTCAAAGAATCTAGAAATTTCTTGTGAAGTTCTAGACAAAGATGCTAGACCTATTGGTGTCAAGAATTTCTTTGAAACATCTAGCGAACAACTGTTAACAAATTGGATAAAACGTCCAAAATCGAGTGAGGTCGATTGCGTTCCCTTAACCAATGCGATTAATCCACCAAAAAATTCTCGCAAAGATCAGCGAGGAACCAAATGGTCAAGCGAAGCTATCGGTTATATGTGTACATCTGCCGATATCCAACATGTAAATTATCTTTTTCTATTATCTTCAGCAGCCTCTATGGGCCATGGTATATTTGTAAAAGAAGAAAATTTATTGCAATGCACCGTATGGTTTACTGTAGGAAAAATCATCATCCCGAATTGGCTCAACAATCGTGACCAATTCCTTCAACCCAACTGCGAACTTCCCGAAGAATTCAAGAACGATTGCCTCGTGTGGACGCTCTTTAACGGCAGCAATCTCACTGCCAGCGCAAACGACCTAGAATGGAACAATAGAAAATGGAATATCGTCAACCATTTCATTCCCTTCACAGAAGAACAAGTAGGTTCCTCGGAACGCTTTGAAAGTGATTTCATGGTCCGCTACATGGAAGGTAAAACCTTCAGCGAAGAAGCAAACGCAGTCCTTGCCGAAGGCCTCAAAATCTGGCAAGCCTACTTCAAGCAAACCTTCAATCATAAAATTCGTGACGAGTACAAACTCAACCGTTCCGATGTGGGCTGGTATCAAATTCGAATGGCACTCAAAGCACAAAACGACACAGGTATTTCCATCCCCATAAACTTTTCCAACTTCGAAATAGCGTACAAGGCCTTAACGGAAAAACTTCGTCCCAAAGTCTATGAATACGGATTTTTAAAATAAATTGTCTTTTACAACTTGTTCGGGGATCTAGCATTAAACAACCGCTCGGAGAAAAAATCCGAGCGGTTTTGATTTTATCTATTTCCTAGCCTTTTCAGCGGCAATTTTGTCCGCTAGTTCCTGTACCTTTTCAAGGGGCAACTTGAGAACTCGAGAGACTCGTTCCACAGGGTCATTATCTCGTAGAAGTGCCTCTGCAGCACTCAGGTTGGCTTCATCACGGCCCTCGCGGCGGGCGGTTCCGATACGCGTACTGATTTCAGCTTCTGTGACCATACCTG
>JAKSME010000168.1 GCA_024400785.1 Bacteroidales bacterium
AAAAACAGATTCTCAAAGATTTAGCATTTGAATTAAGCCGCAGAGACAAATAATGAACCCACTCTCCGAACAACGAAAAGTCATCATCATTGCTGCCATGCTGTTAATATCGACAGTGTGCATTTTGAAGTTATTCGGGCTTCAGGTGATAGACAAAAAATACAAGGAGGCGGCGGAACGCAATGCCATTCGCGAAGTCACCATCACTCCTCCGCGCGGACTGATTTATGACCGCAACGACTCTTTGCTGGTGTACAACGAAGCGGCTTACGACCTGATGGTCATCCCCAAGGATGTCAAGCCGTTTGACACGTTGGATCTTTGCAAATCCATTGACATTACCGTGGAAGAATTGCGAGAGAAACTCGAAAAGGCGAAAAAATACTCTCCCCTGCTCCCCTCCATCGTCAAGCAGCAGATGAAAAAAGACGACTACGGCTATCTCCAAGAGAAACTCCACAAATTTCCCGGTTTCTTCGTGCAAAACAGAATCCTGCGTTCCTATCCGGCACCGATTGCCGCGCACATTTTGGGCTATATCGGCGAAGTTACCGACCAGCAGCTTTCTACCGACAGCTACTACCAACTGGGCGACTACATCGGCATCAGCGGCATTGAAAAGTCGTACGAGGAGGAACTCCGCGGGCGCAAAGGCAAACGCATGGTTTTGGTAGACGTAAACAACAGAGAGCAAGGACCTTACAAAGACGGAACGGCAGATATTCCCGCCGTGGCCGGGCAGAATTTGTGGAGCACGCTGGACCTAAAATTGCAGGAATACGGTGAAAAACTGTTAGAGGGAAAGCGCGGCAGTATCGTTGCCATCGAACCTTCCACCGGAGAAATCCTCTGCATCGTCTCCATGCCCTCCTACGACCCCAACCTGTTGGTTGGTAAAAACAGAGGAAAAAACTACGCCGCGTTGAATCAGGATTTGGAAAACACGCCGCTTTTCAACCGCGCATTGAAGGCTTGTTACCCGCCGGGGTCCACCTTCAAGCTCGCCAACGGACTGATTGCACAGCAGGAAGGCGTCATCAACCGCTACACCTATTACAGCTGCGGTGGCGGTTACTCTTACGGCAGCAACCGTCTGAAATGCCACATGCATGCCGGCTCCGACTTGGTGGATGCCGTGCGTTGTTCCTGCAATGCCTATTTTTGCCGCGCCTTCTACAACACCATCAGCAATTCCCGCTACAACAGTATCCAAGAGGGTTACCAAGTATGGAAGGACCACATCAACAGATTGGGATTCGGCCAGAAATTCAATACCGACCTGCCGTATGAATCCAAAGGAATCATTCCGAGTGTGGAATTTTTCGACAAGCGATATAACGGACATTGGAACGGAAACTCCGTCATTTCCATGGCCATTGGGCAGGGAGAAGTGGGGAGCACGCCGTTGCAGATGGCCAATCTGGTTGCCATTGTGGCCAACCGCGGATTTTACTACCGTCCGCACGTTGTCCGCGCCATCGGTTCTAAAGACAGTCCGAACACCCGATATTCGGAAAAAGTCGACTGTGGCATTGAGCGCCGGTACTTTGACCCGATTATTGAAGGTATGGAGTTGGTAATCAGCGGTGGTACCGGGCGACTGGCACAGGTTGAAGGCATTCGTATGGCGGGCAAGACGGGAACGGCACAGAACCCGCACGGCGCCGACCATTCTGTTTTTGCCTGCTTCGCTCCCGTTGAAAACCCCAAGATTGCGATTTTCGTATTGGTGGAAAACGGCGGTTGGGGCGGTGTGTTGGCCGCGCGCATCGCCAGTTTGATGACCGAAATGTACCTGAACCGCGAAGTCAAACAGTCACAAAAAGAAGAAGACGTCCTCAACCACAAACTCTATTACGCAAAAACCAACCATGCTAACTGATTATCAATCCGTTTCTTCCAAAGGAATCGATTTCTACCTCGTCGTTTTTTATATCGCATTGGTAGTCATCGGTTGGCTTTCCATATACTCTTCCTCCTACGACCCGCAGGCGGAATTCACGCTTTTCAACTTAAAACAAAACTACGGCCGACAGCTGATTTGGATTATCATTTCCGGCATTTTTGCCATTGCCGTGCTTATTCTGGAAGGAAAGTTCTTTTATAACCATGCTTACCTCATCTACCTGATATTCATGCTGTTGATATTGTCGGTGGTGTTTATTGGCACCGAAATATCCGGAGCAAAAGCATGGATTAAGATTGGCAACTTCAGCATTCAGCCGATTGAGTTTGCGAAATTTGCCACGGCATTGGCATTGGCAAAATTCTTTCATGAAGGCAAAACCGACAGCGAAAGAAGGAATATTTGGATTCTGGCTTTCATCTTCATCCTCGTCCCGGCGGGAATTGCGATTTTGCAAAAGGACACCGGCTCGGCGCTGGTGTTTTTTGCGTTCATCATCATGTTCTACCGCGAAGGTTTCAACTCATGGTTCATGCTTTTCGGCATTTTGGTTGTAATCACTTTCGTGCTCACACTGATGTGGAACGAGCTGTACACCATCGCATTTTTGACGGTGATTTTGTGCATCTCCGGTTTTTCCATCCGGGGCGACAAGCGGAAACTCATCCGCAATGTCGGCATCTACATTGCCTTCATAGCTTTGGTTTTCGCCGTCAACGTGGCTTACACGCAGATTTTACAGCCGCACCAACGCCAGCGTATTGACACCATTTTCGGGAAAAGCATCGACCCGCAAGGCGCCGACTTCAACCTGAACCAGTCGAAAATTGCCATCGGCTCCGGTGGGTTTGCCGGCAAAGGTTACTTGAACGGGACACAGACCAAGCTCAACTTCGTGCCGGAACAGAGCACCGACTTCATCTTCTGCGGCATCGGCGAGGAGTGGGGATTTTTGGGAAGTTTGGCCATTTTTTCCCTATTCATGGCGCTCATTATCCGCATCATCATGTTAGCGGAAAAGCACAAGAGCACCTTTGTGCGCGTATACGGTTACGGATGCGCCTCCGTACTTTTTTTCCACCTTGTCATCAACATCGGCATGACCATCGGTTTGGTGCCGGTTATCGGCATTCCCCTCCCCTTCATCAGCTACGGCGGATCTTCGTTGTGGGGCTTTACCTTGCTGCTGTTCACCTTTATCAAGATTAATGCAGAATAGCGGAAAGTGAGGAGCGTGGACCGCACCGAAAGCGCCGGCACGCACATTTTCCAAATCAAGCTGCAGGGCCCTCGTTTACGATGGGTTTAAAAAATGAAAATCCCACCTCGGAGAGAGGCAGGACTTCCACGGTCAT
>JAKSME010000169.1 GCA_024400785.1 Bacteroidales bacterium
AATTGCAAAATTCCGCCCTCAACATGATCGCGGCCGACGAGCAGTTCAAGCTGCAAGCGCGCTTAGAGGCCAAATATATCACCACGCGGAACCTACTGCATCAAATTGAGGAGTACCGCCAGTTGCTAAGCACGGTGGATGCCGCCGCACTGCTCAACCAGGCGCTGGAGAGCGGGCAGTTATCGCTGGTAGAATATCTGTACGAACTATCCGCCTACCACGAAAGCCACGAACGCTTCGCCGAAATGCAACACGATGCGGCACTGGAATTTTTGGAGTTGGATGCGTATGCGAGATGAAAATTGGGAAACTGGAAATTGAATCCACCGACAGCACCTGCGGTGCAATCGGCTACTTAATTATTGTCTTCCAGACAGGATGGAGTTCAATTCAGCGGTGAGAGCGGCAAGCATCTGCCTGGAAGGCAGTATGAGAGGAACCGATTGCACCGACGTTAGGAGGTGCTGTCGGATTGAGGTGCATCGGCCGCCACCAACGTCCCGGAGGGACGCGACCTCGGTAACCCCTGGTAAGGACAAACGAAGTGAGTCCGTAACCTGGGGTATATGCGTGCGACAGCCAAAGCGCGGCACGCGAGATAGGGAAAGACGAAGCAGTATGTGGCTTGCCGCGCAACCGACACAGACAGTGACGCGCTGCGGTAGGGATAGTAGCGGCACGAGCGAAGCGAGTATAGCGGATAGCCCGACGGCGAAGCACAGCGGAGCCGGACCGCCCAAAATTCGGTTAAACGTGGAAACGGTTAATTTCGGTTAAACGTGAAAACGTGGAAAACGGTTAAATAAATTCGAGAAGCGAGAACGACGAGAAGCGAGAATGTTTCAACAAGACTAAAAGGGATAATTCCGAAAAAAAATGTACTCTTGCACAAATTTCAAACTCGCCCGTAAAAGTGTGATTCTATAATAAAAACTCACCCGTAAAAGTGTTACAATATTGATTTTCAGCAAATACCACGCCATAAAAATCGGTGATTACAATGTTGGACGTGACAACAACATCTTAACCATCCCCTTTTATTTAAGTTTTTTGCTTACTGAACTATGATTTTTTGGACGGAAAAAGATTTTTTAATTCGCAAATTGTTCACAAAATTTATGTATGTTTGCAAGTTGCATTTTGCAATTATAATCAATTGAAAATCAATTTATTACACAACAATAATCAATAAAAAATGGAAAGAGACAGCAAAATTTTTGATTTGATTCAACAAGAACGTAATCGTCAGACCAAAGGTATTGAATTGATTGCTTCAGAGAACTTTGTTAGCGACCAGGTAATGGAAGCCATGGGCAGCGTAATGACCAACAAATATGCCGAAGGTTATCCCGGAAAGCGTTATTATGGTGGTTGTCAGGTAGTTGACCAAAGCGAAACCATCGCCATTGAAAGAGCGAAACAACTTTATGGTGCTTGCTGGGCGAATGTTCAGCCCCACTCCGGCGCACAGGCCAACATGGCAGTCTTCATGGCCTGCCTCAAAGCTGGCGACACCTTCATGGGTATGAACCTCAACCACGGCGGTCACCTTTCACACGGTAGCGCCGTTAACTTCTCCGGTTTGATGTTCAACGTCGTTGACTACAGCGTTCGCGAAGATACCGGCATGGTTGACTATGACGAAATGGAAAAACGCGCGCTCGAAGCCCGTCCGAAACTCATCATCGGTGGCGGTTCTGCTTACAGCCGCGATTGGGATTGGGCTCGCATGCGTGAAATCGCCGACAAAATCGGTGCCATTTTGATGGGCGACATCAGCCACCCCAGCGGTTTGATTGCCAAGGGTTATTTGAACAATGCCGTTAAATATTGTCACATCGTGACCACCACCACCCACAAAACCCTCCGCGGACCGCGCGGCGGCCTCATCCTGATGGGTGAAGATTTCGACAATCCGTGGGGCAAGACCACTCCGAAGGGCGAAATCAAGAAAATGAGCGCATTGCTCGACAGCGCCGTATTCCCGGGCGTTCAGGGCGGTCCGCTCGAACACGTCATCGCCGCTAAGGCAGTAGCCCTCGGCGAAGCTTTGACCGACAGCTACGACCAGTACATCCAGCAGGTGATGAAGAATGCCAAGGTTATGTGCCAGGCTTTCGTTGACAAAGGTTACAAGGTTATCAGCAACGGTACCGACAACCACTTGATGCTCATCGACCTCCGCACCAAATTCCCGGAACTCACCGGTAAGGAAGCCGAAAACGCATTGGTTGCCGCCGACATCACCGTGAACAAGAACATGGTTCCGTTCGACAGCCGCAGCGCCTTCAAGACCAGCGGTTTGCGTATCGGTACGCCGGCCATCACCACCCGTGGTTTGAAAGAAAACGAAATGGGCGTTATCGTTGACATGATCGACGCTGTTTTGAGCGACCCGACCAACGAAGGCCTCATCGCCAAGACCCGCGGCCAGGTGAACGAAATGATGCAGAATCGTCCGCTTTTCGCTTGGTAAAAACAATTTACACCATATTGAAAGACGGCTTCCTTTCGGGGGCCGTCTTTTTTTTTAATTATTCTATGCGATGAGTTCAGACAGTCACAAGCTCAAATTATGGTTAGGCACAACAAAGCTGTTCAAAATGTCATCATCTGGCGGCGTAAAGGCGCAGTTAGAAAGAAGGCACAGAACAATCACAGGATTTTCACCGCAATTGCCGCACACGCCTCCGCATCTGCCAGCGCGTGATGGTGGTTCTCCAGATTGAAACCGCAACGCTCGGCAATAACATCCAAGTTGTGCGGAATACCCGGCCACAACTCCTTAGATTTTAACAATGTGCAGTAAAATTCATAGTCTGGGTAATCCATACCGTAACACCCAAAAACAGACTTCAGGCAGGTTTCGTCAAAGGCCTTGTTGTGGGCGACGAGTGGCAAACCGGCAATTTTCGGTACCACCTGTTTCCACACCTCTGGGAAACGAGGCGCATTCTCAGTGTCGGCCTTCGACAAGCCATTCACCTCAGAACAAATCCGGTTATAATATTCGGGTTCCGGCTTGATGAGAGAGTAAAACTCATCCACTTTTATACCGTTTTTGTAAATCACTATGCCAACGCTGCACACAGAGGTGCGGTGGAAGTTGGCGGTTTCGAAATCTATGGCTGCAAAATTTTTCATGACAATTTAAGTTGAGACTTGGGACTTGGGACTTGAGACTTGGGACTTGAGACTTGAGACTTGAGACTTGAGACTTG
>JAKSME010000017.1 GCA_024400785.1 Bacteroidales bacterium
AGCAGGTGTTCTCAAGTCTGTATACGGTGAAATCGATGACTTGGTTGTCAAGAACGACCACCGCGCCAATGGGCACTCCTCCGTCGGAGAGTGCGTCTTCCGCTTCACAGCGGGCGATGCGCATAACATATTCGTCGGTGAAAATTTCCATGGTAAATCGCAATATAATGAGAGCCCACTCGTTGGAATGGGCTCTCAAATAACGTATTAAGGTTATTATTATTTCATTTCTGCGGCGACCACACGGCAGATTTCAGCGGAAATGTTTTCCACCGTGTCCATGCCATTGATTTGGCGGAGGACGCCCTTCTTGGCATAATATTCTTCCAGAGGTTTGGTTTGAGCGAAATAGTTTTCAAACCGCTTCGCGATAATATCCGGAGTATCGTCGCTGCGGCCTTCCAATTTGGCTCGGTTGAGCATGCGCTTCATCAGCTCGTCCTGCTCCACATTGAGATTGATAACCAAGTGGATTGGAAGATGCTTGGCATGGCCGATGCCGTCAAGCATTTCGGCTTGGAGGGTGGTACGCGGCACACCGTCAAGAATACAGCCCTCAACTTCCGGCATGTTGTCCAGAAAGTCATGCAGCATATTGATAGTTAGTGAGTCCGGGCAAAGGGCACCGCGGTCGATATAAGATCTGGCTTCGAGACCGAGGGGGGTGCCTTCAGACATATTTTTACGGAAAAGGTCTCCAGTGGAGACGTGAGAAAGTTGGAACTTCTGAGCCATGATTTTGGCTTGCGTACCCTTCCCAGAGCCGGGCGCGCCCAGCATGACAATGTTGAATTTTTCCATTGCTAAAATATAATTTTCAATTACTCTTCAACAACCTGATAGATGTCGCGCAAATTGCGTCCCAATCCGTTATAGTCCATGCCACGACCGAGGATGAATTTGTTGGGAATTTCCAATCCGACGAAATCAATGGGCAGAGACTTTTTGTAGGAGTCGGGTTTGTAGGTCAAGGTGGCGATTTTCACATCCTTGACTTTGGCATCCATCAACATTTTCACCACATGTTCGTATGTGGTTCCTGTGTCGATGATGTCCTCGATAACAAGGACTCTTTGGTTTTCGATATTTTCGGAGAGACCGATAAGATTTTTCACATTGGCGGTGGTTTTCATTCCGTCGTAAGAACTCAGGCGAATGCAGGTCATACGGCAGGGAATCGTCATACGTTTCATCAAATCTGCTCCAAAAATCACGGAACCATTCAGTACAAAAAGCACAATCGGAATATCATTTTTGTACTCTTCATTAATTTGAGCGGCCACACGGTCAATGGCTGCTTCAATCTCATTTTCAGGAATATACTTGACGAATTTTTTATCGTCAACAGTAATAGTGCTCATAGTTTGAACATTTAATTATGAGCTTGCAAAATTACATTTTTTCCCTTAAAACAATGAGTTTTTTTACAAAAAAAATCAGTTTTTTTAGAAAGAAATGAAGTTAGCAATTTCAGTTGCGATATTGGGAGAAAATTGATAGATTTTGTGTACTTTTGCCAACAAAAACAAACGATATGTCAGAACACACCAAATGTTTGATAATCGGCTCTGGCCCTGCAGGTTACACAGCCGGTATTTACGCTTCACGCGCGGATTTGAAACCCATTTTGATTGAAGGGATGACTCCCGGCGGCCAACTCACCATAACAACGGAAGTCGAAAACTTTCCCGGCTACCCGAACGGGAAGTCCGGGCCGGAAATCATGAACGACATTCGCGAGCAGTCGTTGCGCTGCGGTACCGAAATGCGTACCGGGATGGTTACCTCTGTTGACTTTTCCCAGCGGCCATTCCGCTGCATGGTGGAAGAAACCGATGAAATTCTCGCCGACACTGTGATCATCGCGACGGGAGCAACCGCGCGCTGGCTCGGGTTGGAGAGCGAGAAGACCTATCGCGGGTTCGGTGTTTCCGCCTGCGCGACCTGCGATGGCAACTTTTTCCGCGGCAAAGATGTGGCCGTCGTCGGTGGCGGCGACACCGCCCTCGAAGAAGCCACTTACCTCGCCAAATTGTGCAACAAGGTTTATTTGGTCCACCGCCGCGACGAATTCCGTGCCTCCAAAGCCATGCAACAGCGCGTCTTCAACACCCCCAACATCGAAGTGTGCTGGAACAGCATCCCCGTCGAAATCGTGGGTGAAAAGCGCGGCTTCATGAAGGCAGTCACCGGACTGACAGTCAGCGACAAAAACACCAGCGAGCAACGAACTCTGCCCCTCGACGGCGTCTTCATCGCCATCGGCCACATGCCCGTCACCGACCTCTTCAAAGGCCAAATCGACCTGGACGAACATGGCTACATCGCTACAAAGCCCGACAGCACCGCCACCAATGTCCCCGGCGTCTTCGCTGCCGGCGACGTGCAAGACCCGCACTTCCGTCAGGCCATCACCGCCGCCGCTTCCGGCTGCAAGGCAGCCATTGAGGCAGAAAGATTCTTATTAAATAGCTAATAATTAATAATTTACGATTAATAATCATAAAACGTCTGTAGAGACACGATTCATCGCGTCTCAGAAATGCATCGCGCACTACGAACAGACAACAATTATGCATTATGAATTATGCATTATGAATTATGAATTATGCATTATGAATTATGAATTATGAATAGCGAATTCAAACGTGGAATAAAGCGGGGGATGCCCATTTGCCTCGGGTATCTCCCAGTATCATTCACCTTCGGCATTTTGGCGGTGAAGCTCGGTTTCGCACCCTTGGTGGCAACCGTAATCGCCTTCACCAACATGGCCTCCGCCGGCCAGATGAACGGTGTACAACGCATTGTTGAGAATGCAACCTTTATCAGTTTGGCAATCACCACGTTAGTAGTGAATTTGCGTTATATGCTCATGTCATTTTCCTTAACTCAAAAGATTGACCAGAACATGCGTTGGTGGCAACGCTGCGTCATGTCCATGGGCATCTGCGATGAAATGTTCGTCCTCGCCTCCATGGAAGACAAAGAGGTTTCGTTTTCCTTTTACGCCGGTCTGATGGCAATGCCTGTATTGGGCTGGACCGTTGGCACTTTCCTCGGTGCTTTTGCCACCGAACTGTTTTCCCCGATGATTCAGGGATGCATGGGCATGGCATTGTATTGCATGTTTATCGCCATCGTGGTTCCCGAAGCGAGGAAGAGCCGTAAAGTGGCTGCTGTAAGCGGATTAGCCATAGTTCTTTCTTGCATCTTCACCTACGTACCCTATGTCAACGTGCTGAACAAGGGAGGTTGGGGCATGATTATCGCGGCCATCACCGCTGCTGCGATGGGAGCCACCATCAAGGAGGTAAACCGCCGCCGCAAAGCGCAGGAATCCGACCTCGATACCGCTGGACGACTCAAGAGGAAATATACCCATACTATCTCACACATCTAACTATGGAAACACGCTATCTTATTATCTGCATGGCCATTATGGCCGGTGTCACCTTTCTAATCCGAGTCAGTCCGCTGTTGTTTTTCAAGAAGAAAATCGAGAACAACTGGGTGCAAGACTTTTTCTATTACATTCCATTTTGTGTGTTGGCAGCGATGACATTCCCGTCGGTTTTCACCTCTACCATTCCAACTGGCGAAGTGGCCTCAGCACAGCACATCGTTGCGGCCGTAGTAGCCACGCAGGTTGCACTCATCTTGTCGTGGTTGAACCGCGGACTGGTGGTAGTAGCCCTCGTAGCTGTTGCATCCGCCATACTGGTGGAAGTTGCGTGGATGTGGTTCTGAGGGAAGGTAGAATTTTCAATGCAGAATGCACAACGCACAATGCACAATGCACAATGCATAATTAGTGCTGTGCGGTATTTATTTTTAAAGACAAAATTTTAGTGTCAGCAATGAATTCCCCTCCTTTTTAAGAAGGGGACAAAGGGGTGGTAATATCAAAATAATATTCAAATAAAAAAATTTAACAGCGTTTGTAAATCATTTTATATCAGTGGTTTATGCGATTTTTTTTTATAATTTTATTGCAACACCAGTAATTGTATTCATTCAATTATGAAATTCACACCAGAACAAGTGCAAAGAGCATTTGAAAAATAACTTGACGGAAGAAAACCGTATCACATTACACGATGAAATAGAAGATTAATGTGAAGACTTTCGTGTGTGATGAAATACATTTTAACTTACAAGATTAAAAGGATAATTCAGAAAAAAATTGTCCTGATTTTTAAAAATAATTACTAAATTTGTCGCCCATTTTGTAGGGAATACAAATCCGACCGATTTTTTTACAAATTTAATAATATTAAAACATATAAGTTATGAGAAAACTTTTATTCATTATCAGCTTGTTAGTTGCTGTATTCCAACTGTCGGCGCAAAATTTCACAACCGGAACAACGCTAAGTGGCAACACAAGCACCTCCATTTCAATGGACCACGAACGCAACTCCACCTGGCTCTCGTGGGCCAATAGCGTTGACGACGGCGTTATCACCACTGGTGCTATCGGTGATATTATTTTCGTACAACGCTTTGCCGCCAGCGATCTTACCGCATACAACGGCTTCCAACTGACACAAATCAATTTCTACCTGGAAGACGGTTATTATGCTCCCAGCGGTTCCTACAGCATCGTCGTTTACCGCGGCGGCAGTTACTATTCAGGCACTTCTATGAACCCCGGAACGCTTATTTACAGTCAGGCCGTTTCCAACGTCACCATTGGCGGCGCCACCCAAGTCACCCTCAACACCCCTCTAACCATCGATGCCTCCCAAGAATTATGGTTCGGCGTTAAAATCAACAACGTCGCCGCGGACAGCTATATGTTAGGATTCGACGAGACCAGCACCGTCACCGGCAAAGGTTCCCTCTATTACGACGATGAAGATATGACTTGGTACGATTTGAATGCCATCAACACTTCATTCACCGTGAGCGCCTGGGCCATCGAAGCTTACGCTGTCGACCCGAACGGCGACAACGACGCCATCATCGACCTTGGTTTGTGGTACATCGACAATGCTACCGACCAGAACGAAATCACCAGCATGACCGTGCCTTATGGCAGCAACTTCGTACCGGTTCCCGTGGTTTGGAACTACAATTACGGCGCTGCCGTTGACGATTTCTACGACACGCTTCACTTCGACCTCACCCTTGATGGGACTCCGCTCGGAAGTACCGGAGCATCAACCGTTTACATCGCTTCTGGTGACGGTGTTTACTGGGGCAGCTACACCGCTCTCTACGCCTCCGACATCGCCAACTACAACCTGTACGGCACCCACACCTTCTGCATGACCGTCAGCACAGGGCCCGGCTGGTTCGAAAACGACCCGAGCGACAACACCGGCTGTATAACGGTCACCTTCGAAGGACCCACCACCAGCAACCACGTCATCACCGTCCTCAATACCGACAACTCAGTCACACCTTCCGGCAACGTCTCCGTCGTCCATGGCAACAGCCAGACCTTCACCATCACGCCCTCGGCGTGCAACACCATCGCCGACGTGCTCGTTGACGGATTAAGCGTGCTGAACAGTGTGGTTAACAACACCTACACATTCACCAATGTCACCGCCGACCACACCTTCCAAGTCACCTACAACTCCACCAACTTCACCCTCACGGCAAGCACCAACGGGAACGGCAGCGTCAGCCCGATGAATACCACCCTCGCCTGTGGCGCCTCCCAAAATTTCACCATTACCCCCACCGCAGGATATGTTATTGATTACGTGACCGATAACACTATCGACGTAACCGCCTCCGTCGCCAACAATATTTATACTATCACAAACATCCAACAGAATCACGACATCTTCGTTGCGTTTACCCAGGATGTTTCCGCCACCTACACACTCACCGGCAGCACCGATGGCAACGGCACCATCACTCCGACCAATGTCACGGTGAACGGCGGCGCAACCCAAGTCTTTACCATCGTTCCCAACAGCGGATACACCATCGACTACGTTACCGACAACACCATGGACGTTACCGCAAATGTGAACAATAACACATACACACTTTCCAACATCGCCAACAACCACGATATCTACGTTGTTTTCATGCAGTCCGGAGCCCCCGCCGACACATACACCATTTCCGCCACATCCGATGGCCACGCCACTGTAACTCCCTCCAACTCAACCGTTAACGCTGGCGACAACCTCACCATCACCATTACCCCCGATGCCGGCTATATCATCTCCACGGTTACCGACAATGGTGCTGACGTAACTGGGAACGTAGGCAACAATGCTTATATCCTCAACAATATCGCTGAAAACCACGTCATCTACGTGACTTGCGAAGTCGACGCTCCCAACCCGGGCGTTCATGAATACAACACTGCCGCGCTCAACATCTTCCCGAATCCTACCAAGAACATTCTGAATGTTAAGATGGAAAATACAATTGAAAACATCGAAATTTTTGACTTGAACGGCAAAGTCGTTCTTCGCAGCGAAGTGAACAACAATCACGCACAAATCAATGTAAACACTTTGAACTCAGGAATTTATTTTATCAAAGTCATCACCAACGGGCAAATTTCAACTGGGAAATTTGTCAAAGAATAATTGTCGTTCTTTATGAAAAGAACTATCGTTCTCCTTCTCGCTGTCATCATTGTTTTTTGCACATCTTGTGACAAACCCGACAACGATGGCAGCGAGAAATGTTCTGACTATCGCCAAGCGATGCGCGATTTCGTGATTCGCATCAGTGAAGCCGCACACGCCAAAGACAACGACTTCATCGTTATACCGCAAAACGGCATCAGCTTGATAACTTTGGAAGACAATCCCGACAGCGAATTGTCCGCCTCCTATCTTGCAGCCATCGACGGTCATGGGCAGGAGGATCTTTTTTACGGCTACCCCGATGACGAGGTGTCCACTCCGGCCGATGAGAGCGAATACCTTTTGCGCTACCTACGCCGCTCACGAGAGCAAGGCAAGTCCGTCTTCGTCATCGACTACTGCGCACAGCCCAACCACGTGGCCGACTCGTACGCCCGCTGCGACGCCGAAGGGTTCGTCGCCTTCCCCGCCCACCGCCGAAACCTCGACCGCATTCCCACAAACGGCATTCATCACGAAAATTCCGACCGCATTTCCAAACTCAACGAAGTTCAAAACTTTCTTTATCTCATCAACCCAGAGGACTTTACCTCGCGCCAAGACTTTATCCACGCGGTATGCGCCACCAATTACGACATGATTGTGATGGACCTCTTTTTCAACGACGGAACCCCTTTTACCGCCGCCGAAGTGGAACAGCTCCGACGCAAACAAAACGGAGGCACGCGACTCGTGATTTGCTACATGTCCATCGGCGAAGCAGAAGACTACCGTTACTACTGGCAAAAACAATGGAAACGCAACCGCCCCGAATGGTTGGGGAAAGAGAACCGCGACTGGCCGGGAAATTACAAGGTAAAATATTGGTACTCAGCATGGCAGGAACTGATTTGCGGGAATGACAGCAACAGCTACCTCAGCAAAATCATGGCTGCCCACTTCGACGGTGTCTACCTCGACCTCGTCGATGCCTATGAATATTTTGAAAATTAATTATTTACGAATAATTCTATCCTGATTTTGCGCAAGAAAAGCCGCCCAACTGCCACCTTTCACCCGCGCAGTTTTGACCTGCGGGAGCTCGATGCCATTCTGCAAATGATGGCAAACCGCAATTCCCAAAGCATCGGTGGCATCTAAATACTTGGTATCCGTTGAAAAGTCATACATACTGTGAAGCATCGCTGCCACCTGTTCCTTCGACGCACCACCACGCCCCGTGATTGACTGCTTCACCCGACGCGGTGTGTACTCATGAATGGAAAGCCCCGACTGCAAACAAGCTCCTATCACCACACCTTGCGCGCGTCCCAACTTCAACATCGACTGCGGATTCTTGCCGTAAAAAGGTTCCTCAATCGCCAAAGTATCTGGTTGATAAATATTTATCAATTCCCTCACACGCTCAAAAATCATCTTCAACTTTTCTTCTTGGTTAGACTGGCGATTCATTTTCACCACTCCCAACGTAACAATTTCACTATGGCGTCCCTGCGATTTCAAAACAGCGTATCCCATAATGTTTGTACCCGGATCGATGCCAAGAATGGTCATTTTCTATATATTAAAAATGAAGTTTCAATTTTCCCGTTTTGTAATTGATAACGGCATGGTAACGGTGGAGGAAATCACCTCCGATAACCCCGTGAATGGAAGAGAACCCCGCTTGGTTATACATCGCATTAACATTCTGTAAATCAACAAGTCGGACTTCCATTTTCGGGAAAGATATTCGTCCGATGGACAAGCCCTCCACCTCGGTGAGCAGCGTTTCGAAGTCATCCCCGCCAATTCCAACATTCACTTCGTCATGGCCCATGACGACCGTTTTTCCATTGTGCAGTTGGTCGAAAAAGACACGGTCGAAGCAGGTGTGGTTGGCCCCTGTGTCCAGGAGCAAACTGACGGGGGTATCCATCAGTTTGCCCGTGACTACAAGGTGAAAACCATCGGGATCCAATTCCCAAAAATCTATTTTACAGCGCATTTTAGAGATGAACACATTCTTCGTAAGCGACAGCGGCAGCCTCCATCAAAGCTTCCGAGAGTGTGGGATGCGGATGTACGGCGTGGATCAGTTCCGGGCCCTTAACATGCTGCTGGCGAGCGAGAACGATGCCCGAAACCATTTCTGTGACATTTTCGCCAATCATGTGGCAACCAAGAATCTCGTCGGTATTTTTATCAAAAATAAGCTTAATCATACCGTCGCGGCTGCCGGAAGCGGTGGCTTTTCCGGAAGCGGTAAACGGGAACTTACCAATGCGGAGCTCGTGGCCGGCTTCCAGGGCCTTCTTCTCCGTGAGGCCGACAGAAGCAATTTCCGGAGTGGTGTAGGTACAGCCGGGAATATTGGCATAATCAACGGGTTGAGGATTCAAACCGGCTATTTTTTCAACGCAAACAAGAGCTTCATGGGAAGCCACGTGTGCGAGAGCGGGACCAGGGACGATGTCGCCAATGGCATACACACCTTCGCACTTGGTGCGATAAAACTCATCAACAACAACTTTCCCACGCTCAACTTCGATGCCGAGCTTATCAAGATTCAAACCTTCGAGGTTGGTCACTACGCCGACAGCGGAAAGAACCACATCGCACTCAATCTCAGTGATTTTTCCTTTGCCGTCCTTAACCGTCACCTTACATTTTTCGCCCGTAGTATCAACGCTTTCCACAGCGGAAGAAGTCATCACCTTCACACCGTTTTTGCGGAAGCAACGTTCCAACTGTTTGGAAATTTCTTCATCTTCAACGGGGACAATGTTGGGTAAAAATTCAACGATGGTGACTTTGGTTCCCAAGGATGAATAGAAGTGAGCGAACTCGCTACCGATGGCGCCAGAGCCCATAACAACCATGGATTCAGGAAGTTTCGGAAGTGTGAGCGCCATTCTGTAACCGATAACCTTTTCGCCATCCTGCTTGATGTGCGGAAGCTCCTTCGAACGGGCACCCGTAGCCAAAATGATGTGCTTGGCCTCATAAACAGCGGTGCCACCCTCACTCAAGTCGACTTGGACCTTGCGGTCAGCGGTCAAGGCCGCGAAACCTTCGATAACGTCCACATTGTTCTTTTTCAACAAATATTGAACGCCTTTGCTCATCTGTTCGGCAACGCCGCGACTGCGACGAATGATGTCATCAAAAACAAATTCTGCCGGCATAGGAATCTTAATCCCATAATTTTCAGCATGTTTCATGTAATTGTAAACCTGGGCAGACTTCAACAAAGCCTTGGTGGGAATGCAACCCCAGTTCAAACAGATACCCCCAAGTTCACCACCTTCAACAACAGCGGTTTTCATTCCTAACTGACTGGCGCGAATAGCGGCCACATAACCTCCGGGACCACTCCCGATAACAATGACGTCGTAATTCATGATATTAACTTTTATTGATTGATTTTTTTAATAACTATCCAAAAAAGATTTTTGTTCACTCCTTCTCACCTTTTCCTCGTCCGGCCTCAAACTACTTTTTAATACTCAAAATCAGTCCCAGAATCACCCCGAGCAAAGCGGCGAAAAGAACCTGATAATTACCTGGCAACAAGAAAGTTATAGTGTGAGCGGGATACCAAAACAGTGGAATCGTTTTCTTGAAGACGAACCCCCACTGCACTTCCCAATTCACCTTGTGAGCAATGATGTCACGCATCGGAATCGGGGTGAAAAAGCCTTTGAGCGTGCCTCCCGTTTGCTGTATGTGGATGTCGGTAATCTTGTGCAAAGTCATGAAAACAGGAGCGAAAATGCTGTTCATTAGCACACTGATACAAAATGCCACCAGGACCTTGCCCCAACTGAGCGAACCCGCGAACCAAAACGCTGCTTGGTCGAGACCGAGATACGTGAGAAAGCCGATGGTGCCCATGCTGAAAATCTTCATGGCCATCGCAATGCCCATACCCAAAATGCCCCACACAATCATACGGGGAAGTATGCCAAATCCTGCTTCGGTGTAGCAACCCTTGCGGATGCGCAACGCCAACATTTCACCAAAGGTCGCCAAAATAGCGAACTTGAAGAAACTCATTATCATACCATGGTTTGCAGTAGCAGAATTAAAGGCATCTAACGCGCCCGGAACGAAAATGAAAACGCTCAAAACGATGGCGACGACGATGATGGTAATAAGGTCACTTTTTTTCATTATTAAAGAATTATTGATGTTTAGTATGTTTTTTTAACCAGGATAAATCATTGGGATACTGGAAGTTATTCAGTTTTTCAAAAACCTCCTCCGGTGCAGCTGCCACCGAAATCAAATCACGATGAAAAGGACGGAGAAAACCTTCTTGGGAAAAAATCTCCAACTGCTTGAGCAGCAAGTCGTAATAACCGAAAGCATTCAAAATGACAATCGGCTTTTGATGAAGACCCAGCTGCGCATCGGTCACAATTTCGAAAAGTTCGTCCATCGTGCCAAAAGAGCCGGGAAGCACCACAAAAGCATCCGCCAACTGTTCCATTTTCTGCTTGCGTTCACTCATCGACTTCACCCAAATCTGCTCCGTGATGTTGTTGGCAACAACCACATCCCCGGAAAAAAAGTCGGGAATGATGCCGACGACCTTGCCATTTTCGGCCAAAGCCGCCTCAGCAAGCGACCCCATCAGGCCCAACTTCGCCCCTCCATAATAGATGGTAAGACCATTTCGGGCGCACAAACGACCGAAAGCAGCCGCAAGTTGGACATATTTTGCATCTTTTCCATCGGAAGAGCCACAAAAAACGGCCACCGACCGAACATGGTTATTCATGAGCATAATGTTTAATGGGGATACGAATCAGGGAGGTCAGAATATATACCAAAATGATGATGGGGCATGCACCGAATCTAAAGATTATCAATAAGATAGCTGCAATAAAAAGAAAGATGTATCGCACCAGATTTTCTTTAAAATGGAAATTTTTGAACTTCAAAGAAAACATGGGCACATCGGTGAGAAGCATGACGGCAAAAATAAGCACGAGAGCCAGAACAACCCAGAAATTGTTGAAGACGGTAATCGAACGGGCTGAGAAGTGCAAGAAGCCGATAAACAGCGCGTTGGCGGGGGTCGCCAAACCGCGGAACTCCTCATGCTGACGCTCATCGTGGTTGAAACGCGCCAAACGGAAGGCCGACAGCGCCGGTACAACGAAAACACAAAACGGCAAAATCCCCACCCAACTTTCACGCACTTCCGGAGGAAGCGTTCCCAACAACTGGGAGAGAAAGACAAATGCAATGGTGGTGGGTGCGACTCCGAAGGAAACAACATCCGCCAACGAATCCATGTCCACCCCCATCGGCGACTGAACATGCAGCATTCTGGCGGCGAAACCGTCAAAAAAGTCAAATGTCGCTGACAGCAGAATCATCATGGAAGCCACCTCCAACATACCACGGGTGGCAAACAAAATCGAGAAACAACCCGACACCAGGTTGCAACAAGTGATAATATTCGGAATGTGTTTTTTCATCAAAAAAATTTGCTGCAAAAATACGGATTTTTTCACAATCAACTGTGAAAAAAAATCAAGAAAGAAAATAAAAAACATCGATAATTCGTTCTATATTTGTAAATTCTTTAATTAGAAGTAAACTACTTGAAAACAAGGATTTGTTTATGAAAAAAGCAATCATTTTATTGGTTTTTTCCGTCTTCGCATTGGCATATTTCGGTGTGGACGCGCAAAGTAAAAAAAGCGACCAGCTGAAAAAGAATAAGCAAAAGATTGAAAAGGAGATTAAAAACAAGCAAAAGCTGCTGGAAGAGACAAAGAAAAACAAAAAGGCTTCTCAGCAACAATTGAGCGTTTTACGCGACCAGATTGCGACACGCGAAGTATACATGACCGAGTTGCAAAACGAAATCAACGTTCTCTCAGATGAGATTCGCGAGAATCAAAACGAGTCTTCCCGGCTTGCCCGAAAACTCACCTGTTTGAAAGAAGATTACTCCCGCGTGGTCTATAACACCTTCAAAAACCGCCGAAGAAGAGACCCCTTGCTGTTCATTCTCTCCTCAGAAGACTATTCCACCATGTTCCGCAGAATGCGCTTCTATGCCGAATATTCCCAAAATGTGAAGAAAAAAGTGGAAGAAATCACCGCCAGCCGAAATGAAATTGAGCACAAATGCCAAGAGCTGGCGCTGATCGAGGGCGAGAAGCAAACCACGATGCAAGAGCAGGAAAACGCCAACAACGCACAAAGGCAACAAAAACGCGAGGTGGAACAGCTCTCCAAAAAACTCAATAAAAAAGAGGCCGAACTGAAAGCCGAAATCAAAAAGAAACAACAGGAACAATCACGTTTGGCCAACGAAATCCAAAAAGCCATCAATGCAGAAATCGCAGCGGCCAACGCCCGAAACAACCAAAAAAGTTCGGCAGGGAAAACCAGCGGGAAATCCGGTACGAGTTCTTCAAGCTCTGGGGGAAAATCCACCACCATCACCCTCACGCCGGAAGAAAAACAACTGAGCAGCAGCTTCGCCGGCAACAAGGGGAAACTGCCCTGGCCCGTGAGCGCATGCGCCAAAATCCAAGACTTCGGCAAACACCCACACCCAGACGCCCCCTCCGTCATGGTTAACAACATCGGCATCGAACTGCTCACCCACGCCAACGCCGAAGTGAAAGCCGTCTTCAAAGGAACCGTCACCACCGTCAAAGACTTCGACGGCGCAAAACTCATCATTATCCGACACGGCGAATACCTCACCATCTACAAAAACATCACCAACGTCACTATCAAGGTCGGACAGAATGTCTCTACCGGACAAAAAATCGGCAACGTCGCAAAAAAAAGCGACTCCGGGACCTACGAGTTCACCTTCATCATCAACCAAGGACAAAACTACCTCGACCCCAACCTCTGGCTCACCCGCCACTAATATCAAACAATGTACATCAACGAAGCTTTATTTACCGACTTTTTAAACGAAAGAGAAATCTTGTGGCTCGGCATCGATTTTTCCAAAGCCAAGTTCACAAAGAAAGGCTTCGAAATTACACAGGAAATCCTACGCATCTACTTCAATGAGTGGAATTTATTAATTATTTCAGACCAAAAGAAATATGACATTCGTCTCAGCTTCCGCAAACCGATCATGTCGTACGACCTCTCTTTAGTCTCCAAAAACAACAAATCCACAAAACTCACCAACGTACTGCGAGAGAATATCTCTTTGGCCGATATCCAATCCGAAGATTCCATCTGCGCCCACATACGCAGTTTGGAAATGCCCCAACAACACCGGTTCGCACTCACATTCATTGTGGAATCCTTCGATTCCGTCAGCAAAACCGGCTCTGTCTGGGTAGCCATCGCCGATACCGCCTCCCGAGAGCCCGTCCTCTGCGAAAAATTCATCAAAATCCCAAGCGGCTTTGGCTCCAAAAACTATTGGGGCCGCATTTTCTACAACATTTTATATGATGTCAAAACCTACGCGTTCTGCCGCTGGGAGAACTTAATCAAACACGAAAACAAACAGTAAACAAAAAACAAATCAAACATGGGCGCATTTAAAGCTTACGATTTTAGAGGTGTATTTGAAAAAGACTTCACCTTGGAAGACATCTACCGCATCGGATTCTTTCTTCCCAAATTATTGAATGTCAACAAAGTATTAGTTGGTCGCGATATGCGCACCTCCTCCCCCGCTATCTTTGACTCCCTCACCAAAGGCATCACCGACGCCGGAGTTGACGTCTATGACATGGGGCTCTCCACCACCCCGATGGTATACTATTTCACCGCAAAACACAATTTTGATGCCTCCGTCATGATCACGGCTTCCCATAACCCGAAAGAGCATAACGGACTAAAAGTCTCCACAACGAATGCACTACCTGTCGGTTACGACACCGGCCTCGGCAAATTGGAACAAATGATCAAAGAAACTCCCGCCCCCGTGGCCGACAAAGGGAAAATCATCCCCCACGATGTAAAAGCCGAATACCTCGAATTTCAGAAGCAATTCTCATACGACATCAGCAACCTCAAAATAGCCATGGATTGCTGCAACGGCATGTCTTCCATTTTGGTAAAAGACCTTTTTGGTGAAGCCCCCGTCTACATGTACGACGAACTCGACGGAACCTTCCCACACCACGAAGCCAACCCTCTGGAGCCCGAAAATGTTAAAGACTTACAGGCCTTGGTACTTAAAGAAAAAGCCGACATCGGCGTGATTTATGATGGCGATGCCGACCGCGTTGAAAAAGGCAAATTCATCGCTCCCGACTTGATGATTGCCGTCCTCGGTCTCTATTTCATCAAGGAAAAAGGTTATCAGGGCATGTCAATCCAAGACATCCGCACCTCGAAATCCGTCACCGAGTACATCAACAAACTCGGCCGCGAAGTCTATATCTGGCGCGTAGGCCGCGCATACGCCGCTTTGAAACTCCGCGAAATCGACGGAGCCTTCGGCGGTGAATTCGCAGGCCACTACTATTTCCGCGATTTCTACTACTCCGATTCCGCCATGATTGCTTCCCAAGTCATCCTGCACGTGGTGAGCGAAATGAAGAAAAAAGGCATCACCGTTTCCGAACTCATTTCACAAATCGCCACCTACGCAAACTCCGGCGAAGTCAACTTCAAAATTGAAAAAAAGAAAGAGGCCATGGACGCTATGAAAAACTATTTTATGGCGCAAGAACAAAATACCGCTTTCATGGACTTTGATGGCTACAGAATTGAATTCCCCGACTGGTGGTTTAACGTAAGACCTTCTAATACAGAACCTTATCTTCGTCTTTTAATGGAGGCCAAATCGCAAGACCTATTGGACAAAAAGATGAAAGAAGCCAAAAAAGTTCTTGAACCCTTCATGTAACAGCCATGAGCAACTATTTGGCCGTCGACATCGGGAACACGCTGCAAAAAGCGGCGGTATTTTCAACAGACGGCAGAATCATTGAATTGAAAGAAGAACCGAATCTGCCATTGGAAACTGTGGCAGATATGGTTTCCACGTTTAATATCCGCGCGGCCATCATCTCAAACGTCGGAGAAAAAAGGGATGACATCACGAGTTATTTGAGCGACCACTCACAGTTGGTTCAATTCTCACACAACACTCCCCTTCCCATTCAAATCGACTACGCCACCCCGGGCACATTGGGACTTGACCGCATAGCGAACGCCGTAGCCGCTCATACGCAGTTCCCTCATAACCATACACTTTCCATCCAAGCTGGCACATGCCTTGTCATCGATTTTGTAACCGAAGACGGGCGCTATTTGGGAGGCTCAATTTCTCCCGGACTAGAGATGAGGATGAAGGCACTGCAACATTTCACCCAGCGGCTTCCCAAAGTAGAAAAAAGACAGATAAGCATTTACATTGGCAGCACAACGGAAGAAAGCATCCTCGCCGGAGTAATCAATGGGCTGAGCGATGAAATAAACGGAGCCATACATCGTTATTCCATGGATTTTGACAATCTAAAAGTCATACTCACTGGCGGCAACAAAGAAGACTTGCAAAATTCAATAAAATATAGTATATTTGCAGCCTCAAATTTTGTCCTTATCGGACTTTATAAAATATTGATATATAATGTCAAAGGCCTTACATAGAAAAATCTCATTAGCGATAATTATCATCGCAGGCTGCGTTTTTTCCCACGCACAAAATGAGATTAGCTCCCCATATTCCAAATATGGTTACGGCCTTCCCAGCAATATCACTTCCGGTGCATACGATGCCATGGGTAAGGTGGGGTATGCCATGCAGGATCCCTACCTTATCAACTTCAAGAACCCCGCCTCATACGTTGCTTTTGACTCACTCTCCTTCATTGCAGATGCGGCTTTCAGTATCTATTCCAGCACTTTGAAGACAAGCGATATCACTCAGCGAACCACCTATGCCAGACCGGGTTACCTTTCCATAGGCCTACCTGTCACACGCCATTGGCGCACCTCTGCCGGGATCCTCCCCTTCAGCAATTTAGGATACAACATTTCTGACAGCTGCATCCTCGACAACGACATCAATGCAAAATACGCCTATCAAGGAAATGGCGGGCTGCTTCAACTTTATTGGGGAAATGCCTTCCGCATCTGTAAAGGACTCTCCTTCGGTTTCAATGTATCTTACCTCTTTGGCAGACTTTCTTACACCAAATCAGCAGAATATGATGGGAGCTACTTTTTCAACACCATGGTTGATAGAACCACGCTAGTTGATGGTATCTATATTTCTGGAGGCCTTCAATATTTTGCAACCATCAAGAACAAACACCGCATCGGATTCGGTATTGTATACGAAAACAGCGCTTACCTTTGGACAAAAGAATCAAATTTCACCTATAATTATACCGGAACCGGGAACAACATCACACTCAATGACACCATGCAATACAACACGGGAAAGGGACACATGCAAACGCCTCAGACATTGGGTGGCGGTTTTTCCTATCAATATAAAGACAAATGGTGGGTATCCGCCGATGTGGCATGGCAAGATTGGGCACATTATTATTTAAATGGAACCAACAACGGGAACCTACAGGATGCCATCACGGTTTCAACAGGAATCCAATTTGTTCCCAATGCCACCTCAACCAACTATATCAACAAAATCCGCTTCCGCGCTGGTTTCCGCTACACTACCGGGCAAATTTACGTTAACGAACAATCCATCAACGACTTCAGTTTCTCAATCGGATTTGGATTACCCCTCAAATTATATAACAACAACTCCTCCCTCGGTATTATGTTTGAGTATGGACAAATGGGGACATTGCAAAACGAATTACTACGAGAAAATTACTTTAGATTTTCACTGCATTTTACTTTGCAGGAAAAATGGTATCAAAGAGTGAAATTAGAATAAAAAACATATTACGATGAAAAAGTTATTATTTGTCGCAATCACTGCGCTGATTAGTTTTGTTGCTTACGCACAAAATCCATGCCCATACAAGTATGGTGCAAATGAAGAAGATTCATTAAAAGCTCTTGAACAGATTACGCTGTTCAAAACGTATGTAAACCAAAAACAGTACGCTGAAGCTTACGTTCCGTGGCAATACATCATCACAAATTGCCCCTGTGGTTGGAACGGAACATTCACTTACGCGACCACCATGCTCGAACAACTCATCAAAGTTGAGACAAATGCCGAACGCAAAGAGCGCCTCATCGACACCCTTCTTTGGTCACAAACAGCTTACAGCACTTATCACCCGACCAAATGCACCTACGGCAAAGGTTTAAGCTGGAAGGCCTATTATGCCATGAAATATCGCGGAAAAGATTCTACCGTAGAAGCTCAAGCTTTCGAAGATTTCGTAACCGCAGTTGAATTGGAAAAAGCCGAAATCCAACCCGCCGTTTGGGATATGTATTTCCAACTTGCTGTAAGACAAACTCAAAGAACCCACGACACCACCTATGTCGTTGATGCTTACGAACGTGCTACCGAATATATCGATGAAGCCGTTGTCAGCAGCCAGGCCGAATATGAAGCTTCAATCCCGAAATTTGAAGAACTCCAAAAGAAATTTGAAGAAAATTCAATCGGTAAAATGGCCTACGACAAGGAAGTCAGCAAACTTTCAAAAGATACGACCAACTGTCTGAAAACCATTTTGAACTACAACAAAATGAGTGCGAAATTGGAAAAAGGCTTCGCTCCCTATGCCAAAGGTTCGGTACTGCTTGCTATTTATGAAAAGAAATTCCAAGAAAACAGAGATAATCTTCCGGCACTCAAGAAGATGGTTAGCTTGATGAGCACCGACTCAGTATGCCGCTCATCTCAAATTTACAACGACATCTTGGTCATCCTTTACAATGATGCTCCTTCTGGAAAAATCGCAAACTTCTTGGGTATGTTGGAATTCCAAAAGAAAAATATGGACAAGGCCATTTCCTATTTCAACCAAGCCATCAGCCTATATACCACCAATGAAGAAAAGGCACAACCGTACTACTTCATCGCTACTATCGAATTCACGCGCAACAGTTACTCCGCTGCTCGTGGCCACGCTCTTGACGCTGCACGCTGCAACCCGAAATTCGGCAGACCCTATATCCTGATTGGCGATATGTACAGAAACTCATACAACCAATTCACCAATGGTGGAAACGGCGTTATCGCAGGTGCAGTTTACTGGGTCGCCGCAGACAAATACAACAGAGCTAAAGCCGTTGATCCCTCACTCACCAACGAATGCAACAAAAAACTTGCTGCTTTGCACAAAGTTGACGGCAAAACCCTGGTTGAAAACAACCTCACTCCCGGCCAAAGCTACCACGTAGGCGGCTGGATCAATGAAAATACCACCGTTCGCTAATGAATAGATTTATCTATCCGATATTGAAAAGCACCCTCTGCATCCTCGCAATCGGGGTGCTTTTCGTTTCATGCCAGGAAGATGAGTTCTCGAAGACCAACCTCCTTTCGTATAAAGGAAAATATCCCGATGAATCATCCGCTAACCTACACCTCACCTTCAGTGATTCCGGACGACTGAATTCTCAAATCAACCCCCCGCTTCTCAACAAATACAACGGCGAGGAATCTTACATGGATTGTCCAGAAGGAATCGAAATCATCTCTTATGATTTTATGGGGAAACCCGAAGCCATCCTCAAAGCCGACTATGCGATCAGCAATGACCGCGATGGATGCATGGAAGCACGTAATCACGTAATAATCACAAATTTAGCAAAAGGCGATACCATAACAACAGAAAAAATAGTGTGGGACAAAAGAAATCGGAAAATATATTCCGATGTCCCCGTCCGGCAAACCCGCGCTGATGGCACCGTATATCTCGGCACCGGTTTTGACGCAGATGAAAAATTCACAAAATACACGGTGAGAAATCCCAGAGGAGAAATCATTGCCGATGATTTGTAATAGACAAAAACATTCTTTCACAATCAAAAAATTTACTTATATTTGCGGCTTGAAAATCCAACCACAATGAACTACATAGAGTTTGATAAAGAGAAACTTGTAAATATTTCTTATGCAAAAAAAAGAGAGCTACTGCGATGCAGCAGAACTGGCTCTTTTGCGAACACATCCCTATTACGTCTCAACACAAGAAAATATCACGGTCTTTTCATCGTTCCTCAAGACAACATCGACCACGAACGTCATGTCTTGGTATCCAACCTGAATGAAAGTGTCATCATGAACGACATGGAATTCAGGCTGGGGATTCATCAATACAAAGATGGCATTATCGACCCCAAAGGCAACAAATACATGCAACGATTTGTTGCGGATCCCGTTCCCACCTACTACTTCAGGGTTGGCAAATTCAATTTCAAAAGTGAGATTTTATTCTTGAATAACTCCGACAGGCTCATCGTAAAATACACCATTTTGGATGATGTCGAATCGGTTTCATTTCAATTTCAACCTTTGCTTGCCTTCCGTCAAATTCACAACCTCACCCACAAAAATGACGCGGCAAGAACTGACTTTGAGTGGTGCGAAAATGGTGTGAAATATTGTTTATATGATAATTACACACCTGTTTTCATTCAATGTTCCGAGGAAATCTTCTACGAACACCGCCCCGTTTGGTACGAAAATTTCGAATATGAAGAAGAACTGGCTCGCGGCTACGAAGGCCACGAGGATCTGCTCAACCCCGGAAAAATCAGCGTCAAACTCAGAAATCAGGTTCTATACATCACGCTGGGAACCGAACCCGTTCGGACTTCAGACTTGGAACATCTGTACGAAAATGAAATCCGACAACACACCAACCGCAGTACCTATTTCAACTGTCTGAAAAACGCTGCCGAACAATTTATCGTCAAGCGCAACGGAAAAACGGAAATCATGGCTGGCTATCCATGGTTTGGCCGCTGGGGCCGCGATACCTTTATTTCACTCCCGGGACTCACTCTGGCTTTGGGCAAACCTGAATTGTGTAAGGAAATCATGGATTCCATGCTCCATGATTTGCGAAACGGACTTTTCCCCAACATTGGCTCGGGAAACGAAAGTTCTTACAACTCCGTTGATGCGCCCCTTTGGTTTTTCCGCACCCTGCAACAATACACCTCATATACACATTCAGAAAAAACCATCTGGAAAGAATATGGAGATGCAATGCGCACCATTCTGAACGCATATCGCAATGGTTCACTCTATGGCATCAAAATGCTGGAAGACGGTCTCATTTACGCCGGATGCGAAGGCAAAGCGTTGACTTGGATGGATGCCATCGTCAATGGGAAACCCGTAACACCCAGAACGGGCTGCGCCGTTGAAATCAATGCGTTGTGGTACAACGCTTTATGTTTCGCCAGCGAAATGGCGAAGTACGGAAAAGACAATGATTTCATCCATGAATGGAAAGATATCATTAAGTCATTCCCAGACACTTTCAAAGACACCTTTTGGTCAAAGGAAAAAGGATGGCTCGCAGACTACGTGGACGGCAACTACAAAAACTTTCAAGTCCGTCCAAACATGCTGATAGCCACTGCGTTACCCTATTCTGCAATCAGCGAAAAAATCCGCCAACTCATATTGAAGAAATGCACGGAGGAACTGCTCACCAACAAAGGCATCCGTACACTTTCACCCAACGATCCCGACTACAAAGGTTATTACGGCGGAGACCAAGCGAGCAGAGATGCCGCTTATCACCAAGGCACCTGTTGGCCGTGGCTTCTAATTCCCTTCACCAACGGAATGTTGGCCGTTCATCAGAAAAAAGCTTTTCCCGTTTTGGAAAAAATCTTTTATGATTTTGAAGCCGACATCAAAGAATATGGCATTTCCACCATTGGCGAAGTATATGATGGAGCACCGCCGCATCACCCCAATGGCTGTATCTCACAAGCATGGAGCGTGGCCGCACTTCTATACATGAAATGGGTTATTGACAATGGGAGAACCATGTAATATTCAAGATATTGGACAACAGGATTTCCACATTCGATATTGAAATGATGCATCGGTGCCTCGACTTGGCAAAGTTGGGGTTAGGACGTGTTCAACCCAATCCCATGGTGGGTGCAGTCATCGTTCATGATGGGGAAATCATCGGTGAGGGCTATCACCATCAATACGGAGAAGCACACGCGGAAGTCAATGCCATCAACTCCGTAGCCGATAAATCGAAACTGCAAAACTCAACCATTTATGTCACGTTGGAACCCTGCTCCCACTATGGGAAGACACCTCCCTGTGCCGACAAATTGATAGAAATGAAGTTCCCTCGTGTCATCATCGGAGCTACAGACCCTCATGACAAAGTGAATGGAAAGGGCATCAAAAAGCTGCAAGATTTTGGTATAGAAGTTATTACAGGAGTATTAAAAGACGAATGTGAGGCGATAAACAAGCGTTTTTTCACCTATCACCGATGGCATCGCCCCTACATAATTTTGAAATGGGCACAAACCGAAGATGGTTTTATGGATATTAACCGCGAAAAAAATCCAACTGGGACATATTGGATTACCAATGAAGCGTCACGCATCCTAGTACACAAATGGCGCAGTGAAGAACAGGCCATACTCATCGGTTACAATACCTACCGCAACGACCATCCATCTCTCACCACTCGCTACTACCCGGGCAACAGTCCCAAGCGCTACCTCATGGCGAAAGACATCGAAAAACTCACCGAAATCGACGGTTTCACCTTTGTCAGTAACAATTTGAACGACTTCTGCCAACAATTATTTACCGACAAAATGCAGTCGGTGATTGTCGAAGGCGGGCGAAAAACCTTAGACCTATTCATACAGCATGGGCTTTGGGATGAGGCACGCATTCTCACAAGTTCAACCACTTGGAGTGATGGAATGCCCGCTCCCACCCTCACAGGAAAAATTCAAAAGGAAATCAGTCTTGACACGGATAAAGTCAGGATTATCATGAATAATCATCCAAACAATTTTTAGAACCCCGAAATTGTTGTATTTTTGCCTCTCCAAAAAAGAAAAATATGAAAATTGCTATTGTTGGCACCGGATATGTCGGTCTCGTTACAGGAACTTGTTTATCAGAAGTTGGATTTGAAGTTGTTTGCGTAGATGTTAACGAGCAGAAAATCAAGTTATTGCAAAACGGTGGCTGCCCCATTTACGAACCAGGCTTAGAGGACATGTTGCGCAATAACATTCGTGCAAAGCGACTGACTTTCACGACCAGTTTGGCAAGCATCATTGATGAAGTTGACGTGATTTTTTCTGCTGTGGGCACTCCACCCGATGAAGATGGCAGTGCAGACTTGCGTTATGTGCTCGAGGTTGCACACACCATCGGCCGCCACATGAACAAGTATCTGGTCATAGTCACAAAGAGCACGGTTCCTGTTGGAACGGCGAAAAAGGTTAAAATGGCGGTGCAGGAAGAATTGGACAAACGCGGTGTAAGTATTTGTTTTGATGTCGCTTCCAATCCGGAATTTTTGAAAGAGGGTGACGCTATTGGCGACTTCATGAAACCGGACCGCATAGTCGTCGGAGTCGAATCCGAAAAGGCGCAAATCTTGATGGAGAAGATTTACAAACCCTTTGTTCTCAATGGACATCCCATCATTTTTACCGACATTTGTTCGGCAGAGATGATCAAATATACGGCCAATGCCATGTTGGCAACGCGAATCAGTTTTATGAACGATATCGCCAACTTGTGTGAGCAAGTGGGTGCCGATGTCAACATGGTTCGACGAGGCATCGGTTCCGACAGCCGTATTGGGAGCAAATTCCTCTATGCAGGCATTGGTTATGGCGGTTCCTGCTTTCCCAAAGACGTGAAAGCGTTGATTCATACCGGAGAAGAAAATGGTTGTTCCCTTGACATTCTCAAATCCGTCGAATCCACAAATGAAAAGCAGAAATCATTATTATTCAAAAAGTTACAAAAACACTATCAGGACGATTTGGCAGGAAAAACCATCGCATTGCTCGGTTTGGCATTCAAACCCAACACCGATGACATGCGCGAAGCCCCCGCATTGGTTCTCATCGACAAACTACTGAATGCTGGTTGCAAAGTAAAAGCTTACGACCCTGTAGCCATGGGCGAATGCAAACGGCGTATCGGTGACACTGTTACTTATTGTGATTCCGTATATTCTGCCATTGAAAGTTCCGATGCCATTTTTTTAGTCACTGAGTGGGCTGAATTCAAGATTTTGGATCTTGACAAAGTAAAGAATACCATGAAACACGCAGTGATCTTTGATGGTCGAAACATTTACAATGCGGAAGAATTGAGAAGTCATGGCATTTCCTATTTCCCGATAGGGCAGCCAGCTGTAGAAGCATAATTACTTCTTCTTTTTCAATTTGGCATCAATGGAATTCAAGCCTTGGATGGCTTGGTCAAAATTGTCTTTTAAGCGTAATGCCTGATTGTAATCAGCGCGCGCTTTATCATATTGTTCCAGATTTTCGTATGCTTCGCCTCGAGCGGCAAAAGCATCCACGAAGTTGGCATCCATATCTATGGCATGGCTGAAATATTCAGCTGCATTCTGGTAATTTCCATCTTGCAGTTCGAAATACCCCAATTGGTAGCAGGCATTTGCCGCATAGGTTCCGGCAGGAACAACGGCCACCATGTGTTGGAACTGTTCCTTGGCTTCATCCCTGCGACCGAGGTCGCGGTAGAAAAGCCCCAGGTTGTAATTAATTTCAGCATTGGCAGGATCGATACGCAAAGCATTTTGGTAATGGTCAATACCGATGGGGTCTAAATGTTTCTGATAAAAATAGCCCAATTCCAAGTGTCCTTTGATCTCGGAAGGATCTTGGTCGATAGCCACTTGCAGACGATGCAGATATGTGGCGGTATCACCTTTTTCCTTATAGCACATGGCCTCAATCAGATAGGCTTTCGGGTTATGAGGTTGTTTGGTGCGCGCTTCCAAGAGCAGTTTCAGACATTCATCGTAAAATGACGGTGTTTTTTCTGCGCGATAATAAAACAGTTCTGCCAATTTGAGTCGGACCTCATTATTTTCAGGTTCGAGAGAAAGTGCTTTTTGAAGATTTTCCTCTGAACCATCAAAATCCTTGCGTGCATAATTGATATCAGCGAAAAGCACGTAATATTTGGCACAGGACTCATTCAGCTTCACGGCCTTCAAGATATCGCCGTAAGCTTCTTGGATAAATTGGTGATTATACTGATACTGAGCACGTTGAAAGTATAATTCTGCATCTTTGGGGTGAGCTTTGATTTGGTCTGAAAAATAGGCCAAAGAATCCACGACCGCAGGGGCGTCGTTATTATCTTTTTTATGTTTACAAGATGAAAAAAGGCAGCAGCCGATGAGGGCTGCTGCGCAAAGGATGATCAGTTTCTTCATGCGTTCAAGCTTTCACGTACTTGGTTTTCAATTTCTTCTGCCAATTCGGGGTTATCTGACAGGACCTGTTTGACGGTGTCGCGGCCTTGGCCGATTTTGCTATCATTGTATGAGAACCAAGAGCCAGACTTTTTGATGATGTTCTTTTCGACGGCCATATCGATGATTTCGCCGATTTTGGAGATTCCTTCACCGAACATGATGTCGAATTCCGCTGTACGGAATGGCGGAGCGACTTTGTTCTTGACCACCTTCACTTTAACGTGGTTACCGGAAGCCATGTCGCCGTCTTTGATTTGCGACTGGCGACGGATGTCGAGGCGGACGGAGGCATAGAATTTCAAAGCGTTACCGCCGGTGGTTGTTTCAGGGTTGCCGAACATCACGCCGATTTTTTCACGGAGTTGGTTGATGAAGATGCAACAGCATTTGGTTTTGCTGATGGTGGAGGTCAGTTTACGCATAGCTTGGGACATCAAGCGGGCTTGGAGGCCCATTTTTGAATCGCCCATGTCGCCTTCGATTTCGCTCTTAGGGGTGAGCGCTGCGACAGAGTCGACAACGATGATGTCGATGGCGCCTGTACGGATGAGGTTGTCAGCGATTTCGAGTGCCTGTTCTCCGTTATCGGGTTGAGACACAAGCAGGTCATCGGTATTTACGCCCAATTTTTCAGCATAAAACCGATCGAAGGCATGTTCAGCATCGATGAAGGCGGCGATGCCCCCGCGCTTTTGGGCTTCGGCGATGGCGTGGATGGCGAGCGTGGTTTTACCGGAAGATTCGGGGCCATAGATTTCGATGATACGGCCTTTCGGATAACCACCGACGCCCAGTGCTGCATCGAGGGCGATGGAGCCGGACGGAATGACTTCAACGGCTTCGGGAGCGGCATCACCCAGACGCATAATCGCCCCTTTACCAAAGGATTTTTCAAGTTTTTCCAAAGCGGAATTTAGCACTTTGAGTTTTTCAGCATTGACGTTTTCTTTTTCCATAATTATATCATTTAGGGTTGTGATTTTAAACGCGCAAAGGTACGTTAAAATTTCGATTTTTCGAGCCTCGCTTCAATTTTTTTTATCTTTTTTACAATTTTTTTTTTAACTATTCATTATCAATACGATACAATAAAAAAAATAAAATTTTAATTAAACTTCTATAAAATAATAATGTCGGAAGCGCGTTTTTTTTTGCAAAATCACACTCAATGAAAAAAGTAAAACAAAGTTTATTCCTCACTATTATCTTATTAATTTTCAGCAATTTATCATTTTCACAAGATGTAGACTACCATTCAATGGTCACCCAAACCACTGGTGTACTGGTAGGAAGTGTTAGCGATGCTAACGGCAAACCTCTTCAATATGCCAGTGTTTATGTTCTCAGCGCAAAGGATTCATCCATGCTAACCTATTCGATCTCTGATGAGAAAGGCAACTTCGTCATTCCAGAAATCCCTTTCGGGAAGTCGTTCTTAAGAATTGAGTATTTCGGTTACGGAAGTCTGCAGACCGCGCCATTCATTTTAAGCCAGAACAATCCGATATACAAGATTCAGCGGTTGAAAATGGATCAGGAAGCGACCTCATTGGAAGGAATTGAGGTGGTGGCGCAAGTGGAAATGTTGGAAAGCAACTTAGACAAAACCGTTTTTAATGTGGAGTCCAGCATAACGACAGAAGGGGCGACGGCGGTAGAAGTTTTGGAAGAAATACCCTCTGTTGACGTGGACTTGGATGGGAATGTAACCTTGCGAGGCAGCGAAAACGTAACCATCCTCGTTGATGGCAAACCTTCCAATTTAACCTTGGACCAGATTCCCGCGAACCTCATTCAAAGCATTGAGGTAATCACGAATCCATCAGCACGTTTGGAACCAGATGGAGAATCCGGCATTTTGAATGTTGTTTTGAAAAAGCGCAAAGCCAGCGGTTTCAACGGCATGGTGAGTTTGCGTGGAAGCATGGAGTTGTTTCGGAACAAGCCGAAATTGGGAAGTTACAGCGGCAACCTCAACTTCAATTACAGCTATGACAAAATCAACATTTTCCTGAACTATGACCTGCGCGGGCACAACCATTTCAATGGAGGCACCACCGACCGTAAGTCCTGGTTCGGCGAAGACACCACGCGACTTTTCCAAGAGAATTACGGCAAATTCGGCGGTTACAACCACAACCTCCGTACCGGTATCGACTGGAGTATCAATGATAAAAACACCCTCAGTTTCGCCTTTTCATACAATAATAATAAGAACTCATCTTTCAGCGATTTGAACGTGGAGGACGACAGTGTGCGCATGGATGACTATATTCCGTATGAAAAATATCTCCAGCATTCCGGCGGCACCGGCAAACGCAATAATTACAGTGGGACCATCAATTACAAAAAGACTTTTGAGACGAAAGGGATGGAACTCACTGCCGACATTTATTACACCCACAATGACCGCATGAATACAGATACCACCCTCCAAGACTACTCCTATCCCTTTGAGCATCTGGATATCTCTCAAAAATCCATCACCAATGATAAAAACACCAATGCCTCCGCACAGGTGGATTTTGTCACCCCGGTGGGCAAGAAAGGACGTATTGAGACGGGGTATAAAGTATCATATCGTTCTGTAGGTGAAGATTATGGATTTTATGAGGGCAATGACACGATGCCGTTGGCCCTTGATAAAACCCGCAGCAACAATTTCGTTTTCTCGGAATGGATCAACGCGGCATACTTCATCTATTCCACCTCATTTTGGGACAAGTTGAAAGTACAGGCTGGCGTTCGCGGTGAAATTGCCAACACCACCTCCGACCTCAAATCATCG
>JAKSME010000170.1 GCA_024400785.1 Bacteroidales bacterium
AGTGAAAAGGGACACATGGACGAAGTCTTCACCTCGTTGCGCAAAAAAACGCGTTTAAGATATAGAGTAGCCGTTATCGGCGGTGGCAGTTGGGCTACCGCAATCATCAAGATTTTATCTGCCAACTTAGAGCACATCCACTGGTGGGTGCGCGAAGAGGAAATTGTGGAAGGTGTAAACAAATATGGGCACAATCCCAAATACCTCAGTTCCACCTTCATTGACCCAAAAGATGTTAAAGTCAGCAACGACCTACGCTCGGTTGTTGCCAAAGCCGACTATGTCATCATTGTCACGCCGTCAGCCTTCTTGCAGAAGACGCTTGAACCACTCAAGAAAAGTCGCTTGAACAACAAGAAAATCATCACCGCGGTCAAGGGTATCATTCCTGAAAAGATGCAGTTCATCACGGATTACCTGCACGACGAGTTCAAAATTCCGATGGCGAACATGGCCATGATCAGCGAACCGTCGCACGCGGAAAAGATAGCGCAAGAAAAGATCACCTTCCTAACCGCCGCATCAAAAAAACCAGAAATAACCAACAACAAAACACAGATATAAATCAAGAAGTTCACCTTCCTCACCGCCGCATCAGAAAACCCGGAATTGGCCAGCGACGTGGCCCGGATGTTCACCAACCGCTATGTCCGCGCCTCCGTCTCTCCAGACATCAAAGGGGCCGAACTCGCCGTCGTCATGAAGAACATCTACGCCCTCGGCGCCGGCATCTACAGCGGTCTGGGCTATGGAGACAACTTCATCGCTGCTTACATCGCCAACGGGGTGCGCGAAATGAAAAAGTTCGTCAACAAAGTCTTCCCCGGCGAACGCTGCCTCGACGACTCGGTCTACCTCGGCGACTTGCTCGTAACCGCCTACTCACACTTCAGCCGCAACCGCACGTTCGGCAATATGATCGGCCACGGGCTGTCCACCCGTGTGGCCCAACTCGAAATGAGCATGATTGCGGAAGGTTACTACGCCGTTCGCTGTATCCATGAGATGAACAAGAAGTTCGGCGCCGACATTCCCATTTCAGAAACCATCTACGGCATTCTCTACGAAGGCAACAACGTAAGTTCTGAAATGAAGCGTATTGCTGAATATTACGTGTAATGGGCGGGCAACACCGCGCCACATTTCCGCTCTTGCGGTTATTCCACTAAGATTTCATCAACAAAAATGAAGGCATCGCCGCCCGCACCCAAGTGCCACTCGGGCAATTGACCAAAATTGTACGCGCGAACACGCACGTATCTCGCTTTGGCTGAACCTTTTACAACGAAATCCCGAACCTTCACCGTGTAATCATCCGTCGGGCCTTGGTTCTTCATGTCGCCAAACGGAACAAACGTCTTGCCATCTTCCGACACCTCCACACTCATTCCAGTCGGATACCAAATCCACGCGCGGATGTCTTCCAAGAAGCCGGCGCTTACCTTATGGATATTTTTCACAGATTTCAAGTCGACCACTGCTTCAAAATCCTGTGACTGATAACCTTGCCAGCCGCCCAAACGCCAATTCACATTGCCGCGGAGCCCGTCAATGATGCCTTCGTCGCCTCCCGCCGTGTACTGCGGATTGTACTTGCTGTTTATCGTTACCGACTTGTCTAGCACGAACTTATGGAAAACGGCAGTAACCTCGGCGCTTTTTCCCGTGACAGCATTGACCGCGTACGTTTTAACCGTTGTCGATTCTTTGATAGTAAAGGGTTTCGTATATAAATGGACTCCCTTGAAATTGTCGGCGGAAGTGCTGTAATAAATGGGATCATTGTTCGGACTATGGAGCGTGATTTTCTGTTTTCCTCGGAAAACAACATCGTTGGGAGAGACGGAAGGCACGACGGTGAGCAATGGCTTTTCAACAATTTCCTTTCTGTTTTCAAGGCGGGAAAAAGAGGGAACCTTTTCGCTCATTTCGAAAACGAAGGTATCTCCGTCGTTAATCATCGAATAATTGATTCTCTGCTCGAAGAATGGCGCTCCGTTGCGCGTCATCGACTCCACATAAACATTTTTCGGACCTTGGTTTTCACAAATGATGGTGAAAACATTGCCATTTTCAAGATGGATTTTCACTTCGTCGAAAATCGGCGAGCCGAGGTCATATAGGTTGCTGCCGGGGGCGACGGCGTAAAAGCCCATAGCGCTCATCACGTACCAAGCCGACATCTGGCCGCAGTCCTCGTTGCCGCAAAGTCCGTCTGGGCGGTCTTTGTATTGTTCGCGCATCAACTGGCGCACAACCTGTTGCGTCCTCGACGGCTGGTCGACATAATTATACATGTAGGGGGCGTGATGGCCTGGTTCGTTTCCGTGGGCATACTGTCCCATAATTCCCGTCAAGTCGGCCTGTTGGCGGCCCGACATCTGCGTTGTTCCGAAGAAGAGGGAGTCGAGCATGGCCGCCACATGTTTCTTTCCGCCGGCCATGCGGACATAGTTGGCGAAATCGTGGGGAACGTAGGTAGAATATTGCCAGGAGTTGGCTTCCGTAAAATGGTTATTGACTTCGCCCGGAGCAAACGGCAGAATAAAACCGCCGTTGCTTTTGGGGTGCATGAAGCCATTTTCATCCACAATATTTTTATAGAATTCAGAACGACGGATAAATCGGTCATAAATGTCGTTAGCGCCCAAGTCTTTGGCATACTGAGCGATGCACCAGTCATCGAAGCAATATTCCAGTGTTTTGGAAACCGATTCATGTTCCACGTCGGCGGGGATGTATTCAAATTTTTCGAACTCCGGTCGCCCGAGCTTGGGCAGTTCCGCTGAGGCGACCATGGCCTCCAACATCGCCTTTTTGTCGAAATCGCCGATACCCTTGCGAGAAGCATCGAGAATGACGGGGACTGCGTGATAGCCAATCATGCACCAGGTTTCATAAGCCGAAAGTTCCCACATCGGCAGTTGGCCGCCCTGCTGGTAAGCCAGAAGGAAAGTGTTGAGGAAATCGTTGCTTCGCTTTCGGTCGATAAGGTTCAGTAGCGGGTGCAAGGCGCGGTAGGTATCCCAAAGTGAAAAAACGGTGTAGACTTTGTGTCCATCGCTTTTATGGATTTTACCATCCTGACCACGATAGCGGCCGTCGACATCGGAAAACTCATACGGGGATGTAAAACAGTGATAC
>JAKSME010000171.1 GCA_024400785.1 Bacteroidales bacterium
GCTAAAACGCTGCATCTCAAAATCTTTCACCTCGTTTTTCATTTTCCCATGTACCATGCCGACTGCGTAGTGGGAGAGGGGAAAAGAGCGTGACATCGCCTCGAAGCCGGCCTGCAAGTCCAAAAGGTCCATCTTTTCTGACTCCTGAATCAACGGGTAAACAACGAAGGCTTGCCTGCCCGCATTCACCTGTTGGCGCAGAAATGCGAACATGTTACTTCTGTCTTTTTCGTATAAATGTTTGGTAATAATGGGTTTGCGTCCCTTGGGAAGTTCGTCGATGATGGAAACATCCAAGTCCCCGTAAACGGTCATTGCGAGCGTGCGCGGAATGGGCGTTGCTGTCATCACCAAAATGTGCGGCGGTATGCTGTTCTTTTTCCACAATTTGGCGCGCTGTTCCACGCCAAAGCGATGCTGTTCGTCGATGACCGCCAGCCCCAAATTCTGAAACTGAACGTCGTCCTCAATCAAAGCGTGTGTCCCGATGAGAATCCGTATGCTTCCATCAAGCAGGCCCTCGTGTATCGCTTTCCGTTCGGCCGTTTTGGTGGAACCGGTCAGCAGAGCCACCTTCACGTTCATATTGGCCAACTGCTTGGATATGTTCTCAAAGTGTTGCTGTGCAAGAATTTCCGTCGGTGCCATCAAACACGACTGGTAATCGTTATCGTTGGCAATCAGCATGACCAACAAGGCAGTTATGGTTTTGCCGCTTCCCACGTCTCCTTGCAATAATCGGTTCATCTGCCGTCCACTTCCCATGTCGGCGCGAATCTCCTTTATCACCCTTTTTTGCGCTCCAGTAAGGTCGAATTTCAAACAATTATTGTAAAAATAGTTGAAACTTTCGCCTACCCTCGCAAATATGTGGCCGCGGAGTTTCCTTTCTGTTAAAACTTTTAGTTTCAGTAGTTTAAGTTGTGTATAAAACAACTCATCAAACTTCAGGCGAATCGTTGCCTGTGTTAGCTTTTCCTGATTTTCTGGAAAATGAATCTGGAATAATGCTTCATGCAACGACATCAATTTATGATTGGAAATGATTCCCTGCGACAAGGTTTCCGGAATGCTGTGTTGTCGTAAATCCAACAGCAATGTCGCGGTGAGTTTTGCCAGTGCCTTGCTGTCAAGCCCGGCTTTTTTCGCTTTTTCCGAAGTGTTGTATAAAGGGAAAAAGTGCTGGGTAATAGTGTTTTCCTTCGGCGCATTGGGATCAATGATTTCGGGGTGTGTCATGTTCCATCGGTTGCCAAAGATGGTGGGCTTGCCAAAAATCAGCACTTGGCTGTGATTTTGGCTCAACACATCCTCCATCCATTTGATTCCGTTGAACCAAACCAATTCCATCGTGCCCGTTCCGTCGGTAAATTGCGCGCAAAGGCGTCGGGAACGGCCGTCACCTATAATCTGATAGCCCAAAATGTCTCCGCGAAATTGCATGTAGTTTCCTTCGGATTGTATGTCGCTGATCTTGTAAACCGTGGCTTTATCTACATGGCGAAAGGGAAAATAATAGAGTAAGTCGTAGAAAGTGAAGATGTTAAACTCTCGTTTTAGGACTTCGGCCCGACGGGGACCGACTCCTTTCAAGAACTCAATGTTACTTTGTAGATATTCGGGATTCATGGTAGAATGGGTTATTTATTGGCCTCTTTCAGCGAAAGGTTGATGCGTTTGCGTTCAACCTCCACCCCGATGACTTTCACCATTACTTTTTGGTTGAGTTTCACAACTTCGTTGGGATTGCTGATGTAATGGTTGGCTATTTGACTGACGTGTACGAGCCCGTCTTGATGGACACCGATGTCGACAAAGCAGCCGAAGTTGGTGATATTGGTGATGATACCGGGAACGACCATGCCGACGGATAGGTCGTTGATGGTGCGGATGGATTTGTCAAATTGGAAAATGTCGAACTGAGTTCGCGGGTCGCGGCCGGGCTTGGCGAGTTCCTGCATGATGTCTTTCAAGGTGGGCAAACCTACGGTTGCGGTCGTATAATCCTCAAGCACAATGGCTTTGCGTTTGGCTTCATCTTTCATCAGTTCAGACACGGTACAACCGCTGTTGCGGGCCATGGTGTCCACAATGTGGTAGCTTTCCGGATGTACCGCACTGGCGTCCAAGGGGTTGGCGGCGCCTTGAATGCGCAAGAATCCTGCGGCTTGCTCAAAGGATTTTTCACCGAAGCGGGGAACCTTCTTCAACTCTTGGCGCGATGAAAACGGCCCGTTCTCGTTGCGATACGCCACAATGTTCTGGGCCAAAACGGGACCGACGCCGGAGACACGCGATAGAAGTTCCTTGCTCGCGGTATTTACTTCCACTCCCACATAGTTGACGCAGCTTTCCACGGTCGTGTCCAAACTATTTTGCAGAAGTGTCTGATTCACATCATGTTGATATTGACCTACTCCGATAGATTTCGGGTCGATTTTAACGAGTTCGGCCAATGGGTCCATGAGGCGGCGGCCAATGCTGACGGCGCCACGGACTGTAACGTCGTAGTCTGGAAATTCATCGCGGGCGATTTGCGATGCGGAGTATATGGAGGCCCCGCTTTCGTTCACTACCACCGCTTGCACGTCGCGGTCGAAGGGGATTTTGCTGACGAAGAACTCGGTCTCGCGTCCCGCTGTTCCGTTGCCGATGGCGATGGCCTCGACCTTGTACTGCTCCACCATGCGTTTGAGTTTGTCGCTGGCTATTTTGTACTCGGGTTTCGGGGGATGCGGGTAGATGGTTTCGTTATGCAAGAGTTTCCCTTGTCTGTTGAGAATCACTACTTTGCAACCCGTGCGGAAACCGGGGTCAATGGCCATAACCACTTTCTGTCCGAGCGGCGGTGCCAGCAAGAGCTGACGTAGATTTTCAACAAAAACCTGAATGGCTTCTTTGTCGGCTTTTTCTTTGAAAATCCGCCGCATCTCCGTTTCCATTTGAGGTTGCAGCAGGCGTTTGTATGCGTCGGCGGCTGCCAACTTCACTTGCTCACTACAAAGATTCTGGGCCTTTACAAAATGTTTGATAAGCCCCGGTAGCACACGATGCTCGTCTGGTGAGATAGAGACTTTCAGAAATCCCTCATCTTCCCCGCGAAACATGGCTAATATTCTGTGTGAC
>JAKSME010000172.1 GCA_024400785.1 Bacteroidales bacterium
CTGATTTTTTGAAAGGAAAAGGAATATGAAAGATACGTTATTTTTAGACCGAGATGGCGTAATCAACGTGCAACTGATTGGAGATTATGTAAAACGGACAGACGAGTTGGTGTTGCGCGATGATTTTATTTCATCTATTCCTTTGTTAATCAACAATTTCAAAAGATTTATTATCGTAACGAATCAGCAATGCATTGCCAAAGGGCTTTGCACAAAAACCGATGTTGACAAGGTTCACAGACATCTGGAATCGCTGTTGCTTCCCTACGGCATGAAATTTGACGCCATTTACGTTTGCCCCCACATCGCGGGTGGCGGTTGCGACTGCCGCAAGCCGGAAATCGGCATGGCACGGCAGGCACAGAGCGACTTCCCCGACATCGATTTTTCCCGTTCCGTAATGATTGGCGACAGTCTGACTGACATGCAGTTTGGCCGGCGCGCCGGCTTGCAGACAGTTTTCATCGGCAAAGTCACCGATGAAAACCGGGAAGAAATCGCCGGAGTCAGCGACATCATCATAGATTCCATCACACATTATGCCAATAATTTATAACCATGCATTTCGCCTTTTACTTCATTTTCTACCCGCTCTCAGTGCTGCCCATGTGGTTGCTTTATGGCATAGGTTATATTTTTTATCTGGTGATTTACTATATAATAAGATATAGAAGAAAAGTGGTGACAGAGAATCTACGCCATTCGTTTCCCGGATTGAGTGAGCGGGAGGTGCGGCGGCTGCGGCGCAAATACTACCGTCATTTGGCGCAGATTGCGGCAGAGATGTTGAAGATGCTCACGCTATCGAAAAAGCAGGTAATGCGGCGCTATCGCTGTTTGAATCCGGAAGTTGTGACTAAATTTTACCGAGAGGGGAAGAGCGTCATTTTGATGTCGAGCCACTACAACGACTGGGAGTGGATGATCTTGAGTTTGTGTCTTCAGTATCCGCATCACGGTGTGGGAGTAGGCAAAGCGAACAGCAACAAAGTGTTTGAGAAACTGATTAACCGGGCGCGGTCGCGATACGGGACGGAGATTGTCTTTGCCGACCATGTCAGGGAAATTTTCCAACAGAATGAACAAAAACGCCGTTTGAGTGCTTATATGATGTTGAGTGACCAATCGCCCAACAACATCAGCAAAAGCTACAAAACTCTATTTCTCAACCAACCGACTGGGATGATTTTCGGGGCTGAATATTTTGCAAAAAAGTATGACATTCCTGTTGTTTATTATGAAATAATAAAAAAGAGAATTGGACGTTACGAAATTGTGAATCAACTCATTACCGACAAACCGCAAGCGATGGGAGAAGGAGAGATCATAAAGCGATACACGCAGTTGTTGGAAGAGACCATCCGCCGGGAGCCGGCCTACTGGCTTTGGAGCCACCGTCGATGGAAGCACAAAGTCTGCATAAATGAAGAAAACCAATAAGAACATGAAGAAAATACTGGTCGCACTACTGATGTTTGCATGCCTCACACCATCGATTCATGCCCAAAATTCCGCAGCAAAAACGGTTGTATTCCTGCTTCCGATGAACAGCGGCAATGTGGAAAAGGCCGTTCCAGCCAACATGAGGGAGCCGAAAGACATAGACAATGTTTTTGGCCGCTCGCTCGTCGGATTCTGGGGTGGCGCACAAATTGCCATTGACGAGCTGGCAACAAAGGGCCGCCACCTGAACATCATTGCAAAAGAGCTCAACAGCAACGATGAAGCCACACTCAACGCCATCTTCTCCGAAACCCAGGTTCAGAAAGCGAACCTGATTGTCGCCCCCGTTTCCAAAGACATGTTTCCCAAAGTGGCCGTTCTCGCACAACGCTACAAAATCCCGGTTGTAAACCCACTGTCCAACAACAGCGACATCATCGCAGGCAACCCATTCGTTTACAAAATGCGCCCGCCGGCAGACGCTCGCCCCGCCATTCTGGCCCAACAATTCCCCGATGCGCACTTCATCATCTGGGGTAAAAACGAGTTCGCCAATGACTATGTCAACTACTTTACAGCCAACAATATAAGTTTCAAAAATATCGAAGAGGAAAGCTCTTTCACCGCTCAACTCAGCAACGATGTCGAGAATGTGGTCATTGCCTGCACTGAAAGCAACAATGCCTACGCACAAGTCGCCAACGCTTTGGCATTGAGAAGCACACTTCCCTCTTTCCATTGGGTTCTGCCCGAAAAAATCCTTAACGAAAACGGATTGGACCTCACCATTCTCAGTCCTTTCAGCATCTATTTCCTTTCCGATTTCTTTGTAGATGAGCAAGATGAATCAACCAAGGTGTTCATCGACAGTTTCACAAAAAAATACCACACCACGCCTTCCCTGGCCAACTTCGCCTACCAAGGATACGACGCCACCTATTTCTTTATCGAACTCATTTGCAACGATTTTCACATTCCCAAAGATTTTTCACCCCTCGCCTGCCAGTTGAAATTCAAACGTCTGAACAAGGCCGATGGCTTTGAAAACCACGGTGTTCGGTTAGTGAGACTGGAGTATCTTCATTATTCCGTCATTAAATAACAATTTAAAAAAGCTATTATAACTAATTAAAAATCAAATAATTATGAAAAAGGTTAAAATTGGCATCAACGGATTTGGCCGTATCGGCCGTCTCGTTATGCGCGCTTCTGTAGAACATGAAGACCTCGAAGTTGTAGCAATCAACGACTTATTGCAAGTTGACTATATGGCTTATCTGCTTTTACACGATTCCGTACACGGACGTTTCAACGGTACCGTAGTCGTGGAAGATGGCAAATTGGTTGTCAACGGCCGTCCCATCCGCGTTACCGCTGAGAAAGATCCGATAAATTTGAAATGGGATGAAGTGGGTGCGGAATATGTGGTTGAATCCACGGGATTGTTCCTCACACGCGAAAACGCAGAAAAGCACATTCAGGCCGGAGCAAAGCGCGTTGTCATGTCTGCCCCCTCGAAAGACGACACTCCGATGTTCGTCATGGGTGTCAACAACACCGAATATATGGGGCAGGACATTGTTTCCAACGCTTCATGATACGGTGCTAAAATAGCCTTACAGGTTTCGA
>JAKSME010000173.1 GCA_024400785.1 Bacteroidales bacterium
TTCGATGGGGTTCTGTGTAGCCAAAACGAGGAAGGGTTCATCAAGTTTGTAAGTGTTTTCGCCGATGGTGACTTGGCGTTCCTGCATGGCTTCGAGCAATGCGCTTTGTACCTTTGCAGGCGCACGGTTGATTTCATCTGCCAGAATGAAATTGGCGAAAATCGGGCCGTGCTTTACCACAAATTCTTCTTTTTTCTGACTATAAATCATCGTGCCGATGACGTCGGCAGGAAGAAGGTCGGGGGTGAATTGGATTCGACTGAATTTGGCTTGGATGATGTTAGCCAATGACTTGATAGCCAAAGTTTTTGCCAAACCAGGGGCTCCTTCCAAAAGAATGTGACCGTTAGCCAGAAGTCCGATGAGCAGTTTTTCCACCATCTGTTTTTGCCCGACGATGACATTGCCCATCTCCATGTTGATGAGATTTACGAATGAACTTTCACGTTCAATTCTTTCGTTTAATTCTTTGATATCTACCGAATTACTCATTTTTATTAGTGATTAAAAAAGCGTGCAAATTTACACAAAATCTCGTTTTGTTTCCCTTGATAAAAGTTTTTTCATTACTACTTTCCTTTTTTGTGAAAAAGGTGTAAATTTGCAACCGCTATTGTTTTACGGCAAATATCAATAAATCAACATATTATGTCAGAAAAAATCTTATCGAAAGTAAACCCCGGCGTAGTGTACGGGAAGGATCTTCAAGAAATCTTTAGAATTGCCAAGGCAGAAAAATTCGCCATTCCCGCGGTAAATGTCGTGGGTTCTCATTCTGTGAATGCGGTTTTGGAAGCTGCCAAAGTGGCAAATTCTCCCGTCATGGTTCAATTTTCTAATGGAGGCTCTGCTTTCTATGCTGGCAAAGCACTCTCCAATGAAGGCGAAAAGGCAGCCGTCGCCGGTGCCATCGCTGGTGCCGAATATATTCACCAAGTAGCTGATTTGTACGGCGTTCCGGTTATCATTCATACCGATCACGCCGCTAAGAAACTTCTTCCTTGGATTGATGGTTTGTTGGATGCCGGTGAAAAGTTTTACAAGATTCATGGCAAACCGCTTTTCAGCTCCCACATGCTCGACCTTTCCGAACAGCCTTTGAAGGAGAATATCGAAATCTGCAAGAAATATTTGGAACGCATGTCGAAAATCGAAATGGTGCTTGAAATCGAACTCGGTATCACCGGCGGTGAGGAAGATGGTGTCGATAATACCGGTATCGACAGCGCCCGTCTGTACACCCAGCCCGAAGATGTGGCATACGCGTACGAAGAATTGAGCAAAATCAGCCCCAATTTCACCATCGCGGCCTCATTTGGTAATGTCCACGGTGTTTACAAACCTGGTAATGTGAAATTGGAACCCGTCATTCTGTATAATTCACAGAAATACATCCAAGAAAAATTTCACACGGAAGCCAATCCCGTTAGCTTCGTATTCCACGGCGGCAGCGGTAGCGAACCCGCCAAAATCAAGGAAGCCATTCAGTACGGCGTGGTGAAAATGAATATCGATACTGACACTCAATGGGCTTTTTGGGAAGGCATCATGAATTATTACAAGAAAAACGAGGCCTATCTCCAAGGACAGATTGGCAACCCTGAAGGCGACGATAAGCCGAATAAGAAATATTATGATCCCCGCAAATGTCTACGCGAGGGTGAAGCTTCTATGGTGAAGCGTCTCCAAGTGGCTTTCGATGATTTGAATTCATTAAACAGAAACTAATTAAATTGTTGGTGATGAAGAAATTAGTATTTATTTCGTTACTGGTTCTCGCTGTCGTTAGTCTCTCCTCTTGTAAAACCCGTTGCGAATGTACGGTGACCGATAAGGGCGGCTCTTCACAATCTTATACTTATGAAGATATGGAACGTTCAGAGTGCGACGCGCAGGTGGATGTCATCATCCAGAACCTTACCGACGAACACTATTCGTTGGACGGTAGTCAGGTAGAGTGTTCTCATCTCTGATCGATTTCAATAACGCGGTTCGCTTGCAATTGCGTGTAAGACTCTGACATTACAAGATGCCAGAGTCTTTTTTATGGAGAATCAGCTGGATTATCGCAAATCACACGGACGAACACTGGCAAATGGTCGGCATACCCGCCAATATAACGCGGACCGGAATAGGTGCGGAACACCCGGTATCCACCGAATTTGTCATCTGGCTCCACCATGAAGTCGGCTTTGAAAATGTGTGCCTCGTTCCGCAGGATGTAAGTCCCAGACGTATCAAGCAGGGCCGGGGAGACAATGATTTGGTCAAGGCATCCCCAGAAGTCTTCATGCTTATGTGTCCCGATGTTCTGCATTTTGAGAAATCGGTACATCAGGTCGAAGAGTGTATGGCCGGTGTGAGCGGGATTGTCGATGTCGCCGGCACGCAGAACCTCGGTTATGCTCTCATCGGTTGGGTAATCGTTAAAGTCACCGGTAATGAGAATGTTAGCAGTGGGTTCGTGTTCAAGTATTGAATCAGCGAGACTACGAACCACGGAAGCGTAGTAGTTCCGTTTGGGAATGGTGGGCGCGTAGCCGCCATAACGGGAGGTCCAGTGGTTGACAACAATATGGATGGAATCTCCACTTGGGAGCTGGGCCACGACATAAAGCAGGTCTCGATTGCGACAGCTGGTATCAAACGGAAACACGATGGGTACAGCGCGCTCTCGCAATATGGTGATGCGGTCGGTACGGTAGATGAGCGCAACGTCTACTCCGCGGGCGTCGGGTGAGTCGTGGTGGACAAAGCGGTAATGATAGTTTTTCAACGGAGAATCGTAACAGAGTTTTTTCAGCACGGATGCCTCTTCAACCTCCGCAAATCCCATGATGTCAGGCGGAGACCAGTCGTTAACCGCCAATAGTACCTTGGCTATGTTGTTGACTTTCCGCACATACTTTTTGTATGTCCAATGGTTAAATCCATCGGGGGTAAATGCATCATCATTTTTTATTGAATCATCATCGGG
>JAKSME010000174.1 GCA_024400785.1 Bacteroidales bacterium
CTGTATTGCCCGAGGTTGAAGTGAGATATACCGGCAATGCGGTAAAGTTCGGCCTTGTCAGCGCTCTGTTCCAGCATCTTAGGCGCTGAATTGGCAACGGTTTCGTACTCTCCTTGCAAGAAGCGGATTTGCAGAATGTAACTGGGAACGACTTTGGAATATTCCTTCACATCCTTGATCTCTTCGAAGTCGGCCAGCGCGGATTCGTATTGCCCGTCCTCGTATTCGATGTGAGCAAGGTAGGAGATGGCCTTTTCTTTGTACTGACCATCGTACTCCCGCGCTTTTCTAAGGAAATATTTTGCCTCATCTTTATCTTTTGCGTATAAATTGCAAAAGCCTTTTTTGAAATAATATTCGGCCAAATCCTCCGTGGGCACTTTTCTTTCATCGATTTCGTTGAAATTATCCAACGCTTTTTTGTACTGTTTTTGATAGTAATATGACCGCGCGATATAAAGATGTGCCTCTGGTACGTATGTGTGAATGGGGTACTTTCTCACGAAGTCGCAGAGCAAAAACGCCGCATTCCCGTGGTTCAGTTTCACTGCGCACACACCTTCGTAAAAGTACGACGTCGATTTCATGTCGTACTGCTGGTCGGTGGTGTTCTCGTAAACGTAATGAAAATACTCTTGGGCAGAACCGTATTCGTTCTTTTGGAACAGTTCCAACGCCGTATTATACTCCCTCAACGGGGAATCATAGATGACGGGGCGTTGCGCTTCTGCGGTAGCAAGCGTTAGGAAAAGGCATAAAATAAGTATGCCATGAATGATTAACCTCTTCATAATCAGCAATATTCAATTTGTAATCTATTCTACAAATTTATAAAAGAGAAAAATGCTGACGAAGTGGTTTTCAACAAGTTATCAACAGATTTTTTTTGATAAAGGAACTAGTACATCAAGTGTTTTTTCTCCGCCTTTCGCCAGCCGGCATCGTATTTGTAGTCGGTGAAGTATATGATTAAATCCGCATCGTATTTGTAGTCGGTGAAGTAAATCTTTTTCTTAGCATCATACTTGTAATCAGTGAAATACCACAGCCCTTTGTTGTCGGTTGCATCATATTTGTACTTGCATTTGTAAACAATCAGGTCGGCATCATATTTGTAATTGGTGACATAGACCTTTACATCGGCATCATACTTGTGATCGCAACTATACACCTGTTGTGCTTTAGCGTTTACGATGAGTAAGATGGTTAGAAAAAAGAATAAAAGTCTCTTCATAATCTGTTGTTGTTTAATATTTTAGATTTTTGATTTTAGACTTGAGATATTGCGGCGGAGCATTAGTCTCAAGTCCCAAGTCTCAAGTCCCAAGTCTCACATCTCAATTCTCTCCAAGTGTACCCCTCTCGAACCTTTCACCAGTATCATTGCGTTGCGGATGGGGTGGGCGGCCAGATGGGCGTTGGCTTCGTCCACGTCGTGGAAGACGGTGACATCGGGCAGGTTCAGCTGAGCGAAGCAGTGGCCGACGAAAATGGCTGAGATTTTGTTCTTTTGGCAGAGTTCTACAATGTTGCGGTGTTCTTGTTCGCTGACGCTCCCCAACTCGAGCATGTCACCGAGGATGGCGCATTTGTTGGGGTGGGGGAGGTGGGCAAGGTTGTTGATGGCCGCCGTCATGCTGGTGGGATTGGCATTGTAGAAGTCGGCGATGATGGTGTTGCTCTCGCGTTCGATGATTTGTGAACGGTTGTTGCTGGGTTCGTAGTTGGCGATGGCACTGGCCGCCGTGGCCGCATCAACGCCGAAATATTTTCCTACCGCTATGGCACACAGCATGTTGGGCAGATTGTATTCGCCAGTGAGGTGGGTACGGTATTTCTTGCCTTCGATGGAAATCTCCAGATAGGGATTCATGTCGGTGATTTCCCCCGGACAGGTGCTGTCGGCGCAGGCCCCGTAACGGACTTGCTTCTGATAGTCGCCGGCACAAGCCGTGAGCGTGCTGTCTCCACCATTGACAAAGATGGTGCCCTTACATCCCATTACTGCCTCATACATCGCGCGTTTCGTTTTTATGATGTTTTCTTTCGATCCGAAACCCTCGATGTGTGCCACACCGATGTTGGTGATGAGTCCGTAATTCGGCTGCGCAATATCGCACAGTCCGGCAATTTCTCCGACATGGTTGGCTCCCATTTCAACGATGGCGATTTCCGTGTCGGTAGGAATCGAGAGCAGCGTGAGAGGAACTCCGATGTGGTTGTTGAAATTTCCTTGGGTGTATGCGATTTTGTATTTTGTCTGTAAAACAGTGGCTACCAACTCTTTAGTGGTTGTTTTCCCGTTGGTTCCAGTGATGCCGATGAACGGGATGTCGAGCTGTTGGCGGTGGTGGCTGGCGAGTTGCTGGAGTGTTTTCAGCGTGTCGTCTACCACAAAGATTCTGTCATCGGTGGGCAGGTCGGTACGGGTGGTGACCACGGCTGCGGCACCAGCTTCCAAAGCCTGTGTCGCGAAGGTGTTGCCATCAAAATTTTCGCCTTTCAGACAGAAAAACAGGCAGCCGGCGTTGATTTTGCGTGTGTCAGTGCAGATTTCCGAATGTTGCAGGTAGGTGCGGTAAAGTTGTTCAATCATGGTTCATGTTTTTAGTTCGCTGGAAAATAGGGATCGCTTTTGTAAAAGGCGCCTTTCTTCCAAATTAAGTCAATCATTACGCCATCAAGGTATTTGAAAACGCGTTGGTATTCTTTTTTCTCCAATTCATCCAAACAGGTGAAAATGACGATGATGTCATGGCCGCTTTGCGGGAGGATGAATTGCGTTTTAAGTTCCAAATCTTTCAATAAAGGCATCTAAAAGACTACTCACTGATCTAATCGT
>JAKSME010000175.1 GCA_024400785.1 Bacteroidales bacterium
GGGACTGAAATAAATGCCTGCAATTTGTTCGATTTTCATATTAAAAACGTAAAGTTAGATCATTCTATATACTAATTTTGTTTGCCAAGAACGATAAGGTTTCAATTGTTTCCAACAGTGGTTACTCACCTTTTTGGAAGTGCAAAAGTAAGCTTTTTTCTCTTTCTGTTTTTGCCTATAAAAAATATCCATCCATTTCATAATGAGACAAAAAGCAATCCATTACCCATTATTCATTATTCATTATTCATTATTCATTATTCATTGTTAATTGTCCCGGCTTTTGCGTGGCTTGAAGCAGTGGATGTAGGCCACTTCCAGACCGATGTAGTTGTGGCGGTAGCAGAGCGCGCCGCTGGATGGCTGTGCAGTATCGTATTTGTAGTAGCCCTGCGCCTTGTCGCGGAAGGCGATGTTGGCGCAGAGACTCATGCGCAGAAGGTCGTTGTAAGGCAGACGGTAGTAGGCCCCAAGGTTGAGCTGCATGTCCACCTTCAGCTTGTGCCCGTTGTCATCATAGACTGCTCCAAAGTACCCCATAGATGTAATAGTATAAGTGCATATCCAACAGAACATTCCTTCTCCACCGGGCATGTTTCGATAGCGGCAATTATAGATGATGGACTGAAGCACGTCCACCAAATTGACACCGGCGGCACAAAAAAGCGAAAAATTACTATTCTGAAACGGATAGTGGAACTCTAGCTTTATCGGCATCTGGAAGTTTGAAAAGTAGGCGGGGGGAATGGAAGAATAGCCCCCGGTCTCAGCACGCCAGTAAGAAATGCGGTACTGCGTTGTAGTTCCGAAATCAAGGCCGACCGACACCCCGAAATATTTGGCAAAGTGATAGGAGAACTCAATGCCGCCCCTTCCACCAACCCGGGGCTTGGCTCGCGGGGCCGGTGCGTCTCCTGTCACCAACGGAATCACGCTCATGCGCTGGGCCAGGTTGGCCTCGCCGGTAATGCCGATATGCCAACCGTTGGGGAAGGTGGGCGGGATGGGTTTCTGGCCATACGCTGCCGAAACAAGCCAAAACAAGCCGATCAGAATAGTAATCTTTTTCATGTTGATACTTTAAATGTTAGTGTAATGTAATATTCATGTCCAAACGCTGCCCGTCAATTACGATGGAAAGTGTGGGATATTGATAAACTCCAAACTTAAAACTCACAATGCCAGAACAACCCAAGTCGTATACGGTTAGGCGGTCTTCCACGGTTCCTGTCACGCTTTTTTTATTTTTACATCCCGGCAGGGTGGCTGTAACTTCGTTGGATGTTTCCCCGACGTACGTTTGAGAAAGAGTACCACGGTACTGCTCCGTGAAAAATGTCTGATCGGTAGTAATGATGCTACAACTGCGCTTGACCTTTTGATACTTATCACTAACGTTATGATTGGTCTTTTTATATTTGTAATTGGTCAATTTGCTCTTCATGGTATATCTGTTGTTGATATGTTTGCGCCCAACCACTTCATACTTGGATTTGTCTTTCATCGCGATGACCGACATATCTGCATTACCAAGTTCACCATGTCCCCTGCATACGAAATACTTCTTGTCGGGTTCGGGTTCTATAACATCCGGTCCTTTTTCAATAAAAACGATGTCGGCGGGGAGCAATTCCGTGGCCTCCATGCGAACGTCCTTCCATACTTTGAACTCTTTCAAGGGACAACGGATGAGCGCATCGGTTCGGAACTGGAAGATGGTGTCTTGGATGCAGACTTCGTGATAAATGGTGTGCACTGCCTGTTCGGATTCAAAAATGAAAATCGGGTCGGAAGGGCTTTCGCCTTTGAATTCAGAGTCAACCCATTTTTGCATTACCTCTTTTTGCTGGTCGTAAAGCATTCTGCCCGAAACGCCCAACGAGGCCTCAAAGAATACGATGGGCAGAAATTCGTCAAAACCGCACTTCTCTTCCCAAGCCAAAAGTTCATCCTCCTCCATATCCCCATATTTTTCGTAGAAAAGTTCGCTCCATGTTTCGCACTCTTCCTGCAAAATGTCGCACACCTTTTCGTATTGCTCAACGGATTCAAACTGCAGAATGCCGTCGCCAACCACGGAAATCTTTCCGTAATCGTGTTTCGGCATCTTTTTATATAATTCCTGCAATTCAGGTGAGAGTGTGTTCGTCAGATGACTTTTGGGAGATAAGATTTCTTCCTTTTCGCATCCGGCGAGCATCAAGCCGATAATCGCAAGCGTACACAACGCTATGGTAATTTTTTTCATAGTAATAAATTTTGCTGTTTATAATTTTGTTACATTGACTGTTTGCTCGGTCGCAATAATTTATTACTTTTGCCGCCCGTTTCGTGCTATCGCATACAAACACACGATATTGACCTAAGGTACTGGAGGCCAGGGAGAATCTTGGTTCACGGCAAATGATTTCGGATTGTCTCTGGCTATGTGCCTTTTTGTTGCTGTTTTTACAATGGCAACGCCGCCGCCAACGGTCTGAAAGCACACGATGACGGCCTGCTACCCAAGCCAGTTGTTCTTGCCCAACCATTGCAGGTCGGAAATATGGCTCGGTATGAAACTGGGGGACTTTTTCATAGGGGCTTTTTGTTTTCAAATGATAGCGCAAACTTACGAAATTCTTCTATACGATTTGCAATCTGCTAAAAAAAATTTTTATTGATTTTCAACAAGTTGAAATTTTTCATTGAAAAAGTATCCTTTACGGAGGACGAAATTTCGGCGGCTACTACTCACTCGACTTAAAACCGCAAAGTTAGACCATTTCCTGTAAACGAAAGGGCGGAATTGTTCTTTTTGCCTTTTATGTAAATTATTGAGCCAGA
>JAKSME010000176.1 GCA_024400785.1 Bacteroidales bacterium
TGTCCGTGCTGTCAATTATGGCGGGAATGTCACAGCGGCCTCTACAAAATGCACTTTTCTGTTCAATTCCGCCGAAAATCACGATTTCGTCTACATCCGTTACGTCTCTGCCATTAACAACCGGGACTTGGAGATTAAAGTATCAACAGGTACAACTGTCACGTTTTCGCGCGTTCATCTCTATCGCAGTGTGGGCGATGACCAGCATTTCGTACATGTTGCCGACCTGGAAAATAATGGTACAGATACCTATATCTTTTGGGATAGCAGCAAATTGAAAATTGACCGCGAGCTTTATTTCTATCGCGCATCTATAGAAAATGAGTGTGATGTGGAAGTGATGCAATCCAATGTTTCGCATAATATTTTGTTGAAAGGAACTCATAATGACGAAGTCCGATACAACTATCTGGATTGGAACTTTTACGACGGTTGGGAAGGCGGTGTGCAAGGTTACCAACTCTATCGCAAAAGTGAATCTGGCAGCGAGTTTGAATCTGTGGGCGGCTACATGAGTACCGACATGTTTACCGATGATGTCTCGGGCATGAGAAAGGAAGGGGAGGGACAGTCATATTTCATCGAAGCTGAAGAAACTGCCGATTCATACGGATTTATGGAAAAAAGTCGCTCCAATACCATCATGTTGAAGCAACTTCCGCAAACCTATATCCCGAATGCGTTTTGTCCACGCACTGGCGGAGTAAATTCAGTTTTCCTGCCCATACATTCGTTTGTCACGCTTGAAAATTACAACATGTATATCTATACGCGAGAAGGGCAACTGGTATTTCACACCACGGATCCTTACCTTGGATGGAACGGTGGTTACAATGGCAATCTGATGCCCGCTGGCTGTTATGTTTACAAAATCACCTATACCTATGGCTTAGATGGTGAATATGAGGCAGTTGGCACGGTAACGCTCATTAGATAATATGTTGATTTTTTGAGCGAATTTTAACAAATTAAGCGTTAAAATTCGCCCAAATTTTCGTAATTTTGCAGCCGTTTTAAAGATGGCAAAATCATGAAAAAAATTGCTTTGATGACCGGTGGAAATTCCGGTGAATATGAAATTTCACTCAAAACCGCTGAGAACATCTACAAGATGCTCGACAAAAATCTATATGAACCCTATCTCATTCATTTGAAGGGAAATAACTGGACGTACACGCACACGGACGGACAAATGGTTGAAATCAATCGTAACGATTTTTCACTCACATTGAATGGTGAAAAAATCACTTTCGACTGTGTTTTTATCGCCATCCATGGAAATCCCGGGGAAAATGGACGTTTGGAAGGATATTTTGACATGATTGGAATGCCGTACACCGGTTGCGGCATGCTCTCATCCGCGCTGACATTCAACAAGTTTTACTGTAATTTGGTGGTAAAGACTTTGGGGATTCCGGTTTCCCCCTCATTGCATTATTTCAAAGGAGATAACATTGATACAGCAAAAGTTGCAGAAGTGTGCGGTTATCCTTGTTTCGTAAAGTCTTGCAATTCAGGTTCTAGCGTTGGAGTCACGAAAGTGCATGACGAAAGCGAGTTGGCCAACGCCGTTGAAGAAGCTTTTAAGTACGATTCCCAATTGATGATTGAGAAAATGATTCACGGGCGTGAAGTCACCTGCGGAGTCGGTCGCGTCGCCGGTAAAATCCGCGCCCTCGCCGTTACCGAAATCGTCAGCATGCGCGAATTTTACGACTATAAGTCCAAATATACTGACGGCCAGCACGACTTAATCACGCCGGCGGACATCCCGACCGCCATCCGAGACCAGATTTTCCAGTACTCTGAACGGATCTTTAAAGAAATGGCCTGCGGCGGCATCGTACGCGTTGACTTTATCATTACCGCTGATGGTACGCCTTACTTCTTGGAAGTCAATACAATACCGGGACAAACTGCCATGAGCATTATTCCTAACCAAATTCGCTATGTCGGTTTGAACCTTACAGAGGTTTATTCCGATTTAATTGAACAAAGTTTCGAACGTTGTTAATAATTTTAATATAATATACTGAAAATGAATGCATTAATTGCTCCCTCAATGCTTTCGGCGGATTTCTGCCACTTGGCTACTGACATCGAAATGGTAAACCGCTCACACGCCGATTGGTTTCACCTGGATATCATGGACGGCATGTTCGTACCCAATATCTCTTATGGGATTCCCGTTGTGAAAGCCATCCGCTCAATGGCTGAAAAACCACTCGATGTACACCTGATGATTAACGACCCGGGGCGCTATGTTTCCGAATTCAAAAAAGCAGGTGCCGACATCCTAACCGTGCATTATGAAGCTGTAAACCATTTGCACAGAGTGGTTTGGCAAATAAAGAATGAAGACATGCTCGCCGGTGTCGCACTCAATCCTCATTCCCCGGTGGCTCTGTTGGATGACATCATCCAGGATCTTGACTTGGTTCTTATCATGTCTGTCAACCCGGGATTCGGAGGCCAGAAATTCATCAAAAACGCATTGAAGAAAGTGTCGGAGGTCAAAGAGCTGATTACGCGTCGCAATTCCAATGCGCTCATCGAAGTTGATGGCGGCGTGGATGGGAATACCGCCGTTGAATTGGTGGAAGCTGGCGCTGACGTTTTAGTTTCAGGCAACTACATCTTTAAAGCCACTAATCCCGAAAAAACAATTGAGTGCCTCAAGCACATCGGGAAAGAAGAATATTCAGAAAATGAAGAAGATTAATCATCATTATATCAATCATTTATGAAAAAAATCGCATTTATCGCCATCACTTTATT
>JAKSME010000177.1 GCA_024400785.1 Bacteroidales bacterium
GATATAGGTATTTACCAGAGAGTTGGATGCAGACAGTTCCGCATTGGAAATGGACCTGATTGATATTCTGAGTGAGAAATACCAGAATCTGATGATTGTGGGAGACCCGGACCAGAACATCTACGAGTGGCGCGGCTCCGATGTGAGACTGCTGGTCGATTTTGACAAAGCTCATCCCGGCACACAAACCATCATCCTCAATCAGAATTATCGTTCTACACCCCAGATTTTGCAGTGCGCCAACACCTTGATTGAGAAGAACAGGATTCGTTTGAAAAAAGACCTGTTCACCCTAAATCCGCTGGGTGCGCCGGTTTGCCACTGCCATTCAAAAAGCGAATCCGACGAGGTGGCTTGGGTGGTGAAGCAGATTAAGAATCTGAAAAAAACGCAGAACAAATCCTATTCCGACTTTTCCATCCTGTACCGTTCCGGGTTTCTGTCCCGCGTGATAGAACGCAAATTGGTGGAGGAAAACGTCCCGTATGAAATATATGGCGGCACCAAGTTTTACCAGCGAATGGAAATCCTCGACATCGTGGCCTATCTCCGTATGATTGCATACGGTGACGACCTCTCTTTCAAGCGCATTGTGAATACGCCGCGCCGCAAATTCGGCCGGACACGTGTGGCGGCCTTGGAAAAAATACGCGAGCAAAACGAACCATTGCTTTTCGAAAACGATCTGAGCTCGCTCAGTCTTTACGACATTCTTAAACGGAATTTGGCGCACAACGCCCTGAAAGACAGCGGAGCGGCCGATTTCGTGGCTTTCATTGAAAGGATGAAAGCCTTGCGCAACACAATTCCGATCAGTGAATTGGTAAACAAAGTCTGCGTCGATTCCGGCTATGAGCAGTACATCCGCGAGCTGGGCGATGAAGAGCGGCTCGATAATTTGTCAGAGTTCAAGCGCATTGCCAACGAATTTGAAAAGGGCTTTGGCGAAAAAATCACGTTGGATGAATTTCTGCGGCAAATCGCCCTGATGAGCGGGGAGGATTCTGACAAACCGTGCGATGCAGTAAAACTGATGACCATTCACGCCTCCAAAGGTCTGGAATTTCCAGTTGTCTTCATACTGGGCTTCTCTGAAGGCATTTTCCCGTCGCTCAAGTCCATAGAGGAACGGAAAAGTCTTGGACTGGAAGAGGAACGGCGGCTATGTTATGTGGCCATCACTCGTGCGATGGAAAGACTGTACTTGTTGGACAACGAAGGTCCGAACCAGAACGGGATGAACAAGCTTCCGTCGCGTTTTATTTTCGAAATCGGTGAAGAAAATTATGTGAGATATGGGAAAATCAGCGAAAAGATGCAGTGGGAGTGCAGCAACTACATTCGCCGCCTGGATGCGGAAATGATGGCGACACTTCCGCAACCGAAGGCGGATGAGAAACAAATGGTTGAGCATCACATATTCGGGAAAGGCAGGATCCAGTTTGAGAAATTCGCGCAGCCACGCTCTATCAGTGCCGAATATTTTGCGACACCGCACACGAAGCCGGCATTGCCCACGCCGTCGGAACTCGAAACGCAAAGTACGCTGCCTGTGCCTGTTAGCAAAGAGATTCCTCCTGTGAAAAACGAGGCTAAAGAGGAAAAATATGATGATTTTGAATATCTTCCGCCCAAAAACGATGATGCGGATGTGGAAATAGAGACCATCCCCATCCAAACCTCGGAAAACGAGAATCGCAGGGGGGCTTCTGTCAGGTGGGAAAACGTGGATGAAAAGCCGGTAAGAACTCCGCAGCGTTCGCCCAACACCAACGAGCACACGCCAAACTCGAGAAAAATATCGCCTGAGTTAAAGAAGCAGATGGAGTCCTATTCCAATCATTGGGATGATCCCGATTTCCCGAAGACGGGATGGATTTGCACGGGCGTGACAGATTTGAGAGCCCCGATAGGCATCTGCGAAATGTGCGGTTCGCAAATTATTCGTTATGTACACCACATGTTTCACCCCAAGATGAAATTGACCTTAGGGTGTGGTTGCGTGTGCGCCGGGAATATGGAAGGCAATGTCGATCGGGCGAAACAACGGGAGCAGGAGTTTAAAAACAGGCAAAAACGGCAGGAATCATTTATGAAGAAAAAATGGAAACATTCTGCCCGTGGTCACGAGTACCTCAAAATAAAAGAGCGCCTGATAGTGCTTTTCCATTTCAAAGATTCCGGTCGGTGGAATTTTTCGATTGACGGAGAGTACAACAAGGGGTTCTTCAGTACAAGAGAGCAGGTGGTATTGGCGGTTTTCAATAGGATTGAAAAATCTTGACGTGGGAGAATTTGCTAATTATGCACAATCCTGAAATACGCCTGCGGTGCGTTTTGCAGACGGGAAACACGTTGTAAACCAAAACTATAAGAGCGAGGATGTCAGCATCCGGGAAAGGAATCAGTAGTAATGAAAACTTTTAGGAATTGGCACCTTCTTTTTAAACAACTCCCTCCGCGTATTGGATAATTGAGTAAATTTGCGGCCGTGATTTTCTCTCAAGTTTCGTAAATGGACTTCGCGGAAGGAAGAGGGGAAAACGAGAAAAAATGTATAAAAAAATAGAAGTCCTGTTAATAAAAGGCTATTTTATGGATAAAAATGTTAATATTTTTTATCATGCTCCCAAGGAATTGACTACG
>JAKSME010000178.1 GCA_024400785.1 Bacteroidales bacterium
CACTTTTGTTCCGGCATGCGTGGGCACGATGGGCAGAATGGCCTTGAAGTTGCTGATGATGTTGCGGTGAGACAACTGAACCCCTTTCATCGTTCCTGTTGTTCCGGAAGTGTAAATCATCGTTACGATGTCGTCGGGTGAGATGCGGTCTTCAATTTCGCTGAGGTATTGCGGACTGGGGTTCGCCATTCCCAACTCGATGACTTCATTGAGGTGGCGGTAGCCACGCAGATTTCGAAAAGTGTAGACCTTATCGTTTAGTTCCGGAATTTCGGAAAGAATGTTTTCGATTTTGCGCAAAATGTCCCAACCGGAAACAAATACCATTTTCACTTCCGCATTGTGGAGGATGAATTTGTAGTCGTTTTCACTAATGGTTGGGTAGATGGGAACATGGATGGCACCCAGCTGCATGATGGCCATGTCCAAAAAATTCCATTCCGGGCGCCCTGAACTGATGGAAGCGATTTTATCGCCTTTTTTGATGCCCAACTGCATCAATCCATAACTGATATTGTTGACAATATTGATGTATTGTTTGGTGCTGAAATGACGCCAAGCCCCGTTGCTTTTCCCATTCAAAGCATCTTCCCTTGGAAAATGCATCGCATAGTGAGGAAGCAAATCAAATAAGCGGGTAACTTCCATGGAAGTAAATAACTATTTGACAATCAACTTCTTGGTGGAAACGATTTGACCGTTTACCTCCAAAGAGTAGAAATAAATACCGGCAACGAGGTTCGAAAGGTCGATGGTGGCCTTGCCATTGTTGTTGCTGACGGGCTGACTGCAAACTTTGTTTCCAACCAAACTGGTGATGATGATGTGTGCGTTGTCACCAGCGAGGCGGTTGGCCAATTCATATTGAACCGTAACTTGTGAGGTTGCGGGATTCGGATATGCGTTGAACTTGTTGACATTAACGACGTGGTTCTCAATGCTAACCTCTTCAGTAACATAATTGACAACGACTTGTGCGGGTGCCTCGTTGATTCTTTGGTCGTAAAATTTGTATTTAACAGTGGTCACACCGAAGTTTCCCATCGGATTGTAGGTGAAGTGCAGGTCATCGTTGGTGGATGTTTGCCCAGCAGCGAGGTCTAAGGTGTTGGGAGATACGGTGGTGCTTGCATCGTAGCATACTCCCAAGCAGAATGTGTTGTATGAACCTTCCAATTCAGAAATCACTTCTTTTTCAACTGTGATGAAAAGAGAATCATTGGTGTTATTCATCACACCAATGACCAGTGAGTTGTCGTCATACATCCTGGAAACATTGAGATAGAGGGTGTCTCCGCAAAGTTGTCCGTTATGATAAAGTTTGATACTCTGAGAGAAAGCAGCCATGGAAACGACTAAGGCGAGAACAAAAAGTACGAGTTTTTTCATTGCAGTAAAATTTTAAATTACGGGTGCAAAAGTACAAGTTTTTTTGTGTTCGAAAGCTGAATTTACAATGTTTTTATTATTTTTTTTCAACAATCAATTTTTTGTGAAAATCGTGTATCTTTGCACGATTTTTTTTACACATCATTTTTTTGAATAAACCATTGATTATGAGAAAGATATTCTTAAATATCGTGTGCATTGCATTATGTGTGTGCGGATGTTCCAACTCAAAGAATGCCGTTGAAGTGGCCGAGGAGCCAGCCGCTGTTGAAAATTCAACCGGAAGCGGTATTGATGACAGATTGACCAACGTCAAGTGGATATTGACCGATTTGAATGGACAACCCGTAGCGGAAGCTCCTGTTACTCCGTATATTACGTTTACCGAAAACCGTATTTCAGGTGAGGCGGGCTGCAATAGTTATTTCGGAACCTATTTCGCTCACAAAAAAGGACGTTTGGATATCGAATACACCGGTTCTACCAAGCGCCTTTGTAACGATATGAAGGTGGAAGACCAATTTATTTCCGCACTCAGAACCGAAAAGTTGAGTTACGTCGTTGTGGATGACATTTTGATTATCCGTGGCCAAAAACTGACCGCTGACGGAAGCAAGAAAGAAGTGGAATTACTTCGTTTTAAGGCAGAAAAGAATTAATTATTTCTTTATAAAACTTTGATTATCAGTAAAATGAATCAAGAAGAAATTATAAGACAAAGCATTTTGGAAGATGTGGGTGATGGCGATCACTCTTCTTTGGCGTGTATCGATAAAAGCAATTTGGGGAAGATGAAGTTGCTGGTGAAGCAGGATGGCATTCTGGCCGGCGTTGAAGTGGCCAAGCAGGTGTTGAACATCGTCGACCCCTCCATCACCATGGAACAGTATATGCACGATGGTGACTCTATCAAAAAAGGAGATATCGTCTTTGTGATTTCCGGACCGGTGCAAAGCATGCTTACCGCCGAGCGCACCGTGTTGAACTTCATGCAACGAATGAGCGGCATCGCAACATCTTCACATCATTATGCCGACATGGTGAAAGGAACCAAGACTACCATTCTCGACACCCGAAAAACCACGCCCAACATGCGTATTTTTGAAAAATATGCCGTGAAAGTCGGCGGCGCTTCCAACCACCGTTTCGGCCTCTTCGAC
>JAKSME010000179.1 GCA_024400785.1 Bacteroidales bacterium
ATTTTTGAAATGAAACGTATTATTCTCTCTCTCAGCGTCATTGCCGCTATCATCATTTTAGCTTGTTCATGCGAAAACCAACATAAATGTCCTGCCTACGGGCATTATACCGAAGTTCAGCAGGTGGATGACAATTCCATAGCCCAGCGCTAACTATGCGTGGGAAATGCATTTCCGTTTTATTTTTTCTGCTCCCTTTTTTTGCTCTCGCTCAGGAAGTCGGCGAAGTTGATTGGAAAAAAGTGATTGTCAAGGAGTGGAGTGTTAGTGCATTTCGCAATACGAATGGTGGCGGCATCGGTTTTGAACATGGTCGCACCCCCACATATTACGACAAGCATTTTTGGGAGGTGGATTTTCTATACAATGCTCATCATAAAGCGGTTAGAGCCCGTTCTTACTTTGCCAATGCGCGGCCCTTCGCTTATGGAAAGTTGTGTGACTTGTTCTTCCTTCGTGCCGGTTATGGGTATCAGCGGACCATTCACCAAAAGCCCTATTGGGGCGGTGTGAGAATCCGTTATACGCTTTCGGGCGGTTTCTGCCTCGGAATGGCTTTGCCGGTTTATCTTCGAGTCGCCCATTATGATACATCCACCGGCTATTACACGTCAGAGTCTGTGGAATGCTACAATCCCGACAAGCATTACATCGACGACATCATCACCCGAGCCTCCTTCTTCAAAGGCATCGGTGAAACCAAGCTCCGTCCGGGTTTTTATTTCAAAACCGGCTTGAATTTTGACTTTAGCAAAGACGAATATACCATGCATGCATTGGAGGTCGGTGGGACGATTGACATGGTGTTCCCCTTTGTGCAACAGATGGCTTTCAACAAAGCCAAACCATTTTATCTCTGCGCTTACATCGCATATCACTTTGGAAAACGAAAAGGAAATTACGAGTAGAATATGTTAGGGAAAATCATCTTGGGGGCTATACCGATTGGACTGGCGATTTCAGTGTCGCCCGGTGCCGCCTTATTCGGCATTATCCAAACCAGTCTCTCCAAGGGGTTTAAGTCGGGTATCTTTTTTGCTCTTGGAATCTCCATCAGTGACATGCTCTTCATTGCATTTTGCCTGTGGGGATTTTCCGGTTTGATGGACAATCCTACGGCCACTTCCATTTTTGGCTTTATTTGTGGGGCGGTTCTCATCGTTTACGGTGTCATCACTTTCCTCAATCGCCACGAGAAGGTCAGCGATCGACAGCAACAGCAGCTCTCCGACCGCATGCAAAGGATGGATGACAAGTTGGACGGTGTCGCACTTCCTTCGCATCACGAAAATATCAGCATCATTCGTCCTTTATCCAAAGGCTTCCTTTTCAATTTCATTAATCCCTGTGCGTGGGTGCTTTGGCTTGGTATCATGCCTATCACCAGTGGTTACAGTGTGCGGGAACAGATCATTTTCTTTGCCGCCATCCTGGCTTCCATTTTTAGTGTTGATTTGCTGAAAAGCTACTTCGCCGGACGCATAAAGAAAATAATAACGCCGAAGGTGTTCTTACACATCAACCGCGTTATTGGTATAATTTTCTGTGTCTTGGGAGTCTTTATGATTGTTAAGATGACATTCCTTGCGTAAGGAAATCACTAATTTTCGTTAACCACCGTTTCGGCGGCTTCGATAATTTCAACGAAATCGCTGGCTTTTAATGATGCGCCGCCGATGAGGCCACCGTCGACATCTTCCTGAGAAAAGAGTTCCACCGCGTTTTTGGGGTTGCAACTTCCACCATAAATAATATATGTATTGTATGCGATTTCGGTGCCGTACTTCTTCTCAACGAGCGAGCGGATGAATTTGTGCATTTCTTCCGCCTGTTCGGGGGTGGCGGTTTCTCCGGTACCTATGGCCCATACCGGTTCGTAGGCAATCACAACGTGCTCGAACCGCTCTTTCGGAAGATGGAAAAGGGAATCTTTAATCTGTTTTTCAACAACTTCAAAATGCTTGCCGGCCTTGCGCTCCTCTAAAAGCTCTCCACAACAAACCACCGGAATGAGTTCTTCATCTATCAAGCGGTTCACTTTCTGGGCTATTACCTCGTCGGTTTCATGGAAGTACTTGCGTCTCTCCGAGTGGCCGACGATGCAGAAGTTGACACCCATGGCCGCCAACATCGATGCAGAGATTTCTCCTGTGTATGCGCCATCAGTAAACTGACTGCAGTTTTGAGCACCTGCATAAAAGTTGGATTCATCGGCAAGGTCCGTTACCAGTTCCAAATATGGAAATGGAGGACAGATTGCCACTTCGGTTTTCAAGTTGAAGTCTTCAATCTCTTCTTGGATGGAAGTTGCCAATTCTTCGGCATCCTCGAAGTTTTTATTCATTTTCCAGTTTCCAATGACGAGTTTATTTTTCATGATTAATTG
>JAKSME010000018.1 GCA_024400785.1 Bacteroidales bacterium
TGTTCTGCACAATTACCAGAATCTGGGGAATTTCCACAAAAACGACACTGCCGTTTCCCTTTGGGTGAGACTGTGGCTTTACGACTACTGCCTCACTCAAGGCCATCAAGAGGATGCCTTCGAGCAAGCGATGATTTCATTGGCAAAGGAATATGAAAAAACGCATGGTATCTGGCTGGTTTATACACGTTTGGGAGATTATTACGTTAGTCGCGCCGACTCAAAGGCCGGACAAACAAATGATTATGCGACAGCTATTCAATGGTATGAAAAGGCCGTAGAGGCAGATGCCAGCAACAAGTATGGCTACTCTGAGCGCTGTCGGAATCAAATTTCCGAAATCAAAAAGGTGCAGGTAGACATGACTTCGTCATACATCATGGCACCTGGCAAACCGCTTTGCAACCTGAGAACCCGCAACTGCGACAAAGTCTATCTCTATGCCGTCCGTATGAGCGAGAGTACATACAACGGCAACTCGTCTGTTACAATGGACATTGCAGCACAAAGCGTTGTGCCCATCACATCAAAACGCCCGTATGGACAAGACACCACACTGGCCATGTTGCCAGAACTCCCCATTGGTGGCTATGCACTGATTGCCAACGACAAACCCATCACAGAAAAAACCATCAACAGAAAATACTTCAACACACTGACTACCAAATACATAATTGTAACACAAATGGCTTTTATGTATTTTGAAGAAAATAACGAATTTCAGATTTACGTATTGGATCGCGAGACAGGTGCTCCGATGCCCAATGTCAAAGTCACCTTGAAGCAGCAAGAAAGATACAATTCTGCCAAGGTTGTCAAGAGCTCTGGCATCACCAATAACAGCGGTTTTGTAAAGTTAAAGCACGACCCGAACTGGAATTATTCCCTTGATTTATCCAGGGGAAAAGATGTATTGAAGGATCTGGGGATTTACAACTACTACCACGACTCGTACCATACTGATGATATTGTTATAAAAAGCTTTACAGACAGAAACATCTATCGTCCGGGACAGACTGTACAATGGAAAGCCATCATTATGAAAAATGAAGAATACCGTTCCACGCTCATCAGTGGTGAAACTATTTATGTAATGTTGAAAGATGCCAATTGGCAGACAATTGCCACTGACACGCTGACCAGCAACGAGTTCGGCTCAATTGGTGGCGAATTCACATTGCCCACGAGCGGAGCACTCGGGAACTATGGTATTTGTTGCCAGCGCACGAAAGATCACCAATATTCGACTATCTATTTCAAAGTGGAAGAGTACAAGCGCCCCACCTTTGAGATCACGGTGAAGCAGCCTGAAGGGAGTTACCGCTCAGGCGAAACAGTCAATGTTACGGGCAACGCCACGGCGCTGGCCGGCTATCCGGTACAAAATGCAAAAGCAACCTACCACGTGGTTCGAAAAGTGTTTTTCCCGTTCCGCTACTACTGTTACTGGGATATGCCGCCCACCTCTCAGGAAGAGATTGCGCATGGCGAGTGTGTCACCGACGACGACGGCAATTTCAACTTCGACTTCACCGCTCTCGCCGACGACAATCTGAAAAGCTACTGGCCCGCATATACCTACCAAGTGTCCGTTACCGTCACCGACATGGCGGGCGAAACCCACGAAGGAAGCACCTCTATCACCGTGTGCGACAAAGCGTTGCGCTTTGATGTCGCTTTCCCGCAATGGATTCAGACTGATTACGACGACCTGACATTCCCGCTCAAAACGGTCAATATGAGCGGGAGCCCTCAGTCGGCACAAGTTACCTGCCGCATCGTTCGCCTCAACATGCCCGAACATTTGCTGCTGAAATCGCCATTTGAAAACTCAAATGTTCCAAACGAGATTGAAAAAACATTTCCCTATTATGCTTTCCACGGAGAAGAGAATATGTACAATTGGAGCGAAGCAGAACTGGTGCTCACCAAAAAACTCACCACTTCCGACAATTCAAAATTAGATCTTTCCGAAATAAAAAATTATAAACCAGGAGCTTATAAAATAACATTAAGTACAATCGATACCTTTGGCCAAAAAGTGGAAGATGTCTTTTACACCTGTATTTCTCAAAATGAAAAGAAAAGTTTTCCATTGTACAAAGTATTATATGTCAATAGTCAACAAAAAACCGCAGAAGTGGGCGAGACCGTCAGTTTCAATGTGGCTTCCTATTTAGACAATGCGCACGTTTTAGTTAATATATTTTCTAACAATAAGTTAGTAGAAGAAAAGTGGATCACGCTCAATCATTCCTCAACCACGTTTTCGTACCAGGTCGAAGAGGGGCAACAAGGCCGGTACGTCTGCAGGGCCTATCTTTTCTACCACGGGAACAACTACTACGCGGGGAAATCTGTATCCATCCCATTTTCAAACAAAAAAATCGAGGTTGAATTCATCACTTTCCGCGACAAACTGCAACCGGGCGAGCGCACCACTTTCAAAATTCGCCTCTCCGACAATTATCTCAAACCGCTCAACCAGGCGGAACTACTATGCACCATGTATGACGCCTCCCTGGACGAACTTTGGGGGAGCCACCACTTCACCATATCAACCCACAACACAAATTATCCCAGCACTCCAGACAACAAAAGATTTGAACTCAACAATCTCACTTCGTGGGCAAATTTTTTTCACTCAAACTATTACCATTTCTTTCCAAAGGAATTTCCTCGCTGGAAATATGTGCCCATGTACTACTATGGATATAGATACGCCTATGGAGCAGGCATGAAACAAAAGATAGCCATGTCTGAAGTTATAGAAATTGAGGATTTTGAAGAAGAAGATGAAGTGTTTGCAGACTATGATTCTGCTCTCGCTCCCGTAGAGTTAAGCTTTTCATTAGACAACACCACCACAATACAAGGCATAAAATCCAATAAATCAGCGGGTTACATAGCAGAACCCAACACTTATGAGTGGAAAGAAAGCGACCACGAAGATGTTGTCTTGCGTACAAACTTTGCAGAAACAGCCTTCTTCTATCCATTTTTGAGAACAAATGAAAATGGTGAAGTTGAGATAGAATTCACTATTCCCGAATCACTTACAAAGTGGAAGATGCTGGGATTGGCGCACACGTTGGATTTGAGAGTAGGTGATTTCGAAAAGATTCTTCAGACACAAAAAGAGCTGATGGTGGTATCGAATGCCCCGCGCTTTGTATATGAAAACGATCATCTGAATTTCAGCGCCAAAGTGGTGAATATGAGCGAGAATGCGCTGCATGGAACTGCCAAATTACAGATTTTCAATACTGAAACCAACGAGGAAATTCTCACAAAAACCGTTATGCTCACCCTCGCCGCAAAGTCCACCGCACCGGTTGAATTTCCGGTGGACGTTCCGATGGGCGTGACCGCGCTCACCTACCGAATCTCCGCAAAAACAACTAATAATGAAGGCATTACCCTCTCCGATGGAGAAGAAAACACCTTACCCGTGCTGAGCCGCCGCATGATTGTTTCCGAAAGCGTTCCCATCTTCATCACCAAAGCCGGCAGCAAAACCTTCTCCCTCGACCGACTCCGCCAAAACCGCGACTCCCTCATCTCCTGCACGATGCAGTTCACCCCCACCCCGAAATGGAACGTGGTGCTCGCACTCCCCTACCTTTCCGAATATCCATACGAGTGCAATGAACAAACATTCAGTAAGTTGTACGCAAATTCACTTTCAACTTTCATCATAAAGAACAACCCCAATATCGAAACTCTGCTCACTGATTGTCAACAGAATCATCCGGAAGCATTGCAGTCGAAACTGCGCCAAAACGAAGCTCTGACGCAGACGCTGCTGGCGGAAACTCCGTGGGTGCGCGAGGCCTTTTCGCAAGAAGCCAACATTCAGGACATTTTCTGTCTGTTCGACCAGAAACGCGTGACGGAAGAAACCAAACTGATGGTTCACAAACTGGAAAAGGGACAGAACAGTGATGGCGGCTGGCCGTGGTTTGCCGGCGGGCGCAGCAGTTCGTACATTACCGAACATCTGCTCATCGGAGCGGGACGGCTCGTTCAAAGCGGCATCTGCAAAGAAGGCGACAACTTCTTGAAAAAGAGCACTTTGCACAATGCTGTCAAATTCGTTGATGGAGAAACAGAAAGAACTTATCAGAAAATGAAGAAAGAGAATAGTGAGTGGTTGAAAAACTACGAGATTCATTCTTCCGATTTGCACTTCCTTTATGCCAGATCATTTTATCAAGATGTAAAAAACAACTCCGAATCATACAAATTCTACCTGCAAAAGCTGTACGAACAGGCGGAAAAGCTGCCCACTTTCTACCAAAAAACATTAGCCGCGCTCACCCTTTACCAACTGAATACCACGGAATCGAAAGCGCTGGCGAAGAAACTCATGCTGTATGTAAAAAAATACGCGCAACACAGTGAAGAACTGGGAATGTTTTGGAAGAAAGAAGGTTACGGTTTCTATTGGGATGATGCCATCGTTGAGCGCCAAGCTCTGATGATGGAGGCTTTCAACGTCATTCTTAACGACCAAGAATCGGTGAAGGAGATGGAGGTTTGGTTGTTGCAACAGCGCCGCACCAACCATTGGGAAACGACACGAGCTACCGCCGACGCCTGCTACGCTATCATGGGAACTCCGGAAAATGCAAGCGATGTCCAGCACGCCACCATCAGCGTGAAGATGTGCGGTGAAACCTTCACCTACGCCGACACGCTGCAGATTCCCGAAACCCGAGACGTGGCCGCCTGCATGGAAAATTCATCCGGTGATGTGGTCGTTTCGCGCAGCAACAACGGATTGGCCTACGGCGGCGTATACTACCGTTATTACGCTGACATTGACAGTGTTACAACTACTGGCACAAAAATTCCGTTGTCCGTTGAACGCCAGTTGTTCAAGGTTGAGGTGGACAAGCGCGGAGAAAAGCTGACTTTGGTAAGCAAGAAAAACCCGTTGCAGGTGGGCGACAAGGTGCGAGTACGCATGGAAATCCGCGCCGACCGTGACATGGAGTTTGTTCATTTGAAGGACTTGCGCGCCGCGGCCTTCGAACCCACGGAAGCCATCTCCGGCTACCGCTGGCAGGACGGACTCGGCTACTACCAGTCCTTCCGCGATGCCTCCGTCAACTTCTTCTTCGACAACCTCAACCGGGGGACCTACGTTTTCGAATACACGATGTTCGTTACGCAGAGCGGCACATACTCAAGCGGTTACGCCTCTATTCAATGTATGTACGCACCAGAATTCAATGCACATAGTGCCAACAATGGGAAAATTGTCATCGGAAAAAAAGAATAAATAATATAGAAAGAAAAAGCGTACTTTTGCCACACCTTTCAATTCTAAAAAAATGCCGAATATTCAAGAAATCTCAACCCAACTCAAAGCCATTTCCCGCTGGCTTCCCTTTCCGAATTTACAAATTTCAGAACTTCTTTATGACAGTCGCCGGTTGTTAATGCCGTCGAAGACACTTTTTTTCGCCATCAAAACCGAAAAACACGACGGGCACGACTACATCGTTGAACTCATCAACGAAGGTGTGCGGAATTTTGTCATCACCGAAGATGTGGCTCAGTGGAAATCTTTCGCAGAATGCAACTTCATCCGCGTGCGCGACTGCGTAACCGCGCTGCAACAGGTGGCCGCCGCTCATCGCCAGAGTTTCGACATTCCCGTCATCGGCATTACGGGCAGCAATGGAAAAACCATTGTCAAAGAGTGGCTTACCGACATGCTCACCGATGACTTTCACTTGATTGCCAGTCCCAACAGTTACAACTCACAAATCGGCGTTCCTTTTTCCGTTTGGCAGATGCGCCCCCACCACAACCTCGCCATCTTCGAAGCGGGCATTTCGCTACCCGGTGAAATGCAGCATTTAGCCGACATCATCCGTCCCACCATCGGCATCCTTACCAATATCGGAACCGCACATTCCCAATTTTTCAAAGATGAAAATGAAAAATTGAAAGAAAAACTCCTTCTTTTCAAAAAATGTAAAACTATCATTTATTGTAATGATAACCCACTGATTGAAAATGAATTACAAAATAAATCATTTTCTAAAATCCAAAAACTTTCCTGGGGAAGAAATGCCCGTGCCCATTTCCAAATCAACAAGGAAATGGTTGAAAACCATCAGACTGTGGTAACCATCAACGAGCAAGACTTTTCCATTCCATTTGTGGATGCAGCTTCCGTGGAAAACGCACTGCACACGATTATCCTGCTACTGCACCTCAATTTCCAGCCGACACAAATCAACGAAAAGTTGTCTCATCTCACGCCCATCATGATGCGTATGGAAGTGAAAGAGGCTGTCAATCAGTCGGTTGTCATCAACGATACCTACAGTTTGGATTTCAACTCTTTGCGCGTTGCTTTAGACTTTGTGAAGTCGCAAATCCGCTACGAAAAGAAGAGTGTAGTGCTGTCGGATTTTGCGCAAGTGGGCAAACTTTCCGAAGACGACTATCTGGAAATCAACCATTTGTTACAAACCAACGGCATCACTCGCCTCATCGGTGTGGGGCAAGATTTATTTGTCCACAGCCGACTCTTCACGGCGGCCACACAAACTTTTTTCCGCACCACGGAAGAGTTGCTCCAAGCTTTACCGACGATGGACTTCCAGCAGGAAGCCATTTTGGTGAAGGGGGCGCGCAGTTTCCGTTTCGAGCGCGTAGTCGAGGCTCTGCGTCTTCGCACCCACCGCACCGTGCTCAATGTCAGTCTGCCCGCCATCGTCAACAACTTGGCTTACTATCGTTCCAAACTTGCGCCAAGCACCAAAATGGTGGCCATGGTCAAGGCACAGTGTTACGGTTTGGGAGACGTGGAACTCATCAACGAGCTTCAATACCATCATATTGATTATCTTGCAGTTGCGTATACCGATGAAGGTGTGAATTTAAGAAAGAAAAACATCAAGCTACCCATAATCGTGTTGGGGGCGGAAGGCGAGAGCTTCGAAATGATGATTGATTACGGCTTGGAGCCGGAGATTTTCAACTTTTACTCTCTGCAAGAGTGTGAAAAGGCGCTGGCGAAACATCCGGAGATTCAGAATTTCAAGATTCACATCAAATTCGACACAGGGATGCATCGGTTAGGTTTCCGCAAGGAGGAAATTCCCGCTCTGGCGGCAGCACTCCGCAAAAATCCGCAACTGCGTGTGGCATCGGCATTTTCGCACCTCGCCGCTGCGGAAGACGCGTCAGAAGACACCTTCACCCGCTCGCAAATCAAATACTTCCAGGAAGCAACTACCGCATTGGAGGCAGAACTCGGTTATCGCTTTCTCCGCCACATCGACAATTCCGCGGGCATTTCCCGTTTTCCGCAAGCGCACATGGAGATGGTCCGCCTCGGCATCGGGCTGTACGGTTTTTCTTCCGTTCCCGAAGACCAACCGCATTTGCAACATGTCGCCACCCTCAAAACCATCATCACCCATATAGAGCAAATCGACAAAGGTGATACGGTGGGATACAATCGCACCTTCGAGGCCGCCGATGCCACTCGCGTCGGCATCATCCCCATCGGTTATGCCGATGGCTTCCCGCCCGAACTGGGCCGCGGTGTCGGCAGTGTGGTCGTTAACGGGAAAAAAGTTCCCATCATCGGGAAAATCTGCATGGACATGACCATGATCGACCTTTCCGGCGTGGAAGCCTCCGAGGGCGACGAAGTCATTGTCTACGGCGATGACAACCGTATAGACGAAATCGCAGCCAAAATAGGAAAAATTCCTTATCACCTACTGACTGCGATTTCAAAACGCGTTCAACGCGTTTATGTCATGGAGTAATCCGTAACTTACTTTCCTACAACCATTTTACGTGTACTCATCCGCCCGTCGCGGTCGATGACCGTAACACAGTACAAACCTGCGGGAAGCTGTTCCACTGAAAATGAATATTTCGTTTCAGAATCAACATTATATCTTGCAACCATCTTTCCCACAGTATTATACAAACGAATTTCCGTCATATTTTCACCCGCTATGGTAACACTTTCTAACGCGGGGTTCGGATAAATAACAAAGCCGCTTTGCGGCACAAACTGCTGAATGTCAGTATAATCCAACGGTTCGCCGTACAAAACCACATTGTCAATAGAAGAAGTTCCGGCAGCCGCAGTCGCACTGTCAACCGTAAGTCGCAAATACACAGCTTCTTTGTCGTTGACATCTAACGCTCTCATATCAATTTCACGCATCAACCAAACAGAATTAGCGGCAACACTGCCGTAGTCTGAAAGTGTATTCTCAATGTCCAAAGGTTGGTAGATTTCCCCGTCCAAACTCCATTCCCAAGTCTGCGAGCAATGACCTGTGTTGCTTCGTTTGTCAACAAAAGTCATCATGATTTCGTGGCAATGTTGGGTAGAGAGTTGGTACACGAGGGATTGTCCGTTAGCGCTGGCGGTTTTGAGTGTAGGCGACTTACCTGTGACAGCGTGAGTTCTCGGGTCGCCAGCGAGGTCTCCGGTGTTATTGCCGAGCTGGCTGTCGGTAAAAGCGGAAGAGCCGTGAGAGCCATCGGCGTAAATGAAACTGTTGGTGTAAATGTTAGAAAAGCCCTCGTCGGTATTTGCCGGAACAACGAGCGGGGCGGCAGCTTCGAAGTTGTCGAAAGACCAAAGTGCGAGAACGGTACGGGGAAGCTGGCAGAAGCTATAGTTGGAGTGATAGTTGCCGTGAACGAACTGGCGCAGGGCGGGTTTTACGTAAAATCCGTCGCCGTCGGTAACATTGTCGATGTAGACCGCATACCGCATGTTACGAGTGAGTGCGTGGGAAAGATTAAGTGTAACCTGTTTTGTACCAGCATTATAGACAGCAGAAGATATTACCGCACCACGGGAAATGGCATAGTTGGCAACATTCTCTGCCGATGTCGGATTCATATCTTTCGAAAAAGTAACCACCACCTGATAATCGGAAAAAGTGACATTGGTGACCGTTGGGCGCTGGGCATCCTGCGAGCCGGTGGCACCGAAAGTGTTGTATAAGGAATCACTACCCCAAATTAAATCAATGAGTTCCGGATGGTCGATCAAAGGGTTGCGGTTAAATTGTGAGTGGGAAAAAATGAGGTTGTTGCGGTCAATTTCCTTTTGGCTGACGGGGTCCATGGCGGCCCAACGTTTCAACATGGCGAGTGCCCACGGTTTGAACTGTGATTTTACCGTCATCTCCGAAGTACCGAATGTGGCATCCGTCATCATATAGCGAATAGAAACATACAGCAGCGCGCGAGCCACATCGCCCTTGAACTCATCGGCCGGTTCGAACACCACACGCCCTTCGATTTCAGGAGCGCAATTCTCATAGTTGGCATAGCCCCAGCGGGTTCCGTTTTGCGAAATTTTTCGCGGACGAGCCACTTCACCGTAAGGTGCATTGTTGTGATAGGATGAATTCACATAATGGTCGGTGGGAAAAACGTGATGCAAGTCGGAACAGATCGGGAAAGGATTGTTGTCCAAACAGTTGTAAGTGCTGTCGGGATTGAACCAAGTTTGACAGAAAATGTGCTCAAAACTGTATTTTTTGCACTGCTCCGTGGTTCCGGTTCCGGTGGTTTCGGGCAAAATTTGGCAACAAGGATAGTCATAAATAGACCCGTCGGGGGTAAGGTCCATGAGACGGGTAGCATCGGTGCGGCCAAAATCCAATACAAAATGATTATTAGTGATGATTTGACAAAGAGCTTGTTGCAATTCCTTGCCTTTTTTACCTTGTGCATTTTGGTAATAACTGCTGGGTTCCTGGGCAAAAATGGAAGAAATCGTCAAACAAAAGGCAACAAGTAATGAGATTCTTTTCATAAAGTATTCCTGATAAAAAACGAGCAAAAAAGTGACTAATCGCGGTTCGTTTCCGGCGCCAACAATTGGCTGTGGTGTTTCAACGTGCGGAGGGTGATGACGATGATGGCGACAACGAGGCAGATGATGCCAGAGGGGCGGACCCAGTCGCTTCCACCAAATGGGAAACCGAACATGTCATATATTTTTATCACACGCAGATAATCCACCAACGTGAAACAGAGCGTGATAGCCATCAGGCCGGGGTACTCGCGGCGCAGTACCGAACGAAAGTGAAAAGGAACATCGCCCTTTTCAAACTGACGGAATTTGGGAATGAAAGCGGGAACTGCCATCGTCCAATCCAAGTATGGCTGACCGAATTTGCGTTCCAAGAAGCGCTCTTCGGCATACATAATGCGCTCATAATAAAGCCAATAGATTAACGAAACGGTCACCAAGAAGGGCACATCCATGATGAAAATCAGGAGTCCGAGCCACATAAGGTAGTTTCCAAGATAGAGCGGGTGGCGAACAATGGAGTATATGCCTTTGGTATTGAGTTGTTCGGCCACCTGTTTTTCGGTATTTCGGCCCGAAGTGCCGTGGGGGGTGGTGCCGATGGTGTACGCACGCACCGCCATTCCGGTCAAAGAGACGAGCACTGCGAGAATGGTGAGCAGAATTATCACGCGGTTCGACAGATCGAGGAAAGTCCACACCGGGTGGGTGAAAGCCAGAAGAGGCAGACAGACCAAAAAAACCAATACGGGAACAATGCCGCGATGCTTGAACAACCAATTGCCGGAAGTTTCAAAGGAATGAAGTAATGCCATAACTTAAAGATATAAAAAAAACGCTCTTTCAAGCGTTTTTTTGTTTATAAGGAAAATCGAATATCTATTAACCTCTTTTTTCTTTGATACGAGCCTTCTTACCAGTGAGACCACGAAGGTAGAAGATTCTTGAACGGCGGACAACACCGCGTTTGTTCACAACGATTTCAGTAATACGCGGGGATGTGAAGGGGAAAATTCTTTCTACACCAATACCACCGGAAATTTTACGGATGGTGAAATTCTTGGTAGCACCCGTGCCTGCGATTTGCAGAACCACACCTTGGAAGTGCTGGATACGTTCCTTTGAACCTTCAATAATCTTATAAGCGACGGTGATGGTGTCACCAGCCTTGAATTTCGGATATTCATTTTTCGCTACGAAATTATCCTCAACGTACTGAACTAATTGCTGTTTCATCTCTCTTTATATTTACTTTTTTACTTCTAATTTTGAGGGTGCAAAAATACAACTTTTTTTAATATGTTGCATATCCCTGAAATAAAATTTTACTAACAACTTATCAAACCTCTGCTTTCAAGCGTTCTGCATTCTCTGCCACCTGTAAAGCCTCAATAGTTTCTTCGATGTCGCCGTTCACAAAACCGATCAAATTGTACATGGTAAGGTTGATTCTGTGGTCGGTGACGCGGTTTTGTGGATAATTATAGGTGCGAATTTTCGCAGAACGGTCGCCGGTAGAGACCATGGTTTTACGTTTGGAAGAGATTTCATCGAGGTATTTTTGGTACTCGCGTTCGAACAAGCGGGTACGCAAAACGCTCATGGCCTTCTCCAAGTTGCGGATTTGGTTCTTTTCATCCTGAATGGCGACCACGATACCGCTGGGAATGTGAGTGAGGCGAACAGCGGAATAGGTGGTGTTTACGCACTGCCCGCCAGGGCCAGACGCGCAATAAGTGTCCTTACGGATATCACTCATTTTCAATTCCACATCAAATTCGTCGGCTTCGGGAAGCACTACCACAGAAGCGGCGGAGGTGTGAACACGCCCCTGCGCCTCAGTTTGCGGCACGCGCTGAACGCGGTGTACACCCGACTCGTATTTCATCAAACCGTAAGCACCGTCGCCAATCACGGTGAACACAATTTCCTTGTACCCGCCGACAGTGCCTTCTGTCATGGAAACCACATCAATCTTCCACCCTTTTTTGTCACAAAAATGCTGGTACATACGATACAAATCACCGGCAAAAATGCTGGCTTCGTCGCCACCCGTACCCGCACGGATTTCCACCTGCGCATTCTTCCCATCCTGAGGATCCTTGGGCAGCAACAACAAACGGATGGCTTCCTCTGTGCTCTCTTTTTCCTCCGACAACTGGTCAAGCTCATCCTTTGCCATCGCACGAAATTCCTCATCCTTTTCATTCTGAAGCACTTCCTTCGCATTCGCGATGTTTCCAATGATGTTCTTGTACTTCTTATAAGCATCCACCACCAACTGCAAATCCTTGTAGTCTTTGCTTAATTTGACATAACGCTTCATGTCCGACATCACATCGGGTTGCGTAATATCTTCGCCAATTTGCAACCAACGTTTGTAAATTTCCTCTAATTTGTCAAGTAAATCGTTCATTTTTTTCTATAAAATTCGGCGGCAAAATTACAAAAAAAATCGGTTAAACGTGAAATCGGTTAAACGTGAAATCGGTTAAACGTGAAATCGGTTAAACGTGGAAACGGTTAAACGTGGAAACGGTTAAACGTGGAAACGGTTAAACGTGAAATCGGTTAAACGTGAAATCGGTTAAACGTGAAACCGGTGAAACGTGGAAACGAGGAATGGGTGAATGGTGACGTTGTGGAGGGACGGACTCACAGTGAGGAAGGGAGGAATGTGAGCGACGGCCCCGGCTATACCAATTTCCCCCCGCTCGCCTCCGACTTGCGGAATGCCATCCAATACAGCACGGGCAGCACGGTAACGACAAACGCCATCGAAATCCATGTGCCGAAACAGATGACAACCCCCATCGGAGACCATAACGCGCTACCGCTGATAATCATCGGGACAACGCCCATGGAAGCGGCGGCACTCGTAAGGAAGATGGGACGCATGCGTCGCTTGCCTGCCTCCAATGCCGCATCGTGCGCCGACAAACCGCCCTTCGTGCGCAGCACCTCCGCGTAGTCGCACATGATGATGCCGTTTCGCACAATGATGCCCATCAGCGCCACCAACCCCAACACCGAAGTCAGCGTGTACTCCATGCCCATCACCTGGATGCCCAGCGCGGCACCGAAAATGGAAAGCGTGGTCGCCCCCAAAATCAAAATCGCCAGCTTGATGCTGCGAAAATGGAAAACCAAAATCACAAAAATAATCAGTACAGAAAATGACAAGCCTTTAAAAATCTGAGGCATAAGAACATCATCCTGCATTCTGCTGCCGCCCCAGTTAATGGTAACATCGTCGGGAATGTCCAACTCTGCCAAACTCTTGTCGATGCTACGCGTAACACTGGTGGTGTTGACATTTCGTTTCACATCGGCCTGAACAGTTACGGTATAGCTTCCGTTTTTGTGATAAATCTGCCCGGTGGAATAGTCCTCACGAGCTGTCGCAATCTGGCGCAACGGCACCGAGCTCCCACTCAGCGAGGAAATGTATTCGTCATAAATGTTCTCAAAAGTGCCGATAGAATCTTTGTCGGATTTCAGAATCACCTTCAGCGGATAATCTTCCTCCCACAAGGTCGTAATGGGGATTCCATCGCCATAATCGAAAGCGAGATTGGTCATAATGGTCGGCTTGCTCACGCCCAACCGGTTGGCTTCCAAATTGTTGACATCAATATTGATGCCTGTGGTCATTTCATCGGTGGTGGAAGTCACCATCAACAAATCGGGGCGCTGACGCAATTGCTTTTCCAACTGTTGTTGCACATATTCCACATGCGCACGATTTTCACCCTGTATATCGACTTCAATGGGAAATGCCGTCACCACATAGTCGAGCTGTTTGAAACGGACGTACGCATCCGGGAAGATGTTGACAGACTTGTCCTCGTACTCATCCATCAATTTGTTGGTCATGTGTTCCGAAGAGGTGGTAACGATGAGTTGGGCGTAATGTTTGGAGGGAAATTTCGGTGCATAGCACATGTGGAAACGCGGTGCCGAACAGCCAATAAAGGATGTAACATTCTGAATCCTGGAATCTTTCCTCAACATATTGGCCACGGAGTCGCACACGCGTTCCGTGCGGTCGAGCGGGGAGCTGTTGGGCAGATAAATTTCTACCACGAACTGGTTTCTCTCGGTAAAGGGCATCATTTTTTGTGGGAGATGGATAAAAACGATGCAGCCTGCAACCACCGCCATCACGGCAGTGAGCAGTGTGACTTTTGGATAACCGAAAGCTAAATGGATGATTTTATCAAACAGCGTTTGAATTTTGTCGGGAACGCTGAATTTGTGCTTTGTTCCAGCACTGTGGAAACCTTTTTTGATAAAGTCGAATTGTACGAAGGGGATAAACAGCAAAGCAATCAACAAAGAGGTGAAAAGTGTAATGGTGATGGTGCCAGGGAAACTGGCAAGAAATTCGCCGAAAACGCCGGTACAGGTGAAGAGCAGGGGGTAAAAGGTGATGGTGATAGCCAAGGTGGCCGACAGCACCGACTTGAAGAGCTCGGTTCCGCTGGAAAGTGTCGCTTCCAAGCGCGGCACCCCATGGTCCAACTTCTCCACATAATTGTCAATGACCACCACTGAGTCGTCGACGATGATGCCGAGAACGACCAGCAAGGCAGCCAAAGTAACCGTATTAATCTCGAAACCGAGAAGATACAAGATTCCGAGAGAAATAAACATGGTAATCGGGATAGTCATCGCGGAGATGCCGGCCACGCGTAGAGGCTGCATCAGCAAGATGACCAAAATAACCGTAATGATGGCGATAAGCATTTCACGCAAGAACATGTTGACGGAGTGCGAAACCACCTCCGCTTGGTCGGCGACACGAAAGACAGAGACTTCCGGTGGCAGTTCCTGTTCAAATTCGTCCAATGCAGCCTTCACCTCCTTGCCATATTCCACAATGTTGTTGCCTTCCAACATTTCGATGGAAAGCATCACACACTTTTTATCTCCATTTTTGATGTAACTCGTCGGCCGTGGGTACTCGCGCTCAATACGGGCGATGTCTTTCAATCGAATCACACTGCCCGTAGGATCAACGTAGACAATTTGTTCCGCAACATCGTTTTCGGAAGCATAAGTCTCCGACACATGAAACGGCGCCAAATGCTCGGCATCTTCGTAACTGCCACTGACCGTAGTGAAATTTTGAGCGAAAAGCGTTCCCGTGAGCATACTCGCATCAATGCCGTATTTTACCAATTTCTGTTTGTCAATATAGACCGTAATCTGTTCATTTTGGAGACCATAACGGCGCAGATTAGAAACCGAGGCAATGGTTCGCAAGCGGTCTTCCAGTTCAGAAAGATAGCCTTCCAACTCGCGGTAGGTTTTGTCTTTTGACTCGATGGAAATCAACAATGCGGAGGTCTGTCCGAAATCATTGCTGGTAAAAATCCCTGCCACGCCACTGGGAAGCGAGCTCTTGAAGCCATTGACATCCTGACGGAATTTCGACCAGAACTCATCGTCGGATTTCACAATGTCGGGATTCAAAGAAACATACATCACCACCATTCCGTCTGAGGTGACGGAGTAGGTCATTTTTCTGTCGATTTCTTTATAACTGAAAAGAAACTTTTCCAACGGTTGTGTAAGCTGCTTTTCCACTTGGTCGGATGAGGCGCCGGGGTACACACCAACCACAAGGCCCTGTCGGATAGAAAACTGCGGAAATTCCTGTTTCGGCATTTTGACCAAGGCATACACGCCGAACAGTGCCATAAAAAGCACAATCAGAATAATGATGGACTTATGTTTGACAGAAAACTCAACCGCGTTTCTAACTACCGACTTTGCCATGGCTACTTCACTTTGATGGATGAACCGGTACTTACTTTATGTTCGCCGTTAACGATGACCGAGTCGCCGAGTTGCAGGCCCGAAGCGATGATGACGCCGCGCTGGGCGAGCCCGCCGGTGGTGACAACACGTTTTTCCGCTTTGCCGTTATGGGCCACCCACACAAAACTGTCGCCGCCGTAACTCTTCTTCACAACGCGGTTGGGCAAAACCATCAGTTGGGAAGTATCGCCCGAGGCGAGCCAGACACTGCAAACCATGCCAGGCATCAGCGCGCCATCGGAATTGGAGAGCGGAACCGTGACTTCATAGTTGTGCGACAGCGGGTTGGCAACCACACCCTTGGCCCCGACCTTTCCCTGGAAAGTACGATTGTTGAGTGCGGAAACTGTAATGCACACCGGCTGTCCTACCCGGACATCAGAAATGACATTTTCGGGAATGGGAACATTGACCTGCATTCCGTGGGTTTGCAGGAGCGAGAGCGCGGAAGTGCCCGGCATTACATTCATACCCTCCTCAACCTCCACTTTACCGACAACACCGGAGAAGGGCGCCGTAAGGCGACAACTTTCCAGATTGCGCTTGGCGATAGCTTCCATAGAGCGTGCCTGTGCCAGTTTGGTCTCCATCTCCACCCATTGCACTTCGGAAATGCTTCCCTTGTCATGCAATAGTTTCAGGCGGTCGTAGCCGTCCTGCGCCTGACGGAGAGAGGCTTGGGCGGCAGAATAACTTTGCTGAAAAGAGGCGTCGTTGATTTCCGCGAGAAGGGCTCCCTCCGCAACGCGCTGGCCTTCACGGACATAAACCTTTGTAACATTCCCCGCAACGGAGAAACTAAGTGACGTGGTCGAAGCCGCTTCCACCAAACCCACATAATTCTGAGAACCCACCTCGCCATTAATGCCAATTACTTGAACTTCAACGGTTACGGGCTGCACACTGCGCTTCTTATTTTGCTTGCTGCATCCACTCAGCAGAACCATCAGCGACAACAAAGCAAAAAATATTTTTCGTACATCCATAAACTATAAAATTAACCTCTCTTAAACGCATTTCACCCTCATTTTGTTTCACCAAATTTTGTAAATAAATCATAAAAAAATAAAGGTTCACATTTAAGAAAAATAAGTTTTCAAAAATCAAAATAAATATTGTAATTTTGCACCCTAATTTTAAAAGAAAGAATTACAAAAACATAAATAAAAAAATTGTTATGAAACATTTGAGAATCATCTTGTTAGCATGCATTGCAACAACAATGTTAATGGGCTGCGGCTTAAAGAAAATGGTCGCCCGCTATCCCGAAGTCACCATCAGACTTGATGACCAAGACCTTGAAAACAAAGGTGGCCAGGTAGCATACCAAGTCAAAGGAACGATTCCGCCCAAGTACATGAAGAAAAAATCAACCATGACCGTGGTTCCCACCATCGAATATCAAGGTCAGCAAATCGCTCTGGCTCCCATTGAACTTCAAGGCGAAAAAGCTAAAGCCAGTGGAACCAAGATTTCCTATAAAAAAGGCGGTGCATTCAGCACTACCGGTAGTTTCGAGTTCAAGGATGGCTATGAAGACGCCAACCTCGTTGCCGTTTCTACCGCTAATTTGAAAAAGAAGAACCACACCTTCAATCCCATTCTCCTTTGCGAAGGCATCGGCAACTCCGCCGCTCTGGCTGACATCAACCCCGAATTGGGAGACAAAGCCGGCAATGGCACCACCCTCATCTATGCCGAACACAACTATGCTCCCGAATTCGTTACCAGCACTGCAACCCTTTATTTCGAAGTAAACAGCTCTGCTTTGAACAACAACCTCAAACTCAACAAGTCTGAAGAAGCCAAAAAGGCTGTCAAGGAATTTGGCGCTTTCATGAAGGAAGGCCGCAAAATCGACAAAGTTGTCATCACAGGCTGGGCTTCACCCGAAGGTGAAGAATCACTCAACCAAGGTTTGTCAGACAAACGTGCCGAACAGGGTAAAGGTTGGTTCGAAAAAGAATTTGACAAATATCTCCGTCAATACGCAAAAGACAACAAGATTAAATACAAAGATCTTCCGAAGCCGGAAATCGTATATGAAGTAAAATCTCCCGGTGAAGACTGGAGCGGTTTTGAAAGAGACCTCCAAGCTTCTTCCATCGCTGAAAAGAACCAAATTCTCAACGTGGTTCGTTCTCAGCCCAACCTTGAAATGCGCGAACAGAAGATTCGTGAAATGACCGACATTTACAACGAAATCTCCAACATCATTCTTCCTCCCCTCCGTCGCGTGGAAGTTTCTATGGTTTGCAACAAAAACGACTTCAACGAACAGCAGATTTGCGAAATGATGAAGGTTAACCCCGACACCCTTTCCCTGAACGAAAAAATGTATGCCGCCGCCATGGAACAAGACCTTGAAACCAAAGCCGGCTACTATAATGCTATTTTGGCAAAAGATCAAAACGACTGGCGCCCCTATAACAACCTTGCAATTCTCCAAATCAACGACTACATCCAGAACGGCAACAGCGCCTCCCTCGAAAACGGTGTGAAGAACCTCGAAAAAGCTGCCGCCCTTTCTCCGAGCAACGGCATCATCCTCAACAACAAAGCCATCAGTGAATACCTCCAGGGTAACAAAGACGCTGCCATGCAAGATTTCGCCGCTGCAGAAAAAGCTTCCGTCAACCCCATTCGCGAAGACTACAACCTGGCATTGAACCAGATTAAGTCTGGCAATTACGACGCAGCTCTCAAAGCCATGAACAACAAAAATTGCGACTACAACACCGCTCTCGTTCAAATGTTGAACAAAGACTATGCCAACGCTCAAAAAACACTTGACTGCGTGGCTCAAAAAGATGCCAAGACTTTCTACCTCCGCGCCGTACTCGCTGCCAGAATGAAAGATGAAGCCAAAGTTTACAGCTACCTTACCGAATGCGTGAAATTGGATGCTTCTTACAAAGCTAAAGCGAAGAAAGATGCTGAGTTCAAGAAATTCAGAAAAAACAGTCAATTCCAAGACATCGTTAAATAATCTTTCTTTTACATAATATGGAAAAGAGGCGTTGCATCAATGCCTCTTTTTTATTCCCTTTACAACTATGGCAAATTTCAAAGAAAAATTCTCAGCTAAAAAAGTCACAAAGGAAGATGCCAAAACTTTGGCCAAGGATTACATGTTCATCCTTCTCGGCACCTTCGTCATGGCCATCGGCTACGTAGTATTCATCGACCCATTGAAGTTGGCCCCCGGCGGTGTTTACGGTATCGCCATCGTCCTACACCACGTTTTCAACTTCCCCATCGGTTTGTCAGGTTTGTGTTTAGACTTACCGCTGTTACTCATCGGGACCTTGTGGCTCGGACCGAAATTCGGGGCGAAAACCGTAGTGGGCGTCTTCGGCCTCTCCGGTTTTATCACTCTGTGGGAAGTCATCTACTCCAGTGGTGTTCCCCTCGTTCCCGACCCGTCTGCGCAATTCATCCTCACCCTCGTCGGTGGCGTCATCATCGGCCTCGGCCTCGGCCTCATCTTCAAAAGCCGTTCCACCTCCGGCGGTACCGACATCATCGCCATGATCCTGTCGAAATACTTCAAACACATCCCTGTTGGAAAACTCATCATCATTGTTGATTCCACCGTCGTTCTCCTCACCCTCGTCATTCCCGATTTCGATTGGACCATTCCGCTCTATTCTTGGCTGGTTATCTACATCGAAGGTGTTGTCGTCGACATGGTAATTGCCGGCGGTCGCTCCGGCAAGGCGGTGCTCATCATCTCCAAGAATCCAGAACCCATCAAGGATTTCATTCTGAATGACCTGCAACGCGGCGGCACCTACCTCAAAGGTGTCGGCATGTATCACAACGAAGAAAAGAACATCATCTACACCAACGTCACCCGCAAACAGCTGCCGCAGCTGATTCACCAGGTACACGAAATCGACCCCAAGGCCTTCCTTTCCATCGTTGAAGCCTCTGAAGTTTTAGGCGAAGGTTTCACCTCTTTGAAAGAAAAGGCTTCAGAATAACATCATGGAAATTTTTCCCATCGCCCACATTCACAGCGCATTCGCCTCCAAATTCGGGGTGCCACGGCAGAGCGGCCTCGCTCCTTCCACCCGAGCCACCATCATTTTTGAAGAAGAATACGCTGTGGCTGAGGCGGTTCGCGGTTTAGAATCCTTCTCCCACATCTGGCTGGTGTGGGAATTTTCAGAAGCCGTCCGCAACTCATGGTCGCCCACCGTGCGGCCGCCCCGCCTCGGCGGCAACACCCGCCTCGGCGTCTTCGCCACACGCTCCCCCTTCCGCCCCAACTTTTTAGGCCTATCTTCCGTAAAACTTGAACGCGTCGAAATCGACAGCCACGGACACCCCATCCTCCACATCCTCGGCGCCGACCTGATGGATGGAACCCCCATCTACGACATCAAACCTTACCTCACCACCACCGACTGCCACCCCGAAGCCAACGACGGTTTCGTCGCCATGCACGACAAATACGGCGTCGAAGTCGTCATCCCCGACGACATCGCAAAAAAAATCCCCGCCGCTGACCTCACCAGTCTACAAGAGGTTCTCTCCCAAGACCCCCGCCCCGCTTACCACAATGATTCCCAGCGTGTCTACGGATTCATTTACAATCAGTTGGAAGTGAAATTCCAGGTCGTTGGAAACATTTTAACCGTGGTATCCATCAACTAAAATTTTCAAAAAAAAATCATTTTGCCCACAAAAATCAAACCATGAACCCTATCGAACAAGAAATCATCCAACTCACCGCTGACCTCAACCGCCACAACTATAATTATTATATGTTGGATGCACCGGTCATCAGCGACTATGAATTCGACCAACTGCTGCACAAGCTCCAAGATTTGGAAAAGCAACACCCCGAATTTATGCAACCCGACAGTCCAACGCAGCGTGTCGGTGGCACCGTCACCAAGAAATTTGAAACCGTCAAGCACGTTTACCCCATGCTTTCTTTGGGCAACACTTATTCGGAAGAGGAGTTGGTGGACTTTGAAAACAGAATCAAAACAATTGTAAATCAAGATATTGAGTATGCTTGTGAGTTAAAATACGATGGTTTGGCCATCAGCATACAATATGAAAATGGAGTAATGAAGCGTGCCGTCACCCGCGGCGACGGTGCCCAGGGGGATGACGTCACCGCCAACGTACGCACCATCCCTTCGGTTCCCCTCCGGCTGCAAGGCGATGACTACCCCGACTTTTTCGAAGTGCGTGGTGAAATTTTGATGCCGTTCGCTCGATTTGAAGCACTCAACCACGAGCGCGAGGACATCGGGGAGCCGCCCTTCGCCAATCCCCGCAACGCCGCCTCCGGAACTCTCAAACTGCAAGAAAGCGCGGAAGTCGCCCGCCGCGGCCTCGACTTCCGCCTCTATTACCTCATGGGCGAAAACCTCCCCTTCCCTACCCACTACGACTGCTTGATGAAACTGAAAAGCTGGGGATTCCGCGTGCCTGACGTGCTGCAAAAAGCACAAGGCATCTCTCAAGTTATTGACTTCGTGCATTTTTGGGACACCGAGCGTAAGACCCTCGACTTCCCCATCGATGGCATCGTCGTCAAAGTCAACGATTTCGCATTGCAGCAACAACTGGGCATGACGGCTAAAAATCCGCGTTGGGCCATCGCCTACAAGTTCAAAGCGGAAAAGCAGTCTACACCGCTGCTCAGCATCGACTTCCAAGTCGGCCGTACCGGCATCGTTACCCCTGTGGCCAATTTGTCGCCGGTGCCGCTGGCCGGTACCATCGTCAAGCGCGCCACACTCCATAATGCGGAGGTGATGGCTGCCCTCGACATCCGAGAAGGCGACCACTTGTTTGTGGAAAAGGGCGGCGAAATCATTCCCAAAATCGTCGGCGTCGACATCGACAAACGGTTGCCCAACGCACGCCCCGTTCCATTCATCACCGTCTGCCCCGAATGCGGCGCGACCTTAGTGAAAAACGAGGACGAAGCCGGAACATTCTGCCCGAATGAACTCCATTGCGCTCCGCAAATCAAGGGCCGTTTGGAACATTTTATCGGAAGAAAAGCCATGAACCTCGACTCTTTGGGTGAAGGTAAAATTGAGATTCTTTTTGAAAGAAAACTGGTTAAAACCGTAGCTGACTTTTACGATTTAACTTATAATCAATTACTTGGAATAGAAAAAAAATTCCCGGCAGAAGATGGTAAGGCCGAAAGGATTGTGAGTTTCAGAGAAAAAACCGTTGAAAATATTTTGGCGGGAATCAACAACTCGCGCACCGTTCCGTTTGAGCGCGTGCTCTTCGCCATCGGCATCCGGTATGTCGGCGAAACCACAGCCAAGAAACTTGCCCGCCACTTCAAAAACATCGACCGTCTTTCTTCTGCCACCAAAGATGAACTGCTGGAAGTGAATGATGTTGGCGACCGCGTTGCCGACAGCATCATCGACTTTTTCAACAATCCAGAAAATCTTGAAATCGTCATCCGTCTCCGCAATGCGGGCCTCCATTTCGAATTGACAGAAGAAGAGGCCACCCCCATCGCCAACATTTTGGAAGGAAAAAGCATCGTTGTCAGCGGTGTTTTCAGCATTTCCCGTGACGACATCAAGAAAATGATCGAACAATACGGCGGGAAAAACGTTTCCTCCATCTCAAAGAACACCAGCTACGTGCTTGCGGGTGAAAAAATGGGGCCTGAGAAACGGAAAAAAGCTGAATCTCTGGGCGTTCCCATCATCTCTGAAACCGATTTTTACAAACTTATTGGCAAATAATGACACACACAGCCATCATCGGAGCGGGGGCCGCCGGACTATTTGCTGCCAAGCGACTTTCAGCGCAAAAAGGGCAGCAGATTACTATTTTTGAAAAAAGCTCAAAAGTCGGAACAAAGCTCAGAGCTTCCGGAGGCGGACGGGCCAACATTCTAAACACCAGTATTTTACCTTCACACTACAACAATGCTGAGTTCATGGATTCGGTGTTGAAACGCGCCAGCTACGCCACCCTTCGCGATGAATTTGCGAAGATGGGACTGCTTCTAACGGCCGACGAGGAAGGCCGCGTTTATCCGGCCACACTCTTCGCCGCCACCGTGGTCAACGTGCTACTGGAACAGCTCGGCGACAATGTCAGCATCGCTTGCGACACGCCGGTGCTCTCTCTCACGCCCGACCACGGCAAGTGGAAAATCAACAACGAAAAAAAACTCTTCGACCGTGTCATCCTCGCCTCTGGCTCCCCCGCCGGAATGATTCCGAAAAACCAAGCCGGATACAACAACTATCTTTCAGATTTACAATTAAATAGAAAGAAATTAACGCCCTCACTCACCGGTTTCACCCTCCACCATTATCCATCTTTTCTCTTCGGATGCCGCGTCCGCGCCGAAGTGTCATTACTTCAAGAAAATCATCTTATTTTCAAAGAAAAAGGAGAAGTCATTTTTAAGGAAGATGGCATTTCCGGTATCGTAATCCTCAATTGCTCAGCATATTACAACAGACTTAGCAACAAAAAAAACTGTCAACTCTCACTCAACCTGCTTCCCGATGACACAGTGACCGATATCAAAAAACAGTTGGAAAAATTCGGCTCACTTTCTGGGATTTTACATCCCAAATTGTGCAAATGGCACGAAAAAAAGCCCTTCGACCCGAGAAATCTCAGTTGGGAAATCAAAGACACCTATGGCATCGAGTTTGCGCAGGTTTGCAGCGGTGGCATCTGTATCGACGAGCTGGACAACAACTTCCACCTCAAGCGGTTCCCGGGACTGCAAGCCATTGGCGAAATGGTTGACATTGACGGAGTTTGCGGCGGTTATAACCTCTTTTTTGCCTTTGCCAGCGCCTATCTGGCCACACAAATCTAACACCTATGCCAACCATACAAATTTCAAATATACGTTTTTCCGTCACCACGCCGCAAAGCCAGTTGAAAACTTGGGTGCTGAACAAATTTCACATTGATGGGAACCTTGTTACCGACTTCAAAATTCTTCGTGCTTCGGTGGATGCCCGCAAAAAAACAGACGTTGTTTACGACTATCGCGTACGCCTCACGCTGAAAGAAGCAACTGAGAAACTCTTGCAACATCCTGACGTTAAAATATATGAGGCACCGCAGCCGATGGAATATCTTCCTTGGGGGAACGAACTTCGTCCCGTCGTGGTAGGTTTTGGCCCAGCCGGCATGTTTGCCGCATTATATCTGGCGCGATGTGGAGCGAAACCCGTCGTCATTGAGCGCGGAAGTCGTATAGAGCAACGCAAGCAAGAAGTTGACAACTTCCTGAAAAACAAAGAATTAAATCCAAATTCCAACGTACAATTCGGGGAAGGAGGTGCGGGGACTTTTTCAGATGGAAAACTCACAACCAACCTACATAATGAGTACATTGGATTTGTTTTGGAAGAATTTTTCAAGCATGGCGCCACAGAGGATGTCACTTATGCTGCCAATCCGCACGTCGGTACCGACTACTTGGAAAAGGTGGTTCGAAACATTCGCGAAGAAATCATTACTTTAGGCGGTGAATTTCACTTCAACACCTGTTTCACCGACTACCGACTTCACGAAGACGGAAGGTTGACAGTGGTTTGTAACGATGCACAAACATTTGATACAAAGCATCTTTTGTTATGTTTAGGTCATTCTGCCCGCGACACCATCCGCCATTTGTACGACAAAGGTTTGCAGATGGAGGCCAAGAGCTTTTCGATGGGCGTACGGGTGGAGCACTTACAAAGTCGCGTAAATGCGATGCAATACGGTCGTTTTGCCAAATACCTGCCGGCCGCATCCTACAAAGGGGCGGTTCATTTGAAAGAGCGGGGTGTTTACACCTTCTGCATGTGTCCCGGTGGCACAGTGATGGCTTCCACGAGCGAGCCGGAAGCCATTGTCACCAACGGCATGAGCGAGAAGAACCGCGACAAAGCAAATGCCAACAGTGCCCTGCTGGTTAGCGTGGAACCCGCTGATTTTTATAAAGATAGCCCACTCGATGGACTGACTTACCAGGAGAAATACGAGCGCAAGGCCTTTGAAGTTGCGCGCGACTACCGAGCACCCGCCAACCTGATGAAGGAGTTTTTGCAGGGAAAAATCGCCACACAGCATCGCAGCGTGAAGCCCTCTTACCCTCACGGTGTGATTTATTGCGACTTCAACCGTTGTCTGCCCGACTTTGTAGTGAAGGCGTTGCGACGAGCGATACCGGAGTTTGAGAAGCGCCTTCACGGTTTCAATGAGCCTGATGCCGTACTCACCGGCATTGAGACTCGGTCGTCGTCGCCGGTGAGAATATTACGCAACGAGATGAGGCAAAGCAACATAGCAGGTATTTATCCCGTCGGCGAAGGCGCTGGTTATGCTGGAGGAATCACTTCCGCCGCCATCGACGGGCTGCGCACTGCCATCAGCATCGTTCAAGAGAAAAGATGATTCTCCATTTGCGAAAAATGCCGTAATTTTGCCGCGCAATGAACAAGACATTTTCCATACACACTTTGGGTTGCAAACTGAATTTCAGTGAGTCCTCCGAAATTGCACGAAAACTGCACGAGGCCGGTTTTTTGTCTGCGGAGCATCCCGACTATTATATCATCAACAGTTGCGCAGTAACGGCGGTTGCTGAGAAGAAAGCTCGCAATCTGGCGGCGCAACTTCACCGCGAAACTCCTGAAGCACAAATTGTTGTACTCGGTTGTTACGCGGCACTCCGCCCCGAAGAAATCATGCAATGGCCCGGTGTGGTTGCCACTTTCGGCAACGAAGACAAGATGAGCGTACTGCCTTTTCTGCAAGGCCTTCCCCTTCCCGAAAAGCCACTCTTTTATTCCACTTTTTCCTCCAACGACAGAACGCGTTCGTTTCTGAAAATTCAAGACGGCTGCGATTACCATTGTACGTACTGCACCGTATGGAAAGCCCGCGGTGACAGCCGCAGCGACACTGTCGAAAACGTATTGGCTCAATTTGACCGCATCACGCACCTCGGCATCAAGGAAATCAATCTTACCGGG
>JAKSME010000019.1 GCA_024400785.1 Bacteroidales bacterium
CTCTTCCTTACCAAGGAAGTGCTCTACCACTGAGCTACAACAGCTTTTTGCTCTTGAGGGCCTCCGGATTTCCGTTCCCTTTTTGAGCATGCAAAAATACATGAATTTTGATTTGTTTACTCACTTTTTGAAAAAAAAATCAAAATATTTTTTAATTATTGATATTCAATATTTTACAACATGTATGTCTGCACAATCCGAGAAATTCCGACCTAAATCTGGCAGATTTCACCGTTGAATAACGCTTTATTCTCGCACAAATTTCAAAATTTCCGCATTTCCCGTCCTACGCTGTATGCGTGCAAAATAAACACCCGACGGCCAATTTCCAGTATTCAAAACTCGTTCCCCTTCCCCACTGAAGTCGCCATCGGCATACATCACTCGTCCCATCAAATCATATATACATATATTAATATGTACGCCGTCTGGATTTTCGATAGTCAACGTGCTTTGGCACGGATTGGGATACAGGTGGAACGTGGAGTGCGGCAGATAGGATTCCTGAACGGAAATGACCGTATCGGTGCGATGGTCGAGCCAAGCTTGGTAGAAATTCGGAATTCCATACCCCAACAAGGTGTCCGGAGTGGCGAACTGATGCCCTGCTTCACGGATGATTTGCATGACTTCCAGCGAGTTCAACTGTGGAAGCGCTTGCCACAAACAGGTAGCGAGCCCCGCCAAATCGGGTGTGGCAAACGAAGTTCCGTTGCCGGAGACAATGTAATCGTGCCATTCTTGGTTCTCATCATCGTTCCAAATATACACCACGAATGTATTCCAACCGCAAGAAGCCACATCGGGTTTCACACGGCCGCCGAAGCTGGGACCGCAACTGGAAAAAGGAGCATAAATGCTGTCGGCATTAACAGCTCCAACGCACAGCACATCCTCGGCATCCGCCGGACGGCTCAGTTTATGCCACTCATTGGCACCATCGTTGCCCGCGGCGATGCAAACCACCATGCCCTTGTGCGCTGCCTTGGTCGCCGCACGCGATGCCAAGCTGGTTATGCCATCGCAAGAGCTGTAGTCAAACTGCCCGTCGAAATCGGTGTAGCCGAGCGAAGAAGTAATCACGTCCGCCCCCAAACTGTCGGCCAATTCCGCTCCATTCACCCAGAAATCTTCCTCAATAAGCTGCTCATAGTCGGGATCTTCCGTGCGGATAAAAACCATATTCGCTTTCGGTGCCGTTCCCACCAAGGTGTCCCATCCCGAAATAATCGAACTCAAAATGATTGAGGCACAAGAGGTTCCGTGACTGTGACCGCAATAAACATCATTCCCAAAGCCCGGAACCAGATTGTAAGTTCCCCAAATCTGACCATTTTCGTACAATTGTTGGAAATAGCTGCTTTCGTCAAAACCCGTCCAGCCCGCATCCAGCATGGCGATGAGCATTCCTTCGCCACGATAGCCCTCAGCATGCAACAGCTGTCCGTTGTGGAGTGCGATCTGGGGCTCTCCCACACCATATAGCGTATCGTTCACTCCAACCTCCAATGAACTTTCATGATGCTGGTAGTGTAGCACACGATCGACCATGCCCTGATAAAAACCCACCGCGCGAATGCTATCCACGAACGGAAGTTCCATTATCGACTGCAAATCAGCTTCTTCCGGACAATAAACCGTAACCGTGTTCATCCATTTCGAAACCGAAAGAATGCGAATGCTGTCACTGATGGCGACGATTCCGCTCCGATACGACGGATTCACCGGTAGGTCTTCTTCGAGAACTGCGATGCCAAAACGCGAGCGTTTTTCTATGGCGCGATGCGACAGAAAATCCTGCGGCCGCTCCACACTAAAAGGGCTTTCGGCCTTGTCGTGAAGATAAACGCGGAAACAGTTCGCTTCCGTTTGCGCTTTTCCAAAAGCTGCAACAAAAAATAAAAGTAAAAAAATAACTATCTTTCTCATTGTTAGCATTTTATAAGAATATAAAAAAAACATAGGGACTTGCCCGCAGACAAAGTCCCTACCTTTTTTACGTCTCCAAAATTAAGCCATCAGATCGGCATAAAATTTATAGAAATAAGGAATGGTTTCGATCCCCTTGAAGAAGTGTTCAAGCTTGTAATTTTCATTGGGAGAATGGATGGCATCTTCACCGAGTCCGAAACCCATAAGGATGGCTTTTGTGCCGAGGATGCGTTCGAAACCGGAGATAACCGGAATACTGCCACCGCTGCGAGTCGGGATGGGGCGCTTACCGAAAGTGGTTTCATACGCCTTTTCAGCTGCTTTGTATGCTGGCATGTCAATCGGGGAAACGTATGCTTCTCCGCCGTGGCAAGGAGTAACCTTGACTTTCACGCACTTGGGCGCGATGCTTTCAAAATGTTTCTGGAAAAGTTCGGCAATCTTCTGGGAATCCTGGTTAGGCACCAAGCGCATGGAGACCTTTGCGCAAGCCTTTGAGGGCAGTACGGTTTTGGAGCCTTCGCCAGTGTAGCCGCCCCAAATACCGCACAAATCCAACGTCGGACGGATGCCGGTACGTTCAATCGTGCTATAACCTTCTTCACCGTGAAGTTCCTCAACGTCAATAGCTTCCTTGTAACTTTTCTCGCAGAAAGGTGCCTTGGCCATCAGCGCGCGCTCTTCGTCAGACAGCACCAACACATCATCATAGAAATGCGGAATGGTGATTTCGTTCTTTTCATTCTGCAAAGAGGCAATCATCTGACAAAGGATGTTGATGGGGTTGGCCACGGCGCCACCGAAAATGCCAGAGTGCAAATCTTTGTTCGGCCCCGTCACCTCAACTTCGAGGTAGCTCAAACCGCGCAAACCGACAGTGATGGAAGGAGTATCGGTGGCGATCATGCCAGTGTCGGAAACGAGGATGATGTCGGCTTTGAGAAGTTCCTTGTTCTTTTCGCAGAAACCGTACAGACTACCGCTGCCGATTTCCTCTTCACCTTCCAGCATGAACTTCACATTACACGGCAACTGATTGGTTTTCACCATATATTCAAAAGCCTTGGCGTGCATGAACGACTGACCTTTATCGTCGTCGGCTCCGCGGGCCCAGATTTTGCCATCATGGATCACCGGTTCAAAAGGCTCTGATTTCCAAAGTTCCACAGGATCAACGGGCATCACATCATAGTGGCCATATACCAAAACGGTAGGAGCATCTTTCGAAATGATTTTCTCTCCATAAACAACGGGATTTCCTTCAGTGGGCATTACTTCGCAACGGTCGGCACCGGCTGCGAGGATGAGCTCGCGCCAACGCTCGGCGCAACGCACCATGTCGCCTTTGTGCTCCTCTTGAGAGCTGATCGACGGAATGCGAATCAAACTAAAAAGTTCTTCTAAAAAACGTTCTTTGTTGGTTTCAATGTAATTTTTCAGGTCTTTCATATTCGAGTGGTTTTCAATGATTAATTTTTTCAAATTCTTTAAAATCGGATATAAACATTATTTGGGAGCAATCCGTTGTTTGACTGCAAACAATTAAATATCAAATATTTAGTATTTCGCAAAGAAGATTTACGGCTTACTAATTCTGGATGCAGATAACGATCGAGGGCGGCATTGCCGTTTTGGAAGAAAAAGTTGAAATCGGCGCCGTTGGTCCATCGTCCTTCAGCTTTCAGATTGATATATATCTGACTGTTTCCCAAGGAATTGCCAGTTTTCAATGTTTGCAGATATTTTTGCAGTGAGGCAGGTGAATCGGAGAAGACAAGGCAATTGTCGGTGGCGAGGAAATACTGGTTGGAAGCATTCTGCCAGAACGGAGCGACGGCGGGGGCGAAATCACCGCGGCCGAACCGATAGATTCCCCCGGGGGCGACAGAGTCGAGAGTGTGGCCTTCTGGGAGCAGCGACTGCAAAAACGGCGTATCAAGAGCCACTCGGACCGCAAAATAATGATATTCCATGGAATCGGTGAGTGTGAAACCGTGAATTTCACGCTGATTCAAGGCCTGCAGCGCAGATTTTGCCGCAGCAGACTTACCCGCCAGCTTCCGAGAATCCGAAATATTCACGCAAAAATAGTCGTCAACGTTAATCGGGATGTCCGTTTCCGGAACCATGGAGGTTGGAGCAGACTGGTTTTCGGACGGTTGGAAAGAGGAGCCTGCCGTTATGGTGCTGTAGCCTGAAAGCTGGATTGCCCCCGCATTCACCGTCATCTGGTATGCCGACCAATCAATCTGTTTTTTCAAAGAAGAAAAAATCCCCGCAAACTCCGGAGCTACATTTTTCATCTGGCTTTCAACAAAGTTTTTATTGTTGATTATCAACCAGTTCTGTTTTGGATTTTTGTCCATCATGTCACGAAGTGACTTAGGAGCGACCTTTGCCAGACATTTATCGGTGGCGATGCAATCGAGGGCATCGGTCAAAACCCTTTCATTTTCTGAAACGAAAAAAAGGCCGTAATGATAACAAAGGACAAAAGTGCGGTGATAGGTGCCAATTTCATAAATCTTATTTTGACCATATTCATGGAAATTGTTCTCATTGATTTCAAGGACTTGCAACAAATGAGAAAACTCTTTTTCAGAAGAGCGAACAGACAAAAGCAGACAAAGTTTCCCATCGACCTGATGGGCGGAAAAGGCCATTTTGCTTTGTTTCATTCGCACTTGGTCAAACTGTTTCAAAAAGAAGGCCATTCCGTCAAATGCACCGAGCGAGACCATATCGGTGCAATAATTCTTACAAATATTCGCTGCTTTTGCGAAATTGTCGTAATTGTTGATTTGAACGGCAAAAACGGCATTGGCGGGAATGGTTTGCAAAGGTTCTGCCGTATTTTTTTTAATAGAATTGGTATAAAAGTAGATACCGGCAGCGGCGGCCAACAGCAGAAAAACGACGCCTGTCACCACCCATCCGGTTCTTCTTGATTTCTTGTTTTGAGATTCTTCTCTTACTTCCTCGGTCATTATTTTTTCATTTAAAAAGACGGCTGCAAATTTACAGGAATTTCCTTTAAAAAAATTGTATAAAAGTCAAAAAAAGCCGACAAAATAATCGTAACTTTGCCGCGTTTTTTATAAAGTGAAAAAAAACGAGATATGAAAAGAATCATTTCCCTTTTATTATTGTGTGCCCTTGTGCACACCCTTTTTGCCCAAAATCCCGCTAAATATTGGGTTCAATTCCGCGACAAAGCCAATTCTCCATATTCCATTGAACGTCCGGAAGAGTTTCTTTCTCCCCGTGCCATTGAAAAACGACAGCGCTTCAACATTGAAGTCACAGAGCAAGACCTTCCCGTTAACGAAAGTTATATCAAGCAGTTATTGGACATTGACGAGAACATGGTTGTTCTCACGCGTTCAAAATGGCTGAACGGTGTAACCGTTTATTCTACCACGAAAGACATCATGGCGCAAATTAAGAAGCTGAATTTCGTGGTTATGTGCGAGTGCACTGTGGAGCTCAGCGACGAAGAGAGATTCGACTATCCGAGAAGCAGTTACGCACCGCCGGCCAAGACGAAGGAGGTCATGGCTGCAGTACCGAGCGGCCAAGACCACAACTACGGTTATGGCGCGCTGCAGATCGGCGCCAACAACGCACACTGGCTGCACCGACTGGGCGCATACGGGGAAGGCATGTTGATGATGGTGATGGACGTTGGTTTCGAAAATGTGAACAAACTCGACTGTTTTGATGCACTGCGAAGCGAAGGCCGTTTGTTGGGCTCCAAGAACTTTGTTTTCCCCGGCCGTTCGATTTTCATTGCGGGTTCGCATGGCACCGAAGTGCTTTCCTGCATTGCTTCATACGCAGAAAAGGAGATGATAGGCACCGCACCGAAAGCCATGTTCTATTTGGCAAAGACAGAGGACAGCAGAAGCGAGAACAAAATCGAAGAAGACAACTGGGTGGCTGCCTTGGAATGGGCAGACAGCTTAGGGTGCGATGTAATTAATTCATCCTTAGGATATTATAAATTCGACAACAAATCTCAGTCGTACCATTACGAAGAGATTACCGGGAAAGTGAGTCGCGCGTCGCAAGCGGCTTCGATGGCTGCAAGCAAAGGGATTATCGTTTGCGTGAGTGCCGGCAACGAAGGTGACGGACAGTGGCATTACATCACCTGCCCCGCCGATGCAGAAAACATTCTCACCGTGGGCGCCATTGACCGAGATGGAACAACTGCCAGTTTTTCATCCTACGGCCCCACCGCCGACGGCCGTGTGAAGCCGGACGCCGTTGCCATAGGGTCACATGTTTATGTTGTCACCCCCAAGGGCGAGACCGAGTACTCTTTCGGAACTTCCTTCTCCTCACCGGTGCTTTCGGGCATGGTGGCCTGCCTGTGGCAGTTGTTTCCCAACAGTCCTGCAGAAAAAATCATCGATGCCGTTCGTCGTGCCGGCATAAACTTCAACAACCCGACTGACCAACTGGGGTACGGCGTCACCGACTTCGTCAGCGCATACAACCATCTCAGCAGAAACGACGAAGCCCCTGTTTTGGCCGCATTCGCCAGCAGCAGCAAAAAGAGCTCATGCACCGGTATTTGCTATGCAAAAAAGACCGTCAGCAGCTTTACCGTTGAAGTCCGCCTCAACGACTCTCCCACCGTTACCAGACAGGTCATAAAAGTCAAAGGCTCTCCCGTCAACAGCGAATATGTTTACGCACAATATAAAATCAAGCTTCCCAAAATCCCCGCCACCGACGAGTACGGCATCGCCCATGTCCGCATAATTTGCCCCGATGGAACCAGCTACGAGCAAATCATTGGCCTTTATCGATAAAAATCACAACTCAAACCTCTGATATGAAGAAATTTACCGCTATCATCACCATTCTCCTGTTGTCTGGAATTTCTTGTGCTTTTGCACAAAAAAACAAAAATAGCGAGCCAGCGACAGCAACCGAAACCGCGCAACCTAAAAATCTGGTTGCCATCTTAAATCACAACGCTTATCGCACCGCAGACGCAAAGACATTCATTGAATGCCAATTCATTATCGACGGTCAATCGGCACAATACATTCCCGCTTCCCCCGATACCTATTCTGCCGAAATCGATATCTCCATCGACATCCGCAAAAAAGAAGAGAACGGTGACGAAACTTCCGTCAACAGTTACCGTTATGTTTTGGTAAGTCCGCAAATTCGCGACACCAACGAAAGAGCCTTTTTCAGCGATGAACAAAATTTGGTAGTTCCCAACGGCACTTTTTACATCTATTACAAATTGAAAGACCTGCACTGCAACAGCGACACCATCAGCTATGTCGACATCATCACGGTGGATTATCCCGAAGACCAGGTTTCAACATCGAAAATTTCTCTATATGAAAAAGTTAGCAGAAGCGGAGAAGGCGGTGTCTTCTTCAAATATGGATTTTCCACCACCCCTCTTTTCCAACAATTTGCCCCCGAAAGAATCCACGCCCTGCCTTTTACGGTAGAAATTTACAACACTGAAAAAATATTTGGCAAAGGCAGAGAATTCTATATCACTTCAGAAATTGTGGAGATTGGCCACAAAGCGAAAGCTGAATATGTCAGAACAAAGAAAAAAAACACTGCCTCGGTCATCGTTCACTTTGACCTTTTCGACATCTACCGTCTGCCCTCTGGAAATTACACGCTGAACGTATACGTGAGAGACCCCGATTCCAACTTAGTGACCAGCGTTTCAGCATTTTTCCAACGCAGCAATCCATCCATCCAACTCGACCTCAGCGAATATGACAATGTTGTCGTTGAGAAAACTTTTGTTGAAAAAATGACAGATTTGGAACAATTGCAAAACGATGTTTCAACCCTCTACCCTATCGCCACCTTGGTTGAACAGGACTTTTTCAACCAAAATATGAAGAAAGTACCTTTGGAACAACTCCAACGATTTTTCTATAGCTTTTGGTTGAATCGCGACCCCAACGACCCTGAGTCCGCGTGGCTAAGCTATCAGAAAAAGGTTGAATTTGTGAATGAAAAATATGGCAGCAAGGTCATTAAGGGCTTCCGTACTGACCGCGGTCGCGTGTACCTGCGCTACGGGGCACCGAATTCCATCACCGAAGAACCTTATGACCCACAGTCCTATCCTTACGAAATTTGGCACTATTATTATATTGGGGACCAAACCAATGTGAAATTCATTTTTTACAATCCCGACCTTGTCACCAACAATTATGAGCTTCTTCACTCCGACTACCTCGGGGAGATCAAAGATCCGGCCTGGCAGATGAAATTGGTGAAACGTCTGAATCCCAACTACAACCCCGATGTAACGAGGCCGAATGAATATTGGGGCGGGCATGCCAACGACTATTACCGCTATAACAGATAAGATGAAACGTGTTTTTGACATCATTTCCTGTTCTCTCGCAGTCATTCTCCTGCTGCCTTTGGAGATGGTTATAGCCATTTGCATCGTTTGCGGTTCAAAAGGCGGCGTTTTTTACAAACAAGTTCGCGTAGGAAAAGGCAATAAAGATTTCAAATTACTGAAATTCAGAACAATGCGCCCCAATGCAGATAAGCAGGGACTGCTCATTACCGTTGGGGCAGACAACAGAATCACCAAGATTGGTCACTTTTTGAGGAAGTACAAGTTGGACGAGCTGCCGCAGTTCCTCAACATCATCAAGGGCGATATGAGCGTGGTGGGACCACGTCCCGAAGTGCGCCGCTACGTTGACCTCTACAACGAGCGCCAGTTGCGTGTTCTCTCGGTCCGTCCCGGCCTCACCGACTATGCTTCCATTGAGTATATTTCAGAAAGTGAATTGCTTGCAAAAAGCGACAACCCAGAAAAAACCTACATCGAAGAGGTGATGCCAGCCAAATTGGAACTCAATCTGAAGTACATTGAAAAGCAGTCGATAGGAGAAGATATTAGATTGATTTTCAAGACGTTGGGAAAGATTGCAGGGAAGTGATATTCGTGGAAGGGCTAAACGGTTAACGTCGATTAAATAATTAAAACGGAATTATCCCTGTTGCGTTTTCCACATCTTCCCAACGATGTCATTCCGATGGAGCTCAGCAATATTAAAATCATCCCCGCAACTTCATCCGCACTCCCTCTTCCTTCCAACCGCGAAGCTCGCACATATACATTTAGCACATTGAATATCAATAAATTACCCCTCCGAAAATTTTCATAAAAATATCATCAAACTATTGAAAATGAGAAAATAATATGTATATTTGCAGCGTCGTTTTCTTTTTGATTTTTGTTTAACGGACTTCGCAAAATTCAGAAGGACGGCGCGAAATGAGTAAAAATAGAAGTCCCCTAAAAATAGAAGTCTCCCTCAATATGATAAAAAAAACGATATGGGCGCTGATGCTGAATATGATGTTTTTATGCGGACAAGCGCAAACGGAAACGGCCGACTGGCAGCAGCAGCGACACGATTTGCAAGTGGGCATCGGCACCCCGTTTGTTGCCGGTCTTTACGTCGGAAATTATCTTCATTATGCGGGCTACGGCCCATTGTGGTGGATACCCTCCAACCAAGCGGGATACTGGCTGGGCAGAGATGTTTACCGAGGCACATCCTTCATTTCGCCAGCACTTTCCGTCAGTTATCGCTACCAAGTGGCCCGATGGTGCAAAGTCGGCGTAACACTTTCCTACGCAGGAACTTACGCCGCAGTTTTCGACCGTGTAACGAATGAAAAAGTCGGCAGAGTCGACGACCACCTCATCAGCATCATGCCCACCGTGCAGTTTCTTTGGTTACATCGCAAATATGTTGAGTTGTACTCGGGAGTATCTATTGGCTACAGTTTTTCCACGGGGCCTTACTACGACGAAATGCTGCAGAAAAACATAGTATACACAGAGCATTATTGTGGATTTCAAGTGACGGGCATCGGAGTGAAGGCAGGCAAGAAATGGTACGGTTTTGCAGAACTCGGCATCGGCGTGCAAGGTTGCCTTTCCGCAGGTTTCGGTTATAGATTCAACAACAATTCCAACAACTAAAATCAATCGCAATGAAAAAATACATATTTGTCATACTGACCATCATACTTATCAGCGGTTGCACTCGCGAAGAGCGAGGGCAACTAACCCAGCGGGGGCATGAGATTTGCAGCGCTTGGAATACCGCCGTCGACGCCATCCTCACCGATGACGTCAACCCGGCATTTGTTCTCAATGCATGGATCATCAGCGACGAAGCAGAAAGATATATTATTGAAGACCGCTATTTTCCCCAGTACAAAATCCGTCAAGTCGATGCCACAACCTACGGTTTGTATAAAGGAGCGGAGCCCTATTCCACCATCAACACCCACGGCACGCACATTACCGACGAGGGCGCGGTGTGGACTGTGACCAATCACTTTGGCTACAGTTATGCCATCTTTCCCATTGTAGAGGAAGATCGCACGGTCAGCATTACCAATCTGGGAAACGACCAATGGGCCATTGCCCTCGACTCTGCCGGTTTTCCGCAAAGCGTCACCCACTGGACACTCTCGCTCGAGCGTTTCACCAACCACTGCAGCATTTTTGCGGAAAACTTCACTTTGAGCGGCGACGGAGCTTTTGCTTTTCCTGTCGATTCCTATTGGGAAATGCAATATGGCTCAACCGACGAACCAGTAATGCAGCATTACACCCTCGAACGGCCAATGCAAAATGATGCCAACGATGGAAATAAACTCAAATGGGAAGACGGGAAGTTGTCTCTCACCGTTTCGCACTCCGGCTACGAAAGTGTGGATGTCGTGATGGAAGTTTTGGCCTACTTCCACTATGGAATCACCTACAGAGGTGTTACCGAAGTATGGGACAGAATCGGAGATACAGTATATTATGAATAATAGGACAAACGGTTATACGAGAAAACGGTTAAATAATTTAAGATGAAAAGATTATCCATACTTATTTGCATCGTTTGTGTGGTGTTCGTTTCCAAAGCGCAAACAACGGAGGACACGTGGAAACAGCACTCACGTCACGAACTCACACTCGGTTTCAGTGACCCGCTGCTTCAGTCTTTTCTTTACGGCGTTCATTGGAACTGGCCTTCCTTTCTATGGCAGAATGACATCTCCATTCCTGAAAATTGGTTTACAAAAGACTGTTACGCAGATAGATATGGGATGGTTCCGCCCATTACGCTAAGCTACAGATACCGTCTTGCCAAATGGTTTTGGATTGGCGGTTCCGTTTCCTACTACGGAGTTTACCATACCTACCGCGACCGTTTCTCCAATGAAGTCGTCGCTCGCACCAACATGAATTTGATAAACATCTCCCCCACCCTGCATTTTTCTTGGCTGAATCGGAAATATGTATCACTATATTCCGGATTATCAGGCGGTTATTCCTACTATTTTAGCAAAATCTACTCCACTCAAGAAGAAAAAATCCTCCCTTTAGCCCAAAGTTATTGGAATTTTCAGGTCACAGCTATCGGCATCAAAGCGGGAAAGAAATGGTTCGGCTTTGCCGAAGCCGGCATCGGCACACAAAGCTTTATCACCGCCGGTTTCGGGTACCGATTCAATGAAAACGACTAACCTTCAAACGAGAAAACATGAAAAAGATTCTTTTACTTTCCATCATTATAATCACCTGTATATCTTGCAAATACGAAGAACGTGGAAATCTCACCAAAAAAGGGAAAGCCATATTTGACACCTGGCAGTCAGGTTCCGAACTCGTTATGGACAATGTGGTGCGGTCGGTATTTTTGGTAAACGCATGGATCAACAGCGACTCCGCAGGCAGAATCGCCATTGAAGACCTATACTTCCCGGAGATGAAAGTCAGACAGTACGGAACCGACATGTTCAGAATCATGGACGGCGCACGCCCCATCATCACCATTACGACCAATGGACAGAACTCCCTTGGCGAGGCGGGAACGTGTTGGGAAATCGTCGACCAGGTCGAATACACCTCTGTCGGAGCTTGGATGCCCGAGGCCTATCCGATCTTTGCCTTCAAAAACAATTCCAAACTGCTAACCATCACCAATACAGGCAATAATCATTTCAGCATAGTATGCGATAGTGTTAGTTATTTGGGAAGTTCGACCAACTGGGAATTAGCATTTCCTGCGGGAGAGATTCCGACGGACATTTTCACTTCAGCGTTTGAGATGAGCGGTGATGGCCGTTTCGATTTCCCGGCATCTGGGAATGCCAGCTTTAATGATGGCATCAAAGAGGTGGTCAGACTGCGCTACCACTTTGCGCAACCGCTCGCACACTACGAGAACCCGGAGTCAGCATGGGAAAGCGGGAAAATTGAGTTGACCGCCAGTATGAATGGCAAAGAAGACATTACGACAACTGCAGAATTTGCAGGCCGCGAGGGCATCGACATCACGCTCAACGGAACTACAGAGCGGTGGTATTGGTAAGGCTTTTTGAGACTTGAGACTTGAGACTTGAGACTTGAGACTTGAGACTTGAGACTTGGGACTTGAGACTTGGGACTTGAGACTTGGGACTTGAGACTTGAGACTTGGGACTTGAGACTTGAGAGTTGAGACTTGGGACTTGAGACTTGAGACTTGGGACTTGAGACTTGAGATGTTGTGGAAGGATCGTGGTGCGCTACACCTCTACAATTCGCATAAAACCAATCATTTAACCGTTTAACCGACATTAACCGTTTAACCGATTTTAACCGTTTAACCGTTTCCACGTTTAACCGATTACAACCGAGCTACTTCTTCAACGACACCTTATAACCGTGGTAGCGGTTCATAACGGCCTCCACATATTGAACCGTGTGACGGCCGGGATAGTAACCGCATTTTACCACAGGATCGGTATAATACTTATGTTCTTTCTTGAGGATGAGGTACTTGGAGACATCATTCCAAGAGGTGACATCACCGCCGTACTTGATACAAAGTTCGCAGGCGTCAACCACATGCCCGCTGCCGGAATTATAGGCGGCGGCCACAAAATAAAGTCGCTCGTCTGCGTCTGTCACATACTTGCTAAAGATTCGATCCAACTGTTTAATCAGACGCATTCCCGCATAAACCTGTTGTTCTACGGAAGAAGTATCGGTGATACCGAAGTTGGCCGCAGTTGCGGGCATCATCTGCATCACCCCGAAACTGCCACCCACGCCGACCAAATCAGAACGGAACCCCGACTCCTGACGAATAATGGAGCTCACAAAACGCCAGTCAATGCCCAATTTCGCACCATAACGCTTCATAATGGCATCCATCGAAGAGATTTTTCCGCGACGCTTTTCCGTACTGCTATTCAAAATGTAGCGAGACCGTGGATGAAAATACTTGTCGCACAGCTTGGCATAACTCTCTGTCTGCTTATACTGAATCAGCCACTGATTGATGCTGTCATTTTTTGACACATTGGCCGGATTGAGAATCCAACGGCGTTCATATTCAGGACCGACAGTTTTGATGATTTTCAAATCCGAATAGAAGGGTTCAAGCATGATTGCCGTAGTATAGTCTGTAACCAAGTTGGAGATGCTATCGTTCTGAAGAAGTTCCACCAAATCCTCGGCGCTAAGCGAGTCCGCAGATTTCAACGCCCAGTCCGTAGATTCCGGGAAGGAATCCAAACAAACCGTTCCGTGGAAATAAGCGGGTTCCCAAACCAGCTGTGATTCAGAAAAATCCACGTGGCGATGCTGCATCAGGACGGGATAGGAAGTAGAATGCGGTTCCGAAAAGAGCAACTCCGACATCTTAGGTGCCGATGGATCCACATCGAAAGCGATAATGTCGAAATCGCTGGTGAAGAAGTGTTGGGTAACAGAGTCTATTTCTGTAACGAAAGTGAACTTACACTCCTTATGCAGAGAGTCGCACAAAGTATTCAGCAACTCATATTGGAAACCTACCGTTGTTCCGCGATACATAAAATAGTCGGAAGCGTGGCAAAAAAGCAAAATGTTGAGGGTATTTGTCTTATTCTCAACATATTGCACTGAATCATCCTCTATTTCAAAAGATTGAAAAGGGGCATGACGCACCACAAAAAACATGATTACCGCGGTAGCGATAATCAGGAACGAATGCCGAATAATGTGTTTGATAAGCACGCTTATTGGGCTGCAGTCATCAAAATATATTGTTCAACCGTTTCGCCAGGTTCAAGTTTGACACGGCCACTCCCAACGAAATAGTCACGATGAGCCATTTCATTTTCATCAAGATAAGTGCTATCGTAAACCGCTTCTACATCCAGCAGTGCTTCGTATTGGAAGGTGTGTGAGAACACGCCGTTTACATCGGTATAACCTTCTGTTTTTGCAAAATCGGCATAATTGTCTTCCAAACCGACGCGGATAAAGCAATTAGGGAGGGCATCGGCGGTGTCAATGCCGGTGGTGGTTTTATGAACATGGAGCACCATGTCGCAAACTGGTTCTTTTTCACACTGAGCAAAAAGCATCATCAGACCTACTGCCAGAAGTGCATAACAAGCGATTGCGAACTTTTTCATTGGATATAAATTTTGTTGATTTTCAAATTGAAGGTGCAAAAGTAAACAAAAAAACGCAAAGAGCAAGTGAATTATTATGTATTTAACAATATTTTCAAAAAAATGGGAGAAAAAGGAGAATTATGAAGGACATCGGGTCAGAATTTTTATGTAAATTTGCCGCTCAAAATTTTTAAAGTGGAAAATAGTAAAAAGTATATCATATTCGGGTTAGGAAACGCGGAAGACGAATACGCTGGGACCCGTCATAACATTGGTTTTGAAGTAGTTAGTGCATTGGCGAAGAAGCTTTCGGTCACTTTTCGCACTGATCGTTACGCCTACGTTGCCGAGGGGCATTACAAAGGCCGCACCCTCCTTTTGGTCATGCCGACGACCTACATGAACCTCAGCGGGAAAGCCGTTCGATATTGGATGGACCATGAAAAGGTGGACTCATCCAATATTTTGGTTATTTGCGACGACATCGACCTTCAGCCCGGACAGTTGCGCATGCGAGCCAAAGGCAGCGGCGGCACGCACAACGGACTGAACAACATCATTGAATTGGTGGGGCACAGCAACTTTCCGCGCTTGCGTTTCGGTGTCGGGCACGACTTCGCGCAAGGCTACCAGATTGACTATGTGCTGGGGCGCTTTGATTCAAAAGAGTTGAAAGAAACCATTGAACCTGCCATCGAAACGGCCACACAGATGATTCTGTCGTTTGCCACAGCGGGAATCCAACTCACCATGAATCAGTTCAATACCGCAAAAAAGAAACCTAACGACGAAAAAACAGCAACCGATGAAAAATAGGATCATCATCACGCTTTTATTGCTTGCCACAGCGGCAAGTGCCTTCGCCACCGGGCGAGACACGCTGCGAAGGACTTTCACCCTCTCTCCCCTGCCCGAATCATCCTTCGCCATTCAAAACCAAGAACTTGACGATTACCTGCAATACGGTTTCCACCTCGGCACCGACCTCTCAGTCAGCACCCGACAGCTCTCTGATTATGACAAGCTGGAGAACCTTCTCTCCGGAACTTTCGGATTCTTTGTCCGTGGCGGTTATCGCTACATCTTTGGAGAACTCGGATTCAACTACATGTTTTACAAAGGTTATTACGAAGTCAAATCATTAGAACTCAAACCGTTAGGAGCTGAGACCGTAGAAAGTCGCTATCTTCAAATCCCACTCAAGGTTGTCGGCTATCTGCCTGTGGGCCAGAAAAAAATCTGCGCCTTTATGCCGCATGTCGGAATCATGTACCAACCTTTGATCCATGTCACCAAAAACGACATCAACTACGGGAAGCACAACCTCACCAAGCATCAATTTCTCTATCAGGCAGGATTGGGCTTCCGCGCCAAATTTTTCAACGTGGAAGTGGCTTGGAAGAAGGCCATCAAACCTTTTTATAGCGACCGTGAATCCATAAAACAGTCCTATGTTAATATCATGGTAGGCTTTCAATTTTAATACTTAAAAATCTATCAATGAATAAGTTCCGGATAATTTTCACCACAATTGTGCTTCTCTTGGCTGGCACTTCGGTCTATGCGCAAGCAGAAGGTGATGAAGATGAAGATTCCGACTTCCGCCCGAAAACGATAGATTCCGCCATGGCGATTTCGCCACTTTACCTGCCAACATCATTTACAAAATGCGGTACGACTTTCTTTGAGCCAGTTGATTATCAAGGAATTGACACTACAATGGACTTGGCTGGGCAATACGATCCGCTGCTGCGGACAGAAAACATTTACCAAAACTTGGGAATAAACGGTCAAGCGCACAAACCGATGAACTACACCTTCACCAAAGATTTAGGTTTCTCGCTCATCACCAATCCCTACCCATTATATTTTAAAACACAAAACGACCTAAAGTACTACAAACTAAAGACTTCATATACGCAACTGGCCTATAGTTACGGGGTTGCCACTGAAAACACCTTCTATGCGACACATGCCCAAAACATCCGCAATTTGGTAAATTACGTCGTAAATTTGCGTGGTTACGGAAACAGCGGCTATTTCAACCGCCAGCAAACAAGCAACATCATCGGTGACGCTCTCGTTCACTTTGAAATCCCATCTGAAATTTACGGTTTCCGCCTCAGTTACATCGTCAACTACTTCAACATGCAAGAAAATGGCGGGCTTTTCAATGTCCAAGAGTGGCTGAATCAGAGTGTTGAAGACATGAAAGGTTATAACATGAATCTTTACGATGCCGCATCGAGAGTTTTAACGCATGACCTGATGTTCCAGCAGTACGTAAACATCAAAACAAAGAAAAAGAAGTCCGAAACCGGCGAGACAAAGCATTGGGGCACTTTCACACACACTTTCCAATTCAAGATGCAGGACTACTGTTTTTCCGACTCCCCGGTGGATTCTCTTTTCCTGCCCTATACCTATTCATTGCCGTCCGACTCAACACACGACACACTTTCATTTTATGTCATCTATAACACCCTTCAGTATTCCACCTTCCAACCCTACCGCGAACCAAAGAATCAGCGATATTTTGCCCACATTACTGGGGGAATAACTCACGAATACGCTCATTATCAGCGTGCTTTCTACTCTGGGAACGCGTTCATTCCCTTTGCACAAGTACATTTCCGCTTATTCAAAAAGCTTGACCTTCAAGCCAAAATTTACTACACGCTCGGAAGGAAACACCGAGACCAAAACAGAGGGAGTTTCTCTTCTGGATGCTATCAGAGCAACGACATGAACTTCAGCGCAAACGTCAGTGTGAAAATCGGGAAAAACGAGCGGTACCGCATCGGCGCCGACTTCGACTTCTACCGAATTTCTCCCGACTTCATTTATAGTTACTTCTCTGACAATCACCACTATTGGAGCAACAAATGGCCCAAACAGAACATTGTCAGGCTCACGCCTTTCTTTCAATACAAGGACTACAAAGTGGAATTCAGTTATTTCATGTTAAACAATTATTTGTATTGGAACGAAAATCTCGAGCCCACCTTGTTGGATTCATACGCCAATATCATCCAGCTTCATGTATTGGCCCCCTTCCGTTACAAAGGTTTCGGTGTCACATTCAACGGATACCTGCAATATGCCAACAAAGAGGCCATACAAGTTCCGCTGTTTGCCGGGAAGTTGGATTTTTTCTACCGCATGAGCATTTTCAAGAAGAAAGCCAAATTGCAAATTGGTTTCAACGCCGCCTACAACACCGGTTATTATGCTGATGCATACTACCCGCTCTTGCACCAGTTTTACCATCAACACGAAGTTAAAACCGGAAATTATTTCTACCTCGACCTTTATCTCGGCATCCAGGTGCAACGCATCAATATCTTCCTCAAAGGTTCGCACCTTTTGGCCGGATTGATGGGGTACAATTATTTCACCACTCCCGACTATCCCATGCAAAAACGACTCTTCTCCCTCGGGATTTCTTGGAGATTTCACGATTAAACGACCATGCTCACAAACAAACGCGCCAATACATTTCTTAAAATAAATTACGGTTTGCTCATAGCAACGGTCTCGCTTTTTTATTTTGCGAGAACCATTTTCCTTCCCTTAGCACTTTTATGGCTGGTACTGACTTTCGCCGAATGGAATTGGAAAGAAAGATATAAAATACTAAAAGACAACAATTTGCTTACTGTCGCCAGTCTATTCCTTTTCATATATCTTCTCTATCTTATTGGCCCATTATGGTCGAACAATATTCCGACAGCCATTTCGGAATGGGAGTACAAAATCTGGATTTTGGTTTGTCCGCTGTGCATCATGCCCCTGTTGCCCAAACTGACTCGAAAGCAGATTGACCTTTTGCTCGTCTGTTTCACACTTACCATTTTGTTGGTAAGTCTACTCTGCATGGCGCATTCACTTCATGCATTTTTATCAGACCCTGAGACGAATGCAGAGGAAAAGATTTACCATTTTTATTACCGACATGCCAGCATGTTGCCATTGATGAGTTTTTCTCATTCATCGTATTGCAGTATGTATGAAGGAATTGCGTGGTTGATTGTGGCTGAATTTCTACACAAGAAAAACGCTTGGATGGAACATAAGGCATTAAAAGTGCTATTCATTGCGGCGCTGATTATTCTACCGATACACATCTACTTTTTGCAGTCAAAGATGGGAACGCTCACTTTTGTGTTGTCTTTGCTTGTTTACATTATTGTCTTTTTCAACTCACCCAAACGTCACGTCATTGCGACATGCACGGTTTTATTGGCGTTGGCTGGAGCGTGCAGCTGGTATTTGGTCAAAAATTACGATACTGACCCAACCAACAGTGACAACCGTATTGCCAACAGTCTCAGCAACTTCCAGCATGCCGACCGTTCCGACCCACGAGAAAGCACGGCCATACGTTTGGCCATCTGGCCCATCACATACGAAATCGGAAAAGAGCACTGGCTCATCGGCACAGGCACGGGTGATGCGCTGGACGAAATACACCTGAAGGCGGTAGAACACAAGTATCACTACATCGCTTCTGGGAAATTCAACTGCCACAACCAATTCTTACAAATTTGGTTGACCTTGGGACTTTTGGGGCTCATCCCATTCTTGGCGATTTTTGTTTGTCTATTTATTTCTGCCTATAAAAAGTGCGACCTCACCAACATGCTATTCTTCCTCTTCATTGGAGTCAACTTATTAGTAGAATGCATGTTAGAAGTCTATGCAGGAGGAACGCTAATACCGATTTTCACCGTTATACTCTTTGCCAGAGCGCAGATGGAACCCAGCGGTAAAATTTTAGAAACCGCATAAAAGAAAAGGGGAAATGCGAACTAAGCAGCGCGACGGGCGGAAGTAGTGGCGTAATCTTTCAATTTCACCATCAATTTTTTACGTCCTGCGGAGATGCGGCTTTTGACAGTGCCCATCGCAGCGCCCGTTTCCTTGGCGATTTCGTCATAGGAAAGGCCATCTTCGGCATACATTACAAAAGCGCGACGCTGGTCTTCATTCGACGCATCGTATGAATTTCTGATCTCCGACAAGGTGCAACTTTGGTCGGCATGATACGGAGCAGAAAACATGGAAGCCGCATAAGAAAAGGTTTGGGCCTCATCATCCATGTCAACATAATTCACACGATGTTCTCTTTTTAACTTGTTTTTCAATGTGTTGCACATAATGACCTTCACCCAGCCTTTCAAATTGGTACCATCAAATTTGTCCGAATTGTCCATCACTTTAAGGTAGGTGTCGTGCAAAAGATCCTCAGCATCGGCGGCGTTATGGACCAAAGATAAGGCAAGACCATACCACTGGTCGTTCAACTTTAAAACTTCATCAATCAAATGGTCGTTTTCCTTACAGGTAACTTTGTTTTTCATAGGCGATATATTTTCTTTCATAGGCAAAAATTTAAGACAGGTTCACTACAAGCAATTTCCATACCATAAACAACGGTGGCAGGCAAAATGTTTGAATAATTTTCAAAAAAAAACAAAAAATTGCAAATAGCTGTATCCTAATTATTTACAGAAACGCCCCTATCGTCTTGCTGGTTTATGGCTTGACAGCTTTTTGGAGTTTCGGGGAATGGGTGAATGGTGGAAGTATGAGGAACATAATCAATTCCTTAAGCCATTCAACCCTTCATCTATTAACAAGATTATGGGGGGATGATTCCGATTATTTATTATATTTTTTTACGATTAATGGCGTTGTTTCAATTTCATTGCTTTCATGTAAGGCGCGGTCTACGATATGACATTTGAACATAATCGTGTCGCGGGGGGAGTTAGGTGAATAATCATTGATATTCAAGTCGATGGAGATTTCTCCTTCAATAGATTCCGGCACGCTGTTGCTGAGGCGGGGAATACGTTGATTGAATGTAACACCCTCAAATTCAATCTTTTGAAATTCACCATTGATTTTTTTGTAGTAGTCGATGAAGAAATTGTAGTAGTACACTGACGTTGTGTCATACGGGGAATGGATGTCAGTGACATTTAGTCCGATGTCACCATCGCCATCTTGAAAATGGATGACGAGGGTGGCTTTGTCGTCGATGCCGGTACCATTGTCAATTTTGGAAAGACTGACAAAGGAGATTTCCGGTTCCACAGGATATTTGGCTGGTTTTTCGCAGGAAGTCAACAGCGAAAGGGAGAGGCAAATGGAAACGAAAAAAGGCAGTTTTAATTGCATCTTGACAAGAAAAAATATCCGTTTTTGTTTTCCCTTGCAAGAAGAGAAAACAAAAACGGTTGATTATTAAATAATTAGCATTCTTCCATCACTACATTCACGTTACGAATGAACTCGCGGGAATCAGCCATGAGTTTGTACATAATGGTATCATTTTCAACGAAGGGCACGAAGCGGCGATATTGTTCGATGAAGTCTTCGATGAAGTCGGAGGAGCGGAGCGGGCGGCGGAATTCCAGGGCCTGAGCAGCGTTAAGCAACTCGATGGCCAGGATCTTTTCCACATTTTCAACTACGCGGAAAGCCTTCGTTGCGGCGTTGGCGCCCATGCTGACATGGTCTTCCTGTCCCTGGGAAGACTCGATGGAGTCGGAAGATGAAGGCATTGTGAAAGTTTTGTTTTGGTTGACGATGGAAGCCGCGGTATACTGCGGAATCATGAAGCCAGAGTTGAGGCCTGGGTTCTTGACGAGGAAAGAAGGCAGTTCGCGTTTGCCACCAATCAACTGGTAAATTCTTCTTTCAGAGATATTTCCGAGTTCTGACATCGCCAGTGCGAGGAAATCGAGAACGAGAGCCAGCGGCTGACCGTGGAAGTTACCGGCGGAAATGATCAGATCTTCATCCGGGAAAACGGTCGGGTTGTCGGTGACGGAGTTGATTTCGGTTTCCACCACATTGGTGATGTGAGTAAGTGAATCCTTGGTTGCGCCGTGGACTTGCGGCATGCAGCGGAAGGAGTAAGGATCCTGAACATGTTTCTTCTCACGGGAAATGATTTCTGAGCCCATCAACAGTTTGTTGATATGTGTTGCGGTCAGGATTTGGCCGACGTGAGGACGGACGAAATGAACGGAAAGATTGAAAGGTTCGATGCGGCCATCGAAAGCTTCCAGGGAGATGGCACCGATGATGTCGGCCAACCAAGAAAGTTTTCTGGATTTAATAAGCAACCATACGGCGTAAGAGCTCATAAACTGAGTGCCGTTGAGCAGGGCGAGGCCCTCTTTGGATTGGAGGGTAATGGGCTGCCAACCGAATTTTTCGTTGATTTCGGAAGCGGGGTATTTTTTGTTATGATAATAAACTTCGCCTTCATTGAGCAAGGGGAGGCACATGTGTGCCAATGGGGCCAAGTCGCCGGAAGCACCGAGAGAGCCCTGCTGATATACAACGGGATACACACCCTTGTTGTAGAAATCAATCAAGCGTTCGATGGTTTGGAGCTGAACGCCGGAGTGACCATACGAAAGGGACTGGATTTTCATAAAGAGCATGATGCGGACAATTTCCTGGGGAACTTCGTCGCCGATGCCGCAAGCGTGTGATTTCACGAGGTTGCTTTGCAGCGTTGAAAGGTCTTCCTTGGAAACGGAAGTGTTGCACAAAGAACCGAAACCGGTGGTGACACCATAAACGGGAACGGTGCTCTTTTCCATCTTTTCATCCAAAAAATGACGGCATTTCAAAACGGCCTGTTTGGCTTCTTCTGAAAGAGCCAGTTTTGCTTTTGATTCAAGCACTTTTTCGACTTTGTCGATACTCAGAAATTGAGTAGAAATGGTATGGGTTTTCATATTTTAGGTTTTAATTTTCGAAATGATAAAGGATTAGTTTTCAGAATTTTCTTCCGAATTTTCAGAAGTTTCCGGTGCGTCGGGAGCGGTTTCTTCGGCGGGGGCTTCACCTTCGGCGACTTCAGTGCCTTCCACCTCTTCGGGTTCTTCTTCCTCACGTGGCACCTGTGAAACGGCGGCGATCATGTCTTTTTCGCTCAAGTTGATGAGGCGCACGCCCTGGGTGGCGCGTCCGAGCACGCGCAAGGAATCCACATGCAGGCGGATGGCGATGCCGGAACGGTTGATGATCATGAGGTCGTCTTCGTCGGTAACACGCTTGATGGCAATCAAGCCGCCAGTTTTATCGGTGATATTGAGCGTTTTAACACCCTTACCGCCACGGTTGGTGATACGGTAGTCTTCCAACAGTGAGCGTTTGCCGTAACCCTTTTCGGAAACCACGAGGATGTTGGCATTCGGATTGTCGACACAGACCATACCGACCACAAAGTCATCATCGTCGGCGAGAGTGATACCGCGGACGCCCATGGAGTCGCGGCCGACGGCGCGAACCGTGTTTTCGTTGAAACGAACGGCCTTGCCGGAGTGGCCGGCGAGCAGGAGTTCGTCTTCTCCGGAAGTGAGTTGTGCCTCCACCAGATGGTCGTCTTCACGGATGTTGATAGCGATAATGCCCATTGCGCGCGGACGGGCGTAACTCATCAAAGAAGTCTTCTTCACAATACCCTTTTCGGTACACATGATGATGTAGTGGCTTTCGCAGTATTCTTTGTCCTTCAAATCTTTAACATTGATGATAGCCTTGATCTTGTCATCGCTTTCAATCTGAAGCAAGTTTTGAACGGCGCGGCCCTTGAAGGTCTTGGAGCCTTCAGGAATTTCGAACACGCGCAGCCAGTAACAACGGCCTTTTTCTGTAAAGAACAGCAGGTAGTTGTGGTTGTTTGCGATATACAGTTGCTCTGTGAAATCGGCTTCTCGGGTGCTGCTACCCTTGGAACCGCGGCCGCCGCGAGCCTGGCTCTTATATTCAGAAAGCGAGGTACGCTTGATGTAACCGAGATGGGAAATGGTGATGGCCATGTCGGTATCTGCGTAGTTGTCTTCGATGCGGAAGTCGGCGGTTTGGTAATTGATTTGCGAACGGCGTCCGTCGGCATACTTGCCTTTGAGTTCCGTGAGTTCGTCCTTGATGATTTGCATCTGGAGGTCGTATTCCGAGAGCACGCGCTGCAGGTAGGCGATCTGCTTCATCAGTTCGTCATACTCATTCTGGAGCTTTTCGCGTTCCAGACCGGTAAGTTGGCGGAGGCGCATTTCAACGATGGCAGCGGCTTGGATTTCGGAAAATCCCCACTTATCCATCAACCCTTGGCGGGCTTCGTCTACGCTTTTGGATGCGCGGATGAGGGCGATGATCTCGTCGATAATGTCGAGGGCCTTCAGCAAACCTTCCAAGATGTGGGCACGGCGCATCGCCTTGTCGAGTTCAAACTGAGCACGACGGAGGATGACTTCGTGACGATGTTTCACATAACATTCAATCAACTGTTTGAGGTTCAGCGTCTCTGGACGGCCGTTCACGAGAGCGACATTGTTGATGCTGAAAGATGACTGCAAAGCGGTCAATTGATAGAGTTTGTTGAGGACGACATTCGGGATGGCTTCTTTCTTCAAGTCGAAGATGATGCGGATGCCGTTTTTCTTGTTGCTGAGGTTTTCGATGTTGGCGATACCGTCGATTTTTCCTTCTTTCACGAGATCGGCGGTATGGGAGATGAGGTCGGACGGGCCGACGAGGTAAGGCAGCGAAGTAACGATGATGCAGTTACGGCCGTGAATTTCCTCGATGGCGGCG
>JAKSME010000002.1 GCA_024400785.1 Bacteroidales bacterium
AACCATCGTGTAAGTTTGGCTTGCACCGTAGTTAACGGTGGTAACGCCAGCAGGAGTGATAGTACCGTTGCCAGTAGCAGTAGCTGTAATTGTATAGGTAGAATCAGCGATGGCGGTGAAGACAACTGCGATAGTGTGGTCAGCGGTTACATTTTCGAAGTTGTAGTCAGTAACAACACCAACAGAAGCACCGTCAACAGTAACGTCGTCGATAACGTAACCAACAGCAGGAGTGATGGTGTAGAATTGTGAAGCGCCACAAGTAACGGTGGTTTCACCAGCAGGAGTGATGGTGCCTTCACCAGTAACAGTAGCAGTGATGGTGTAGGTCTTAACTTCAGCAACAACGTTGATTACGTGGTCTGCCTGAATGTCAGACAAGGTGTAAGTGGCAACTGCGCCAACGCTTTCGCCGTCAACGGTAACATCAACGATGTCGTAGCAAGCATCAACGGTGAAGTTGTAAGTGAGGTTGTCACCATATTCAACTACGGTTTCACCAGCTGCAGGAGCGATTTCAACTCCGGTGTTTGCATTAGCAGTAACAGTGTAGGTGTATTTAGCGAAGGTAGCATCGATGGTGTGGTCAGCATTCAAAGAGCCAAAGGTATAAGTGTCGATAGCACCGAGTGAAACGCCATCTACATCAACATTTACAATGTAGTAACCAGCATCAGGAGTGATGGTGTAAGTCGGAGTTTCACCGCAATCGAAGGTTTCTGTAGCAGTGATGGTACCGCCTTGACCAGCAGTAGCGGTTACAGTGTAGGTGTTCATTTCGAAGGTAGCAGTAATGGTATGGTCAGCATCGATAGCAGTGAAGGTATAAGTTTCAACTGCACCAACAGAAGCACCGTCAACCAATACATCAGCAATGCTGTAGCAAGCATTCGGGGTGATGGTATAAACTACATCAGTACCGCAATCGAATACGCCGGTTTCGGTGATGATACCACCGTCAGCCTGGGTAGCTTCAACATTGTAGGTCATAACCTGATAGTAAGCCTGAATCAGCATGTCACTGTGGATGTCATTCAAGGTGAGTGAAGTACCATCGAAGTTTGCGCTGTCGAGGTAAGAAACGCCGTCAACCAAGATTTCAGAAACAGTCTGGCAAGCATCCGGAGTCAAAGTGTAAGTGAAGGTAGCACCTTCAGCGACTACGGTTTCACCAGCAGGAGTGATAGTTCCATTGTTGTAAGCAACTGCGTTCAAAGTGTACTCATTGGCAGTAAAGGTAACGTCAATAACATAGTCTGCACCGATATTGTTGATAGTGTAAGTATCAACTGCGCCAATATTCATACCGTTAACCACAACACTTGCAACTGAATTGCCAGCGTCAGGAGTGATGGTGAAGTTAACATCATCACCGCAGTTATAAGTATTGGTAGCAGGAGTAACCGTACCATTACCAGCAACGTTGACAGTTACATCGTAAGTATTGATAGCGAACTGAGCAACTACGGTGTGGTTTGCAGCAACATTGTCAAGAGTGTAGGTAGCTACAGTCTGACCATCGAAGCTATTGTCGGCAACACCGTCGAGAACGATAGCGCTGATATGGTAGCAAGGATCAGCAACAACGGTGAAGTTGACACTCTGACCAAATTCAACTTGATTGTCACCAGCAACGGTGATAGTACCGTTGGCTTCAGCAGTAGCATTCACAACATATACGTCAGCTGAGTAAACAACATCCAAAGTGTGGTTTGCAGCGATGCTGTTGAAGGTGTAAGAAGTAACTGCACCAACAGAAACACCGTCAACGAGAACATCAAGTACATTGTAACCAGTAGCAGGTGCCATATTGAAGGCAGCGTCATCTTCGAATTCGTAAGTAGTAGTACCAGGAGTGGTAGTACCATTGCCAGTAGAAGTAACGGTTACAGTGTAAAGGTTGCGAGCGAAGACTACATCGAGAGTAGTATCTTGGGTAGCGGCGGTTACATTTCTGTAAGCAACTACATCGTTGTTATGATTCAAAGTATAGGTGGTAACACCGAGAGTGTGGTTGTTGATGTGCCAACCACTGTCAGCAGTGATGGTGTACTGGTAAGCATCGCCACAGTTAACGGTGTCGGTGGTTACAGTACCGTTACCAACGTGTGTTTCAGCCATAGCATATCTGTCGATGGTGAAAATTGCGTGAATGGTATGGGGACCATCAATGTTTTCGAATGAATAGGTATAAGTAGCCAAATCAGTGGTGTTCGGTGCAATGTCACCAACAGAAACGCCATCGATAAGAACATCTTCTACGTGGTAGCAGGGTTGGTCAGCATTGATAGTGTAAGTCAAGGTTGAGAAATGTTCAACATCGGTAGTACCCATAGGAGTAATGGTACCATTTTCAGTGCAGGTAGCAACGATGTCGTAATGATTAATTGCAAAGTATGCATCCAACTGATGATCTTCATGGATATCAGAAACGGTGATTACGTCATTTGCTTGTTGACCGGTGTAATTGGTGGTAGCACCATCAAGAACGATGTGGTCGATATGATATCCGGTAGCGGCTGTAATAACATAGTCATAATCCAAACCGCAGTCGCGAGCAGGGTCAGAAGTAACAGTACCACCGTTTACAGGATATGAAAGGTTGGTGCTGGTAGAAGCCATGTTATATTTGAAGATGGTATATTCAGTAGAAATGGTGTGGTCAACCATAGCTGCTGCAAAGTCAGAAGCAGTGAAAGTATAAGTAGTAGCACTGATAGAGTCAGTGTAACCAGTCCATACATTCGTACCATCGACATTGATACCAGAGATGTAGTAGCAATTGTGGTTCGGTTCGATGGTATAAGTAATAGTTTCGCCATAAGTGATAGTGGTGTCACCTTCAGGAATGATGGTGCCATTATCACCAGCTTCGGCATGAATATTGAAGGTATTCAAAGCGAAAGTAGCACATACTTCGATGTCTTGGTCGACATTGTTTACATTGTAAATGCGAATGACATCAGTATTGTTACCCAAATTGAGGACACCGCCACGGTTATCTGTGATAGAAACAATGTGATAACCATCAACAGCATTTGCTACAACCGTAACGGTAGTATTGCCATTAGAGTCAACTTCAACAGGATTGTTAACAGTCAGAGTACCACCTTCAGCAGTGCAAGCGGTAACAGTGTAAGTATCAATTTCGAAGGTGACATTCAAAGTAGTGTCTTGGCTAGCTGCGCTGATAGTATAGGTTTCAGTATTGTAGTCATTCGGTTCAGCCATGGTGTTGTAGTAGGTGGCATTACCAATAGAATAATTAGCAATGTGCCAACCTTGATCAGCGGTAATGGTGTAGGTGTGTTCAGCTCCACAATTTACAGTAGCAGTAGAAACAGTTCCATTGCCAGTGTGGGTTTCTTGCATTGCATATTGATAGATAGCGAAATTGGCTTCGAGAGTATGCGCGCCGGAAATGGTATCAAAGCTGTAAACCATACCAGTGATATCGCTAATCAAATCGTTCCGTTGTACACCGTCAACGATGAGTTCGCTGATGTAATAGCAAGGATCCGGAGTAATGGTGTAATCAATGCTCTGGAAATGTTCAAGAACGGTATCACCAGGAGTGATGTTACCGTGTTCACCGTTGGTAACAACGATTTCATAATGATTGATACCGAAAGTAGCAACAACAGTGTGGTTAGCATGAATGTTTGTGAATGAGTTGCTGAAGCTATTGCTGTCAGAAATAATCTGGTCAACGCCATCCTCAAGCACAGAAACAATGTGATAACCAACTTCAGGAGTTACGATGTAATCGAAGTTAGCACCGCAATCCAAAGTATCCGTTGCTGTGATGCTACCCATGGTTTCATCATTTACGGAAGTAGCAACTTCGTAACGATAGGTTTCAAAGTTGGCAACAATCGTGTGGTCGTCAGTTACATTATTGAAAGTATAGGTATAAGCGGCGCTATCGTTTACATAGGTTGTACCATTGCCATCAACAACGATGGTGCTGATGTAATAACAATCGTTGGTCGGTTTGATAACGAAATCTACAGTATCACCATACTGAGCAGCGATTTCGCCAACAGGAGAAATTTCACCATTAACTTCGTCAGCGACAGAAGCAGTGATGGTGTAATTATGCAATTCGAATTCAGCGCAAATGTTGGTGTCGCGTTGAATATTCTGTACGTTGTAAGTAAAGGTAATCTCAGTATTGGCACCGGAGGTCGGGATACCGTTGATGCTGGTGATATGATAACCGGTAGCTGCAGTAACTGTTACAACTGCAGTGCTGTCATAGTAAACTTCAGTGGGAACGGCTGACAAGACATTGCCATTGCCAGGATCACAAACGGTAACCGTATAAGTATTTCTTTCAAATACAACTTCAATGTTGGTGGTATCTGTAATATTGGGAACGACAGGTGCAGCTTCAGTCCAATCATTGGGTTCGACTTCGGTGTTGTAGGTGGTACCTGCACCAACAGTGTAGCTGGCGATGTGCCAACCCTCTGCTGCGTTAATGGTGTACGTGAATTCTTCACCACATTTAGCAGTGCCGGTGGTAACCGTACCTTCACCAGTATGAGTTTCAGTCATCGGATAAACGATGGTGTCGAATGTAGCAACAACTTCTACATCATTAGTTGCAGTCCAGACATAAGCATTAGCAACAACATCATTAATGTGTTCTACACCATCAACGGTGAAAGAAACGAGTTCCTGACAAGCAGAAGGAGTCATTGTGAAGGTGACAGGAGTATTGTATACTACATCATTGAGATCAACAACATTGGCACTGATGATACCATTACCTACAGTATTAGCAGTGATTTGATAATGATCAACAGCAGTATAAACTGCAACATCGTAGTTTTCATGAACCTCAGGAATGTTTAATGCATAAACATCTTCTTGGTTATCGAGGATGGTATCAAAGTCACCATTTTTGATGATGTAAACCAAGTGTTGACCAACACCGGCTTCAATATTGTAAGTGAAAGGATCACCACACGTCAAAGTAACGGGGGTGAAAACAGTTTCACCATTGATCATGGCAGAGCCACCAGGAACAACTGAAGCATTCATAGTGAATGACATTTGTTCGAACTCAACTTCCAAGGTATGTGCACTAACAACATTTTCGAAAGTGTATTGGAAAGTATCGGTACGATAACCTGCGGGAAGATCTACATCGTCAATAGCGATTCTGCTAATTTGATAACACTCGTCAGCAATAATGTCGAAGGAGGCACTGTCGCCCCAATTCCAATTTTGAGTAGTGGGATCAACAACGCCATTACCATTATTGATAACCGTGATCGGATATGCATTCAGCGTGAAAGCAGCGCAAATGGTGGTATCATTCTGGATGTTTTCAACAGTATAGGTAGCGCTCGTGTTGTTGTTTGTAGTATCTGAACACGGGATGCCATTAATGCTGGTGATATGATAACCTTCACCTGCGGTAACGGTTACAACTGCGGTGCTGTCATAGTAAACTTCTGCGTTGTCAACCAACAAAGTATTGCCGTTGCCAGGATTGCAAACAGAAACAGTGTAAGTGTTTCTTTCAAATACTACATTAACATCGGTAGCAGCAGCTACAGAGTTAAGAGTGATGGTGTCAATATTCCAATCATTGGGTTCGGCTTCAGTGTTGTATGTAGTGCCTGCGCCGATGGTGTAGTTAGCGATATGCCAACCTTCTTCTGCATTCACAGTAATAGCAACGGTGTCGCCACAGCCCATGGTAGCGGGAGCATTAACAGTGCCTTCGCCTTCATGAGAAACGGTCAAAGCATACATGATTTGTTTGAAGGTGACAACAACATCGGTTGCTGCAGTGATAGGATCCGTTTCGAATGTGTTGCCGGATACACTGTCGGTGAAATCCACACCGTTGACAGTAACTTGATCCAATTCGTAGCATTCAGCAGGAGTGAGGGTATAAGTAACGGTTGTATTTTCGGGAGCCAAAATCGAAGTGGGAGTAACAGTACCAAATTCTGCGGTAGCATTTACTTGGTATGTAGGAATAGAAGTCACTACCATTACAACGGTACTGTCGCAATTGTTGGATGCGGTAAGGGTAACAGATTCCGTAGCGGTTCCTTCAAAATGAATACCGTTGGTATCAAGCGGCATTTCAATATCAAGTTTGGTGATGTAAATAGTATCGGTGAAAATCGGATTAACAACGACATTCATCGTGATAATACTATCAACGCCATGAACACCAGCACCACTCAAAGTGTCATTTTGAGTACCGGCCTCTAAAAATTCAACATTATTCCAAGCAAACGGAATGGCGTTTGCACAAATGGTGGAATCAAGCGTTGAATATACGTTGTTGTAAACGGTGAGGTTCCAAGTGATGAGGCTGTCACAACCAGCTGCATTGGCAATAGTATCATAATAAACACCGGATGTCGTATATTCTTGACCGCCCAAAGTAACAAAAGGCAGCTCATTTTCCAGTTTTACAACATCGAAACTTGCAGTGGTATTCAAATTTACAACCAAATTCATGGTGACAACGCTGTCGCAACCGTTAGCCGCAGTAAGACTTAATTCCTGCGTGCCTGCTGCTGTAAAGTCAGCATTGCCATCCCAGTTATAAGGAAGTTCATTTTCGCAAATGGTTCTGGTCTCACTCGTTTTGAAAGATTCTTTAATGGTGAGATACATGTAAACCGTGCTGTCGCAACCTTGTGCATTCGTAAAATGCTTCGGGAAAGCAACAGGATAAACGCGTGCGATGGAATGATCATCAAATGTGATGTCTCCCCAAACCAATTCATTGGGGTGTGCAAGTTCGCTTTGGCACTTGGTCACATAGATATATGAATCCGGGCTCGGAGCTCCAATGGTGACATTGACGATGTTAACGGTATCTTCACCGTCGGCGGCACCAGCTACGAGTGTATCATATATAATAGATGTTTCTGTACATGTAATAATAGTGCCATCCATCTTTGTATAGTCGAAAGCGGCACATTCATGAATGTCGTCCAAAGTAGCTACATGGTAAACCACGGGATTAGTAACAATCGAGAGAATGGAATACGAAGTTGCACAAGTGGGCTTCACTTGGAAACTGTATGTGGTTTCCGGATTAAGCTCGGTAAAAGTCAAAGTCCAATCATCGCCTTCCTGAACAGGAGTGAAAACAGCATCTTCGCCATTGAGTTTGTAATCAAAGGCGGTACTCGATGAAGTCCATGTAATCGTTGCATTTCTTGAAGCAACATTTGCAACTTGAAGATTTTCAATTTCAGGGCATACAACTGTGTATTTATAGATGCACAAAGGCTTCTGACTTGCAGAGCCATAGCAGCTGAACAAAAGATTCGTGGCATCTGAATTGTTATACTGCATTACATTGCGAGTATTCGTTCCTTGAGCGACAATACTTGCAATATTGTCAGTTATGGTAATTGCCCAACTAGCATTAGCATCTTTAGTGGTTTTGGTTTTTAATTGATTGCTAGAACTGTTGGCAGCGTACAAGTAACCTTCACCCGTATTGAATGCGAATGTACCGGTAACGGTGTCTTCTTCCAAGACAAGAACTTGTACCGAAGTAGTCCATTCTGCCACATTACCTGTTTTAGTAATGGCAACTGCCTCACGATTGCTGGTTTTTTGATTTGTCCCAATAGCATAATCGAAACCACTGGCGGCGATGATGATACGGTCGCCATCGGCAAGTTGGGACGCATCAGTTACCAACTGATAAATTTGTGCGTTTACATTACCCATTGCCATCACAAACATAAGTGCGACAGCGATAAAACTCTTCATCTTGGCAAAGATTCGGAAATTTTTAGGCGCAAAAGTGTAAAACCTTTTCATAAAATTGAATTTTGAATTGTTATTAATTTTTTTCTTTATTTTTCTATTTTGTTTTATACCAATAAATTACACGTGGAAAATTGCCTTTTATCAACAACTTATCCACATAGACATAAATTCCGACAAAAATAAGATTTTTTTTCTTATTGATGCACTATTTTTATTGAAAATCTGATTTTTTTTGAACAGCAAATTGTGAAATTGTAACAGAATGAAACTGAGCTTAATATCAGTTCCACTCAAACACAGAAAAAAGTTACAAAATCAATTCTGCCCAAGAGTTTTCGGTCTCTTGAAGCCGAATGGAATAGAGCTTTGCCCCCTTGGGAAAAGCATCCATCAAACATCGGGAAAACTCCATCAAAAGGTTCTCGGTTGTGGGCTGAAATGCAAATATCCACACCTTGTCAAAATGGCGCTGCAAGGCATCCCTTACCTCTTCGGCCACAGCATCACTCAACACCACCGAATGGTCAAACTTAGATACAATCACCTCATTTACAATATTTTTCAATTCACGAAAATCAATCACCATCCCCTGTTTGGCTGAATTCTTGTCTCGCTCCGGCTCGCCCTCTACCGTAACTTCCAGACGGTAGGAATGGCCGTGGAGATTTTGACACGGTCCGTCATAGCCCGTAAGGCAATGGGCCATTTCAAAAGTGAACTGTTTGGTGAGACGAAGGATCATAGCGTTATTGTTTGATCAATTTTACAGTTTGGGTGGTTTTGGAAGTGGTAATCTTCACAAAGAAACATCCGGAACTCAAATTTTTGGTAGAAAAAGTGAATTGCTTGGTATTCAAGTTTTCTTCGGAAGAAAGAAGTCTCCCGGTAATGTCAAATATTTCTATCTTATTAATATTCAAATAATTACTTTCAATACTAAAATATTGGTCTGCTGGATTGGGATATACCTTACAGTTTTGATAATCAGAAAGATGGTAATTTTCGATATCGTCAGGATTCCACTCTACGCAGGTCGGATACCAAGGTGTGTTTTGGCGACTGCCGAAGAGATAATCCACCAATTCCGGACAATCGATAAATGGATTGCGGTTATGTTGTATCGTATTGTAAATCACATCGTTGCGATTAATTTCCTTTTCGCTCACAGGATCATCTTCGTGCCATGAAACCAACATGTTTTGCGCCCAAGCAACCAATTGCGAACCGCTGAACATCGAGCCCGATGCCTGCCCCAGGTTCTTGTCTTTGTAACAAACCGTCATGTAGAAATAACTGCGGGCCAAATCGCCTTTGTACGCATCGATGGGCTCGAATGCCGTTCCTGAGCAGCCCGGGTATGAACAAGGACCGAGTTTTGAACCATTGGTGCTGGTCCATGTGGGTGAACTCACCTCTCCATAAGGCCAGTTGTCACGTTTGTTGTTTACCCAACCGTCTGTGGGATAGAGGTGAAAAAGGTCTGTCTTCATCGGAAGCGCATCATTGAACCAACTTTGCGGAACCGAATGTTCACGGTTGTAACAATTCCCTTCCTGAGAATAACTGCCGCATTGATTGCTTCCAAACACATAGTAGTAGGCTGCGCCTCCCTCAGGATTATCGGAATAAATGTCCCACACTTTCCCCGATGCCATCACATCAGTGGTGCGAAAGGCCGTCCATAAGTAGTTGTATTCAACACAAGTGTGTTGCTTAATAATATTGAAAAGTGCGGTGCGAAGTTCCTCACCACTCTTTCCAACTGCAGAATTATAGTATCCATTGGGAACCTGTGCGTGAGCAACAACAAACGTAACTATCAATATTGCAACGGATAAAAATCTTTTCATACTAGCATTTTTAGCTGTGCAAAAATACGAATTAGTTTCAAGAGCGAAACAAACTTTTCAAAGACTTGTTCAGAGCATGTCCACAATCTTCACACATTCAACGGCTTCACGCACATCGTGAACGCGAAGAATGCTGGCCCCTTTCAGTAATGCTATGGTATTCACAACTGTTGTACCATTGAGCGCGCGGTCGGGATCTGTCTCCAATAATTTGTAAATCATTGATTTTCGCGATATTCCAACTAAAATGGGCAAATTGAAAATTTGGAAAGATGGTAAATTCTTCAACAAAAAATAATTTTGTTCCAATGTTTTTCCGAAGCCGAAACCAGGGTCCAAGATAATATCATGGCAACCAGCTTTTATAAACTTATCAATTTGATAGCCAAAGAATTGCATCATCTCTGCCAAGATATTTTCGCCCAAAGTTTGTTGTTGCATTTTATCGGGCGTGGTGGTAGTGTGCATCAGCACGTATGGCACATGCAAGCGGCCAATAACCTCCGCCATGCGCTCATCGAAAGTCCCCCCGGAAATATCGTTGATGATGGAGGCACCAGCATTTACCGACCGCTCGGCTATTTCACTCCGCCAGGTGTCAATTGAGATTATTGCTTCGGGAAATTCCTTGGTGATCAGTTGTAGCGGGCGTTGCAAACGGAGCCATTCCTCTTGCAACGGGACCTCTGCCGCACCGGGTCGGGTAGACACAGCCCCTATATCGATGATGCCTGCCCCTTCCTTCAAAATCTGTTCCGCACGATGTAACACCGCTGCATCATTCACATATTTCCCTCCATCAAAAAAAGAATCCTCCGTGACATTCAAAATGCCCATCACCACGGGTCGATAAAATGATAAAATTCTGTGATTCATATTGTTACAATAAAAAGTATAAGGTATAAAGTATTAAAAATTCTACTTTATACCTTGTACCAATTTTCGCGATGTGCGAGTGATTATTTTGACACTTTGTTGATGATATTGCTACCGCAGTCGTCAACAATCATCTTATACCATTTTTCAGGATATGCCGGGTGTTCGGGATCTTCGCACTGTGGAACAGCTGCGTTGGTTTTCAAGAACTTACCGTTTTGTTCCTTCTTCACATTGCCATCATTATATTTCACCAAAAGGTATTCATACAAATGGTCCCAAGCTTCGCAAACTTTTCGGCAAACTTGATGAGAATATGCAGTCACTTCGCGTTGGGCTTGAGCGGGATCGTTTTTGTAAAGTTCCACCATTTTCGATTCCATATTCTTGATTTCGGTTACGAACGATCCTTCCAAAGATTTCTGCAATTCCTGAACATGTTGAATCATATCGCTGTAGCGGCTGTAAACAAGCTGGCTGACTTTGGTAAAGCGCCAATAAGCGGCATTGGCAGAATAATCGACCATGGAGCCATTGCCCTCCATCAGTTCGTGGGGAGCGCTGAGGATGCCGCAGAACATCGGCATGTAGCAGGTGGAGGCAGCGTCATCGACACCGAACCAGAGGATGCCGCCGAATCCGTCGGGAAGGTCGGGACGACATTGGGCCACGAAAGAGAAACCGGTTTGTTGGGTGGCGGTAGCGCGCTCGTGGATATATTCTTTGCCGCCAGATTCCCAGTTCATGGGACGCCAACGGTAAGGACAGGCGTACGGACCTGCACCGAGGTCTTTCGTCATATCCATGGAAGTGCCTTCATAATGGTCGCGCATCAGTTGCATCACATCTTGAACTTCCAGTTTTTGGTCGGGCTTAATCCAGAGGGGAAATCGATTTTTGAGGTTGTCACCGCGTGCATAATCCTCATACTTAGCCATTTGGCCAGGGCTGCAACGATAGAAAGCCATCCAAACGCGGGCATCGCAGAAACGAGCGCCTTCAAAATCGATGGGGGCGTATGCATCGCAGAAGCTGAATTCAGCATCAGGAGCATCTTTCGGATAGTAACCTTTCAGCTTAGCGAAAGAGATGACATCGTGAGAATAAACAGTTTGTACATCGGGAAGAAAAATCTTGTCGAGTTCTTTGTTGGTGATGGAAGTTTTGCCATCGCGCAACGGAAATGTGGTGATACGTGCCTGGTTGGCATGGCCGCAGATGTAACCATCGGGAATGCGACGAGCGACCCAAACAGCACCGTTGGACCAACCTTTTACAATTTTTCCCTTGGCATCCTTCATCTCGGCACCCTTGCCGATGAGTTCGAAAATCCATGCTTCGTTGGGGTCGGCAATGGAAAATGATTCACCTTCGCTGTGATAACCGTATGCGTCAAGCAACTCACTGATCACCTTGATGGCTTCGCGGGCATTCTTGGCGCGTTGGAGGGTGATATAAATCAAAGAGCCATAGTCGATAAGACCGGGGGTTTTCCACAATTCAGAGCGACCGCCATAGGTGGTTTCACCGATGACGAGTTGATGTTCATTCATATTACCCACAACTGCGTATGTATGGGCGACTTCCGGAATCTGTCCGAGGCGTTCTCCCGTATCCCATTCGATTACTTCGCGCATCGAACCGGCGGCATGGTCGGCAGCGGCGTAGTAATAAAGTTCGCCATAGAGGGTATGCGAGTCGGCAGCATAGGTCACCATGCAACTGCCGGTGGTACTTGCACCTTTGGTAATGATAAAGTTAGTGCAAGCCGAAACACGAGAAAGAAGCATTGTACTGACCATCAGCACAATAACAAGAAATAGTCTTTTCATCTTTTCAAAAATTAAATTAAGCAATGGGTGAATGCATCACATTCGGGATGACCAGCAAAGGCATGGTGGCGAGGTTCATCAACTGGCGAGTGGTACTACCCAACCAGAACGCGGTCATGTCGTCTTCATCTTCACGCATGATGACAATGAGGTTGACATCTTCCTTCTGTCCCCATGAGATAACGGCATTCGGAATGTCGCCGGCCACTTCAAGCGTTGCCGCTTCTGCACGCACATTGGCCATTTCGCACATACCCATGGCATGATTCAATTGGACATTGATGGTGTGTTTTTCATCCGGATAATTGGGATCCACCAGACCGAGAAGTGACAACTTAGCGGAAAAGACTTTGGCGATTTCGGCAGCGGGTTTGATTTTCTGGAGAGTCTCAAAACTCATGTCAATCGGAACGAGGATTTTGGTCAAATCGCGTTTCACATTGACTTGGTGGCCAATGATCAAAACGGGAGTTTTGGTCACACCGACAACCTTCATGGTGTTGCTACCGATAAACATTTCTTCAAAACCGGAAGCACCGTGTGAACCCATAACCAACAGTGAATCGGGAAGATTAGCTGCGTATTGGGTAAGTTTGATATAGGCCTTGCCTTCCAAAATCACACCTTGAATTTCATTTTTTGGTGCTTCCTGACGGGCCAGAGCGACCATTTCATCCAATTTCACATGGGCTTTCGCCATCATTTGGTCTTCGTCATCAACATCCAATTTGGTAGCTGCGGTAGGAGTTTTCACCCAAACCACATGGATTTTGGCATTGGTTTTCAAGCCAACAGCAACTGCGTGACGTAAAGCATTTTCTGAATTTTGGGAAAAGTCAATTCCCACTACAATGTTTTTCATAATATTTTGGTATTAAAATTCTTTTCAAAAAAAGGCAAACAAAGATTTGCAGCCGCAAAAATACTTAAAAAAAATGATACTTGTAAAAAGAATATAAATATATGGTAAAAAAACGATGGGATTGAAAAAACACTAACGAACGGGAAAATCGAAATAGGTATCGGGAAAAGGTTCGTTTTCTAAAGTGAAATGCCACCATTCCGTTTCAAACGGTTTGAAACCGGCTTTCATCATGGCATCGCGGAGAAGCTGGCGTTTGGCGATTTGGTCTTTGCTGAGATTGGGGTAATCGGGATAGGACTCCAAGCCAAACCAGTCGAAGGTGCCGCCCATGTCCACTTCGCGTTCGGTTTTCATGTCGAAAAGGGTAAGGTCGATGGTGCTTCCGCGACTATGGCCGGAGCGAGCGCAGATAAATCCCTCATCAAAAAGGCGACTTTTGTCAATATCAGGGTAAAAATATTGTTTGGTAAGAGTGTCATTCACATCCTTTGCCCATCTAATAAAGTGATTTACAGCAGTTTGCGGACGATAGGCATCAAAAACCTTCAGTCGATAACCCTGTGCCAACAAATCATCGCTGGCTTTTTTGAGAGCGGCTGCGGCCTCTTTGGTAAGCATTGCGATGGGCGCTTCATAACCATCCACCCTGGCACCGACAAAATTGTAGGTTCCGTAGTAACGAATTTCGTAAATGACATCGGGAACGACATCCGCAACATTCACAAAATCAGAAGCATCCATCTCTGGAGCTACTTTTTGAGTGGGAGTGTTCGTCTGTTCCAAAGTCTCATTTTTATGTTGGCAAGAAACAAAAATGAGCGCCAACGAAAGAAGTAAAAAGATTTTTTTCATCACACCAAATTTAATCATAAAGAAAAAATTTTTTAGTTACAAAATTTTATAACAAATTGATAATCAATGATTAGAATAATAAATTTTCAAATAAAAATGGGAAAGCAAAGGTACGATTTTATTCTGTTTTATTGAAAAATAAAATTTGGGGAAAGAATATTGCCTTTTTGGATTATGGCACTGATTTGTTAAAAATTATTCATACCTTTGCAGCCGATTGCGTTTCTGCAATAAAGCACACCATTTTTTTGATTTACAATATTTTAAAATAATAAACAATGAAAGAAACTTTATTAAAAAGATTTTCAAGTTACATGGCGATTGCCACTACCTCTGATGAAAATTCAGAAACCTATCCGAGCACTCCAAACCAACTCATCTTCGGTGATTTTCTGGTTGATGAATTGAAAAAAATCGGCTTAGAAGATGTGAAAAAAGACCAATACGGATATGTAACCGCAACATTGCCAGCGAATTGCGACAAAGTCCTCCCCACTATCGGTTTCATTGCACACTTTGACACCGCTCCCGACATGCCAGGAGCCAAAGAACCCCGCATCATAGAAAACTACGACGGAAAAGACATCATGCTTGACGCAGAAAGCAACACCGCGCTCACACTCGTCGACTTTCCCGAGCTCGCTGGCTACGCTGGCCAGACCCTGCTCGTTACCGACGGCAAAACGCTGCTCGGTGCCGACGATAAGGCCGGTATTACCGAAATTGTGACCGCTATGGAATATCTGTTGGCCCACCCGGAAATCAAACATGGTAAAATCCGCGTCGGCTTCACCCCCGACGAAGAAATCGGTCAAGGAGTTAAGTACTTTGATGTCAATGGTTTCGGTTGCGACTTTGCCTACACGATGGATGGTGGTGCCATTGGCGAATTGGAATATGAAAACTTTAACGCCGCAAGCGCAAACATCAAAATCCAAGGGCGCAACATTCACCCTGGTTATGCCAAAGGCAAAATGGTGAACGCCCAACTTATCGCCATGGAGTTCAACCAACTGCTTCCGGAATTCCAAAAACCGCAATACACTCAGGACTATGAAGGTTTCTATCTGCTCGTTCACATGGAAGGCACTGTGGAAAATGCTTCCCTCACCTATATCATCCGTGACCACGACGCTGAAAAATTTGCGGAAAAGAAAGATTTCATGAAGAAAGTCACCGACTTCTTGAATGAAAAATACGGCGACCGCGTCACCTGCGAAATAAAAGACCAATATCGCAACATGCGTGAAAAGGTCGAGCCGGTCTTCCACATCGTCACCCTCGCCGAAGAAGCCATGAAGTCGGTGGGAGTGGAACCGCACGTTCAACCCATCCGTGGCGGCACCGACGGAGCCAACCTCTCTTTCAAAGGCCTCCCCTGCCCCAACATATTTGCCGGTGGGCATAACTTCCATGGCAAATATGAATATGTGCCGCTTGAATCGATGGTAAAAGCCACCGAAGTCATCGTTGCCATCGCCAAAGGATTGTAAACTTCAATCCTTCAATTCATTACTCGTTCAACTCATACTCACTTCCTCATGTCGATACTTCACCGTCTCGCTTTACAATTTCAGCCCAACATCGGGCCGACAACCATAAAAAAGCTGCTGCAGTATTATGGCAGCGAAACTGCAATTTTTGCAGAAAAAAGCAGAATTAGTCCCTTGGGGAAAAAGATTCCCCTACCCCGTCTCACCCGTGAATGTCTGACACTGGCAGAACAGGAACTTCGGCACATGGAACGCAACGGCATCAAATTATGCTTTTGCACCGATGCGGATTTCCCCAAGCGGCTAACAGCCTGTCCTGACGCACCTTACATGTTTTATTACAAAGGAGAAAACGTCTTCAGCCACAGGAAGATGGTGGCGGTGGTGGGCACGCGCAACATTTCCTCCTACGGCAAAGACGTCACCCGCCGCATCATCGACGGTTTGGCGCAATATGACGTGTGTGTGGTGAGCGGACTGGCTCGCGGCGTAGATGCCGTGGCCCATGAGCAAGCCCTCGACAGCGGACTGAAAACAGCGGCTGTGTTGGGCTGCGGCCTCAGCACGATTTACCCTGACTGCAACGAGCGGCTCGCACATCGCATCCTCGACAGCGGAAGCGCGTTGGTTTCCGAATTTTCTTTTTTCACAAAACCCGACCGACAGAATTTCCCGCAACGCAACCGCATCATCGCCGGAATGTCCGATGCCACCATCGTGATGGAAACCGCCAACAAGGGAGGCAGTGTCATCACCGCTTATATCGCGCAGTCTTACAACCGAGATGTCTTCGCCGTTCCAGGCAGCCTTTTTTCCCAAACTTCCGAAGGTTGCCACACACTGATACGGAAAAATGTCGCCGCACTTGTCACCTCCGGCAACGACATCGCCGAAATGATGGGCTGGGACCTCGAAGCCCCCTCTTCCATCCAACCCTCACTCTTCATCGAACTCTCTCCTGACGAACAAGCCGTCACCGACCTCATCACGCAAACTCCTGATATAATGATTGACGACATCATGGTGGCCCTTCCACAATTCCCTCCTTCCAAATTAGCATCCCTCCTGCTACAGCTCGAATTGAAGGGCGTATTGCAATGCAATCCCGGTAAAAGTTACCGCTTGTCAAGACGATAACGTGAAATTTCTTTTAATACATTATTATTATTAAAGAGATAGCTGAAAAAATCGTATCTTTGCAGCGCGAAAATCCAAAACCACACCATATGAACATCATTATGCAACAAAAAAAACTTCTCGGCATCAACGGAGCCGGGCGAATTGGTAAATTGACCCTGTGGCATCACTTGCTTTCCCGCAAGTTTGATGGCATTGTTTTGAATGTCGGCCGTGAAGTGGGCAAAAGTCTGGAAGACCTCGTTCACTCCCTCACCACCGACTCCACTTACGGCAATCTGAGTTTCTTCCTTTACGGGCGCGCCGGGAAAAAATGCAAAATTGAAATCACCGACAGCGAAAATCACATTGTGGAGATTGACGGGCTGCCCGTAAAAATTCTCATGACAGAGCGTAATCCTCACAATATCAACTGGAAAGCAGAAGGCGTACGCGTTGTCGTTGACTGCACTGGTAAATTTTTGGATCCTTCTTTGGCCGACAATGACGGCAAAGGAAGCGTGGTAGGCCACCTCGCCGGCGGCGCCGAGCATGTCATTGCCAGTGCTCCTTTCAAAATCAAACAGAGCGACTTTGATGCCACCGATACACCGACTTTGATATACGGCATCAACCACACCGACTTCGATCCTTCGCGCCACAAAATCATTTCTGCCGCCAGTTGTACTACCACAGGTTTAGCCCACATGATCAAACCACTGCTGGAAGACCCTGAAACCTGCCACGTGCTCACCGCGTCACTGACCACGGTTCACGCCGCCACCAACACCCAGAGCGTATTGGACGCAGTTCCGACTGCGGGTGCGAGCGACCTCCGCAAAAACCGTTCCGTATTCAACAACATAATATTGTCATCCACCGGAGCTGCCAAAACACTTGAGAAAGTGCTGCCGGAAATCTCCCATGTCGGTTTCATGGCTGACTCCATCCGCATCCCCACACCGTCAGTGTCACTGATTGCGTTGAACATCACTTTCAGCTCCCGCATGAACGAACAAAGCGTGCCCTACATTTCCGGCGACTACCTCCGCGACATTTACCGCCGTGCTGCCGCTGGCGACCAAACAGGCCTGCTCAATTTCTCCATGCAGCAAAATGTACCGATGGACCTTCTCGGAATGCCCGCAGCCATCACCATCGAAGGAAAAGAAATCCACACCAGAACCGGATTCCTCAAAATTCCTACAGACATCCTTGAATCGATGCACCTCAACAACATCCCGGACATCAACATCCCCGTAACCCATGCTAAGATTTTGGGGTGGTACGACAACGAATTTGGCAGTTATGTGACCTGTTTGGGAAAATTAACCGAGTATATTTCCAACAGTTTGGACTAAAAACGATGTGAATAACGTAAGGATGGGTGTTGAATAAAAGTTATAAACATTTAATTCACAACAAATTAAAGCATAAAAAAAGAAATAAATAAAAAAAAATCCAGCAAAGGTTGGAATATTTTATTTTTTTGTAATTTAGCGGCCGCAAAATTGCAGCCCGGAGAGATGGCCGAGTGGTCGAAGGCGCACGCCTGGAAAGTGTGTAAACGCCGAAAGCGTTTCTAGGGTTCGAATCCCTATCTCTCCGCTTTTTTTATTGATAAAAAACGAACAAATAAGAATTATTAATCAAATTAAAACAGTATTATGAAAAAACTGATTGCAGTATTCACGGTTTTTAGCATCATGGCATTCGGCATGACGAGCATGTCTTGGGCTGCTAAAACAGCAGACAAAGGCGCTAAAGAAGAAACCAAAGTAGAAGAACAAGCTCCTGAAGCACAGCCTGAAGCAACAGCAGCTCCTTCTGTAAAACAAGTTGAAACTCCTAAAGTTGACGATAACAGCACTACTGCAGACAATGGTTTACATTCAACCCTGAAAAAGAAATTTGCTGAAGGTGGTCCTCTGTGGATGACCATGGTATTGGCATGTTTGATTTTGGGTTTGGCTTTCGCTATTGAAAGAATTTTCTATCTCAACCTTTCAAGCGTAAACACCAACAAATTATTAGAAAAAATCGAAAAAGCACTCAAAGAAGGTGGCGTTGAAAAAGCAAAAGACGTTGCACGCGACGTCAAAGGCCCCCTCGCAACCATTTTCTATCAAGGCCTTTCTCATTATGACGAAGGTATTGAAGGCGCTGAAAAGGCAATCGTTTCTTACAGCGGCGTTGAAATGGGCAAGCTTGAAAAGAACTTGAGCTGGATCGGCCTCTTCCTCGCTCTTGGTCCGTCATTGGGATTTATGGGTACTGTAGTCGGTATGGTTCAGGCATTTGACGATATCGAAAAACAAGGTGACATCAGCCCGACCGTTGTTGCTGGTGGTATGAAGGTTGCTCTTTTGACTACCATCTTCGGTTTGATTACTGCTATTATCCTTCAGATTTTCTATAACTATATCCTTTCTAAGATCGAAAGCCTTACCAATGAGATGGAAAGTGCAACCATCGAATTCATCGACATCTTAGCAAAAAACAACAAATAGCACAAAACTCATCAAACTTAATCCTAAAATAAGGAATTATGGTAAAGAAAATCATTAACATCGCGATTTTTGCCGTCGGTATCATCGCCATTGCTTTAGCCATCGTATTCGTTGGCAAATGGAACAGTACCGTGGCAAATGACGACTCCGCCAAGGAAAAAGCCAATGTCGATTTCTACAAAGCCATTGGCATCCTTCAAACTTTTGATGAAGGCCAACAACTCCTTGATGGTTTCTTGAACGCTGACACAAAAGCTATCGGTACGACCAAAAGCCCCGGTGCTTATACTACAAAAATCAGTGAATACGTCACCAAAAAGGACGCAGAATGCAAGGTAGCAGACGAAAATGCCAAGAAATTTTATGGCTACCTCAACGTCCTCAAAGCTGTAAAAGAAGCTGATTTCAAAACATTTTCAGCCGACTATCCGCAAAATATTCTTAGCTTGACTGAAAACAACGAAGGAAAAACCTTCACCTTTGGCAAACAATATGTTCAAGAATTCAAAAACTTAAAAAGTTATGAAGAACTGAACAATTACATCACCGGTAATTTGTCACAACAATATACCGAATACAAAACGAACCAACTGACTGAACAAGAACACTTAAACGCAATTAAGAAATTGCAGTTGGCAACAGATAGCGTGGCTAATGTCAGCGCATTTGACCAAGAAAAGAAACAAGAAATCTTGTCCATGTTCCAAAACAACTTCAAATCATACAAATCAATGGATCACGGTATGATTAATCCGTCATTTATGATGATTTACATCATGTTTGGCATCGCAATGGTAGCTGTTGTTTTGTTCATCTTAGTCAACATTGTTTCAAATTTCAAGACTTCGTATGTTGGATTGTTGGCATTCGTGGCTTTACTTTTGGTAATGCTGATTGCATATCTGTGCGCACAGCCAGACATCAACAACCTTACATTCGCTAAGTTGTCGATTTCACCGACAGAAGGCCGCTTCATTGAAGCATGCTGCTACATCGTTTACATTTTGGGTGGCGCCGCAATCTTGGCTGCAATTCTTTGCCCCATTGCTTCCGCCGTGAAATCAAACATCAAACTTAAATAATCTATCATGGCACGCAAACCTCCAGCGATAAATACTAGTTCTTCAGCCGACATTTCGTTCTTGCTGTTGACCTTCTTCCTGTTGACATCAAATATTTCCAGTGACCAGGGTATTATGCGTCAGTTGCCGAAATATTCTAAGGATATGCAACAGGTGGACGTCGAAATCAACACACGTAATATTTTGAATGTCAAGGTAACGAATAAAAATATCGTGATGGTTGATGGCGCAAAGTGGCTCAATGACGAATGGTTGATGTTCACTGACAATAAAAGTGATGTGAACAGCACCAACTCAGCTAACTATGCTGGCGAAATTGGAAAAATACATGAAATTGCGTATGAATTTTTCAAAAATCGCTACAACGAGCCCAACTTGCCTGACAAAAAACTTACCAATATCGAAGAGGCAGGATTTGGCATGTATGAAGTCACCAATGGTGTAATTTCTTTGCAATGTCAAAACTATGCTACCTACGATACTTACATCAAAGTCCACAACGAACTCTCCAGAGCAATCAACGACCTTCGTGACGAACTTTCAAGAGAAAAGTATGGTAAAAGTTTCTCCGTATTGGAAGAAAGCAACGACAAAAAAGATCAGGAAAGAGTCAAAGCTATCAAAGCTGCTATCCCAATGCGAGTTTCAGAATCTAGTTCGAATTAATAAATAAGACAATATGGCACGTTTCAAAAGAAGTGGGAAAAAGGAAACTCCAGAACTTAATACCGGCTCAATGTCCGATATTATCTTCATGTTCCTCTTTTTCTTTATGGTTATTACCACAATACGTGAAGGTGAAGCAAAAGTAAAATTCACCCCGCCGACTGCCACTGAATACCAGAAATTGGACAAAAAGAACTCCTACACCATTTATATGGGTGAGCCTTTGATTGAAGGTTCTGCAATGTTGGATAATTCAGTATCCATCCAATTCAACGATAAATTGGCTCCCGAAACCACAGACGAAGGTTTGGAACGTTCAGTAGATGAATTCGTAAAATCTTCTCGTGAAGCCAGTAAGTCAAAAGATCAAGACCCAGATAAAATCACATACTATCTGAAAATTGATAACAAAACTCGTATGACGGCTGTCAACCAACTTAAATTGGCTATGCGTAAAAGAAATGCTCTTAAAATTCAATACGCTACCAACAAAGACGTAAAGAAAGGTAAGTAAACCAAATAACCTTAAAAAAAAAAGAGACTGTTATTTCAGTCTCTTTTTTTTTGCGTTTATAAAAGTTGTATCTTTGCCGCAAATTTTTAAAATGGATAAATCTAACACAAAAATAGCCGTAATAGGACTGGGATACGTTGGACTCCCCCTCGCCCGCCTATTTTCCACACAATTTTCCACCATCGGTTTTGACATGAACACGCAAAGAGTTAAAGCTCTGATGCAAGGTCATGACTCAACCCGCGAAGTTCCAGACGAACTGCTGCAGAAAGCCATCGCAAACGGCTTCAAATGTACCGATAATTTAGAAGAAATCCGCGAATGCAACGTTTACATAGTTGCCGTACCCACCCCGGTAGACCATAACAACCACCCGGACTTAACACCACTGGTTAATGCAAGTAGCACGGTGGGAAAAGTAATTTCCAAGGGTGACATCGTTATTTATGAATCAACAGTTTATCCAGGGGTGACAGAAGAAGAATGCCTTCCAGTGGTTGAAAGTGTTTCGGGATTGAAATTCAACATCGACTTTTTTGCCGGATACTCCCCTGAAAGAATCAACCCCGGGGATAAGGAACACACGGTAGAAAAAATCAAAAAAGTAACCTCGGGCTCGACACCGGAGGTGGCTGATTTTGTGGATGCGCTCTATAACAGTGTGCTGGTTAACGGAACACACAAAGCAAGTTCCATCCGCGTAGCAGAAGCTTCAAAGATCATTGAGAACTCGCAACGCGATGTGAACATCGCTTTCATGAACGAATTGGCAAAAATTTTCAACGCAATGGGCATCGACACCCATGACGTGATTGAAGCCGCAGCATCAAAATGGAATTTCATCAAACTGCAACCCGGTTTGGTGGGCGGTCACTGTATCAGCGTCGACCCCTACTACCTGATACAAAAAGCACAGGTTTACGGCGTTCTACCGAGAGTCATGTCCGCCGCTCGCCGCCTTAATGATGGAATGGGCGACTATGTAGCCAATTGTGCCATCAAACTGATGAATAAAAAGGGTGTGATGGTGAAAGATGCCAAAATCCTCATTCTCGGTTTCACTTTCAAAGAAAATTGCCCCGACATCAGAAACACGAGGGTAATCGATATCTACTCCACATTACACGAATATTCAGACCAAATCACGATATACGACCCGTGGGCAAATCCCGAAGCTGTAAAACATGAATACGGTGTTGAAGTAACTAACGGCGACATTACAAAGTTGGAAAATAATTTTGATGCCGTAATTCTGGCCGTCGCTCACAAAGAATTCAAAACAGTCAATGTCAGAGATTTCCTGAGAATTGAGAACGGTGTCGTATACGATGTAAAAGGCATCCTTCCCAAAGAAATGATTGATGGAAGACTCTAACATTAAAAGAAAATAGTTTATTAAACATAACCATATCATTATGAAAAGAATCCTCCTTGCCGTCACCATTTGCCTTATTTTTTGTGTTAACGCATTGGCAAGTACACACGTTGCGTGGAAATACTCAGTAAAAAGGACATCAGACACGACAGCTGAAATTCAATTCGTAGCAACGATTGATAAAGATTGGCATTTCTATGCCATACAAAAAGACCCCAACGCCGAATTTGGTCCCACAGAACTCGAATTCACCTTCAAGCCATCATCCAATTATCAATTGGTGGGCAAGGTGAAAGAGCCGAAACCGAAAGCCGATTTCGACAAAATGTTTGATTGCAACACCTACTACTTCCTTAACAGTGCCACTTTCACCCAAAAGATCAAAATCAAACATCCTGAAAAGGCATTCAAGATTCATGTAGAAATTTCCGGACAAACATGTACCACGGGTGCTTGCACACAAGAATACGATGAGTTTGACATTCCGATAGACAAGGTGGAAGGATATGTTCCTACAGGAGGAGAATCTGAAGTTACTGAAGATGAAACAGATACAACCAGCACGTTGACAACCGGTAATACCGACAGCACCTCCGCCAAAACTGGAGAGGTTGCCACATTAAAAGCCCAAGTAGCTGACAAAGAAGAGGAGGAAGAATCATTATGGCTATTCTTCTTAATGTCCATTGGTGGTGGTTTTATCGGTTTGCTGATGCCGTGCGTTTTCCCCATGATTCCGATGACGGTATCATTTTTCACCAAACAGGGGGCCAAAGGTAAAGTCTACGCTCTCGTTTATGGTTTGTCCATAGTATTGATTTTCGTGCTTTTCGGCATTGTTTTGTCGGTTGTTGCCGGGCCCGGCGTTGCAAACGAACTGAGTACCGGTTGGTTCCTCAACATTTTGTTTGCCATCATTTTCATTCTGTTTGCCATTTCCATGTTTGGCTACTTTGAAATCACATTGCCGAGTTCATGGGTAAACAAATCTGCGAAAAGCGAGAACAAAGGTGGTTTGATCGGTGTGTTTTTCATGGCACTGACCTTGGTTTTGGTATCATTTTCCTGCACGCTGCCGATTGCCGGCGCGGTAGCCTTGAATGCTGCCGGCGGCTCTTTGTTGAAACCGATTATCGGTATGTTGGGATTCTCACTGGGTATTGCCGTTCCGTTCACCCTCTTCGCCCTGTTTCCGGGCTTGTTGAAGAAAACTCCGAAGTCAGGAAGCTGGATGAACTCCTTGAAAGTAATCTTGGCCTTCATTGAATTGGCCTTCGCACTGAAATTCATCAATGTTCCCGACCAAACCTACCACTGGGGTATTTTGGACCGCGAGGTTTACTTGGCCTTTTGGATTGTGATTTTCAGTATGTTAGGATTCTACCTCATTGGAAAATTGCGTTTCCCCGCCGACCCCGAAATGCCCATTCAAAAAAGTTGGGTACGCTTCACCACCTCCATCTTCGTATTTGCCTTTGTCATTTACATGATTCCCGGCATGGTTGGCGCTCCGCTCAACGCTATTTCCGGCTGGTTGCCGCCCGTTGAAACCCATGACTTCGACTTACACAAAGTCATCCGCGAAGAAACCAAATTTGCCACATTAGAACTTCAAAATGAAGAATTGGAAGCTCCACACTACGCCGACAAATTAGAACTTCCCCACGGTATAAAAGGCTATTTCGACTACAACCAAGCCCTTCGTGTGGCACAGAAAGTTCACAAACCCATCTTCATTGATTTTACCGGCCACGGTTGCACCAACTGCCGTCAGGTAGAAGCCAAAGTTTGGCGCGATGAAACCGTTCGCAAAAAATTTGCTGAAGACTTCGTGGTTGTTGCCATGTACGTTGATGATAAAAACATCGAACTACTTCCCGAAGACCGAATCAAAGATGAAAACGGTAACGAATTCACCCTCCTCGGAAAGAAAAACATGTACATCAGTCAGAAAATCTACAAGGAAAATTCACAACCATGCTACTTCGTTTTGGATGAGGACGGTTCCGTTTTGGCCGGCCCCACATATTACGAATTGGATGTTACCGAATACAACAAATTCCTTGACAAAGGTTTGGCAGCATACAACAAGAAACACGCTAAATAAGCGACATGAAGAAAGTTTTTCCTCTATTTATAGCACTGCTTCTGCCCATTTTGCTTTATGGGCAGAATGTTCAGTATCATGTAGAAGAATCGGTACAGAATACCGAACAAAAATACAAAGATGCGTGCCGGTATGTAGGGAAGGTAGAGGTTTATGTCATCCAAGTATTGTCATTGTCGGGTGAAAACTCCGGCAGCAAGGCGCAGGAGAAGGTAACCAGTCTCAACAATTACTTTTCCGCCAATGGCATTCAGGCCGAAGCCTATTCTGTTTTTGCGGAACCGAATCACAAAGTAAAGGTCGGTTATTTCAACACAAGGCATGAAGCCTACAGCGTATTGATGAAAATTGACCACCAATACGCGGGTGCCTTTGTCACCAAAGATAAGGTAAGGGTTTCAGAAATACACGAAGAGAAAGTGGACTAACTACTGCTTATCTTCTTTAGAAACAGCCGGTGCGACAGCGTCGGCTGTTTTGTTATCTACGCATTCTGTTGATTTCTTTTCATCTTTAAAGAAATGTTTGTAGAAGCAAAGCATCAGGACAATGCCGACGGTGACGCAAGAGTCGGCGAAATTGAAGATGGCGGGGAAGAAGTAGCTGCCGCCGAAGCCCGGAAACCAATCCGGGAGAACGAACAGGCGGACGTAAATCATATCAACCACACGGCCATACATAAACGGAGCGTAACCGTAAATCAGTCCGTAAAAAGCGGAATCGACGATATTGCCGAAGGCGCCGGCGACTATTAACGAAAGGACGCAAACCGCGAGGGTGTCAATTTCATCTTTTCGAATGCGATTCCAGATAAAATAGACCAGATAACCCACGACGCCCAACCGGAGGAGCGACAGAGCCAATTTCCCCAGGTTGTCACCAAAACTGAGGCCGAAGGCCATTCCGGGATTTTCGACAAAATATAAGTTGAACCATTGGCCGATGAGAGGAATGGTTTCTCCGATTTCCATGTTCGACTTCACCCAAATTTTCAGGAGTTGGTCGAGCAAGACACATACAACTACAATCGCAATAGAGATAATTGCGAGTTTCTTACGCTTTTTCAAAACAGAAAAGTTATTTTTTTGATTCTAATTTAGCTTCGATGCACATTGTAGCGTGAGGCACGCTAAGCAGACGTTCTTTCGGAATCAATTTACCAGTGACGCGGCAAATTCCGTATGTCTTGTTTTCAATACGCAACAGAGCGGATTCCAAATTCTTGATGTATTTGAAGAGGCGGGCGGCTTGTTGGGCATTTTCTTCCTTCGCCAACACTTCGCTGCCTTCTTCGAGCACCTTAAAGGTAGGTGATGTGTCCATCGTATTGTTGCCGGTGTTGTTGCAAGCATCCATATAGACTTCCAAGCCTTCGCGAGCTTCTTTTAACTTTTTTTCTATCAAAGTTTTAAATTCTGCCAATTCCTCATCGGAATATCTTACTGCGCTTTTTTCTTCCATAATTGTATGTTTTAAAACGGAGTGCAAAGATACGTTAATTTTGAAATATTTTCAATCTTTTTCAAAAAAAACTATTGGCATAGCTGACGTGCTTCTGACACTGGGATTTTTACACCATTTTTGAAGGCCACAATAAAGGCATCTGGGTATTTCGCCTTGACTTCTTTCAAAACATTTTGAGCTCCGGCATAAGTTATCTCATTTCCAGCGGTATATTTCCACATATTGTTTTCTTTGTACTTGCCTACATTTTTAAGTCCGGCGAAACGTTTGTCGGTAACAGCGATATTGTCGGGGAGGGCGCAGAATTGGACTTTGAAGCAGACGCCAGTTTCTTGGCTGGCGGGTTGGGGTTTAGTTTCCGGTTTGGCGGTTTGTTCGGCCACTTTTTCCGGCTTAGTTTCTGCGGGTTTGGGTTCTGGCTTAGTAGTGGCGGGTTTTTCCTCTTCTTTGTTTTCAATCTGAGGAGCAACTTTTCCTTCCACTTCGCTCTTGTATTGTGCGAAAGCGGTGCAGATGGTTTTAGCCATTTTTTTCTGGAAATCCTTATCTACCAATTTCTTTTCTTCTTCTGGATTAGAAATGAAACCCAACTCCACCAAGATACTGGGCATGGCGACAGCATGAAGTACCCAAAAACCCGCCTGTTGTACTTTTCGGTCGGTAAAGCCGGTGGTGCTAACCAGATTTTTCTGCACTTTTGCGGCCAACTTGGTAGAATTGTCGAGGTAATTGTTGGCATAAAGGGAGAAAATGACGTAAGATTCCGGGGAGTTCGGGTTAAAACCGCCGTATTTGGTTTTGTAGTCGTCTTCCAGAAGCATGGAGGCATTTTCACGGCGGGCGACTTCCAAGTTGTGGTCAGACTTATCGAGACCCATCACGAAGGTTTCGGTGCCGTGGGCTGTTTTATTGGTGGAAGCATTGCAGTGGATGGAGATGAACAGGTCGGCATGCTGATTGTTGGCATAGTTGCAGCGGTCGTAGAGGGTGGGATACACATCGGTTTTACGGGTATAATAGACCTCGACATCGGGGCAATTTTCCTTGATTTGTTTGCCCAGTTCGAGAGCGACAGCCAAGTTTATATCCTTTTCCTTGCTCATACTTCCAGGCGCACCGATGTCGGAACCGCCGTGACCTGCATCAATAACCACCTTCTTGATCGCATCTTTGGCCTGCGGGAAGGCAGTACTTACACATAAAGAGAGAACGGCAAATAATAAAAAGCAAATTTTTTTGTTCATATTGGTCAATTTTGTGTAATTTTGGACCTTTTTTAGGCTACAAAAATATTATAAAAAAACAACTGTAGAAACAACTGATGCCACTAATAATCAACGGTCGTTTGTTATTTATATTGCGATACTTCATCGCATTGGTTTTCAGTATGTTATGCTTTACTTTATCATCACAAAACATCATTTCTTCTTCAATTGATACGACAGGCCATGCGGATTCATTGAAAAATCCCGTCTTTTCTCTTGCGGAAAATGACACCAATTTTCTACAAGATTCTATCATACAAACAGATACCTTGTACAAAAAATTGTCGAAGGATGCCGTTGAGCAGCAGGTGAAATACGAGGCGGAAGACTCAATTGTGGTGCAATTGAAGAACCGCATCACGCATCTTTATGGGAATGCCGTGGTATATTACGATGACCTTGAGTTGCACGCCGACTACATTCGCATCAACTTTGAGACACAGGAGTTGTTTGCGGAAGGCGTTGCCGATACATTGGGGAATGTTCACGGGCATCCCACCTTCAAACAGGGAGAAACTTTCTTCCGCGCGCACACCATCAAATATAACTTCAACACCACGAAAGGCATTATCAGTGATGTTATTACGGTGGAGGGAGAAGGTTACATTCATGGAGAGAAGGTTAAGAAATTGGATGACAATACCTCATTCATCAAGAAAGGGAAATATACCACTTGTGAGTTAGACCATCCGCACTTTGAAATAGCCTTCACGAAGGCGAAGGTCATGCCGAATGATAAAATTGTGACGGGGCCCGCGTATCTGAGTTTTGGCGGCATTCCCACCTTTTTGGCGATTCCGTTCGGTTATTTTCCCATTCAGAAGGGACGGCGTTCCGGGATTGTGATGCCCACCATCGGCGAATCATCGAACCGAGGTTTTTACATGGAAAATTTCGGTTATTACTTCGGCATCAACGACAATGTCGACTTATTGTTGGCGGGAGACATTTACACCAACGGCAGCTGGGCCGTGAAATTGCGTTCCAATTACGTGGTTCGCTACAAATGCACCGGCAACGTCAACCTCAGTTTCGCGCAAAACTTCTTCGGTGAAAAATTCACCCCCAGTCGCTACACCAGCAACGACTTCAAGATTCATTGGGAGCACAAGCAGGATGCCAAGTCGCACCCCACCACCCGCTTTTCAGCGCACGTAGACATCGTAAGCAGCAGCTTCAACAAATACAATCCGTCAAGTGTAAATGACTATCTTTCAAATCAATACACTTCAAAACTCAATCTTTCCACCAGTGCAAAAGGTATATTTTTCGTAGACATGACCGCCTCGTACACCCAAAACACAAAAACGGGGCAGGTGGACATTTCGCTGCCCGACGTGAGCATGTCGGTCAGCCAATTTTATCCTTTCAGAAAAAAGAATAAAACCAAGTTGAAATGGTATGACAACATCTCCATGAAATGGAATTCGCAGTTTGTCAACCGGCTCGCGACGCAAGACAGCATGATTTTGAAACCGGAAACCTGGCAGAATCTGCAGTTGGGGATGAAGCACTCCATTCCCATCACCATACCCATCAAGATTGCGAAACTCATCAACTGGAACACCAACATCAATCTGACGGAAAAATGGTACTTACAGCGAGAACTTCAAGAATTTCAGGCAGTTGAGAATGAAGGATACATGACTTCCAGCATCAACCGTGTGATGCAGCGCAATTTTTATGCCTTACATGACATCAGCGTTTCGACATCGCTCACCACAAAGATTTACTTCTTATATCAAGCCAAGAAGGAGAAAGGCGCGGCTTTGCGGCATGTAATGACACCGAATCTGAGTTTCACCTACTCCCCCAACCTAAGCGGGAAAACCTATGGTCAGTATTTCAATCCCCTGACGGGTGAGATGGTTGACTACTCCTTCTATGCCTACTCCATTTTCGGTGGGGTGAACACGCGCAGTTCGGCCATCGCGCGCATCAACATTGCGAACAATGTGGAAATGAAGGTGCGTTCGAAGAAAGATACCATCACCGGAATGAAGAAGATTGTGTTGTTGGAAAATCTCACCGTGGGCTGTTACTATGATTTTGCGGCCGACTCACTCAACTGGTCGCCGCTCACCATTTCAGGGCGAACGACGCTGTTCAAACAGCTCTACATCACCTTCAACATTGGTTTCGACCCCTACTGCTACAACGACCGGGGCATTCGCATCAACCGCACAGAATGGAAGGAAAACCACCGTTTGATGCGCTTTTCAAACTCCGACCTGGCCCTCAGTTTGAACTGGACCATCAACCAAGATTATTTCAAAGGGAGGAAGGAGAAAAAACAGCAACAGCAACAACAGCAAGAGGAACTGTTTACCGAAAACACCCTCGGCATGCCGACGAAACGTCCCGATTTCAACAATCCATGGTCATTAACTCTCAGCTACACATTTGCTTACACCGTGAAAGACAATCTCTACTTCTACATGAATCCAACTTATTACACATTGTACGGGCTGGGGCGCGAGGATGTTGAAAAGGCCCATACCGGCAAAATCGTGCAGACATTGAACATTAGCGGTGATGTCAACATCACAAAAAAGTGGAAGATTGGTTTCACAACGGGATACGACTTTGCACAGAAAGATTTTTCCTACACCTCCATCGATATCTACAGAGACCTGCATTGTTGGGAGATGCGTTTCAACTGGATTCCGTTCGGGAACAGACGTGGTTGGAGCTTTACCATCAACGTGAAAGCATCTGTACTTCAAGACCTTAAGTACAATATGAAGAGAGACTTCCGAGAAAACTTCTAAAAAATTTTCAACTTACCCAAGATTTTGGGTGAAGATTACGTTTTATAATATGCTCAAACAGTTAACAGAAGAAGGGTTACAGCAATTGGTAGCTGAGTGCAAGGCCGAAAAGCGGCGGGCGCAGCACAAATTATTCCAGTTGTTTTACGGCAAGGTGATGGCTGTTTGCATGCGTTATGCGAAAGACGAGGAAGAAGCGCAGGATATGCTGAACGAAGGTTTTTTGAAAATTTTCACCCAAATTGACAAATACGAAAGCACAGGATCTTTTGAAGCCTGGCTGAAAAAAGTCATCATCAATACTTGCATCGACTACCAGAGAAAATACAAAACGCTCACTCAAACCACCAACTTTGATGACATTCCGGAAACTGAAATGCGAACAACGGAAGAAAACATCGCAATTTCCAAAATGAGTACAGATGAACTTTTGCAACTCATTCAACAACTGCCACCCACTACACGAAACGTCTTCAACTTATACGTTTTTGAAGAATATCCTCATGCTGAAATTGCCAAGCTGCTGGACATGAAAGAGGGCACCTCCCATTGGCACCTCAATTTTGCCCGTACAAAATTAAAAGAAATGATTAACGCCCGAAACTGCTAATATATGTCTGAATTCGACCAACTCATCCGAGAAAAAATCAACAATAAAAAGTATGAATATTCTGCTAAAAGCTGGCAGAGTTTCACTAAAAAAGCCGGTTGGAAATCAAGACTAACTGCTTTACAAACAGCTACTATCATAATAGCAAGCGTGATTGTTGTTTCTTGTGGATGTTTATTAGGTTATAAGTTTTTACATTCTGAAAACAGTCTGCCTGTTCAGTCTGAGACAGAACAACCGTGCCAAAATTTGGTTGCTTCCGACACCGTTTCAGCAACAACAGTTGAAACTGACGATAAGATTGCTGACGGACAAAATAGCCAAGAAAAAAAGATAGAAGCGGCAACGGATAAAGCTTCCAAAGTAGCAGAAGACAATGAAAACAGGAACCAAGTTTCCGTGGCCGACACCACAAGCACAAAACCCGCTAAAGAGAGAAAAATTGTCACCCGCGAACGTGTGAGAAAGATTTTTGTCATCGATACCGACACCATTCCTTCCAACGATTTTTAATTTTATTTTTTTTCTTAAAAAAGTTGTATTTTTGCACTCACTATTTTGGTGCATATATGACTGATAAATTTGAGTCCATCCGACATTTCAACAAACGGGAGGCCATTGTTGTGCGAAGAGAAATCTTTGCAGATCCGGCTTTTGCTCATGCCTTGGAAAAACTCAACATGGGTGTTACCGTTGAAGATTTCAAGGAACAATGCAAAACCTTCCAAACACACTATGACTTTCAAAAAGCCGTACCCGGACGTTTTCTGAAGTTCTACTCCGACAAAACCACCACCCAAGTCACTTGCCAAGGACTTGAAAACCTTGATAGAAACAAAGCTTACCTTTTCATTGCCAACCACCGCGACATCATTATGGATTCTGCTTATTTGCAGATGTATTTCTTTGATAATGATGTAAATACGTCAAAAATTGCCATTGGCGACAATTTGGTTTCCACTCCCCTCTTGCTGAACATTGCGAAGTTGAACAAAATGTTTTTGGTCAAACGCAGTGCTTCTTTGCGTGAAAAGCTCATCAATTCCAAAGAACTTTCGGAATACATCCATTACAGCATGACGGAAGAGAACGAATCGGTGTGGATTGCGCAAAGAAATGGCAGAACAAAGGATGGCATCGATATGACGCAACAAGGTTTGGTGAAGATGCTCACCTATTACGATGATTCTCGCGAGATTCTGGATGTTTTGAAAGAGATGCACATCGTTCCACTCACCATTTCTTACGAATATGAGCCGTGCGACAATTTGAAAGCGAGAGAGTTGGCACTTTCAGAACACGAAAAATATGTGAAGAAGCCGGGTGAGGACTTCAACAGCGTATGTCAGGGGATTTTTGGCTTCAAGGGAAAAGTAAATTTCGTGATCGGCAAAGCCATCGACGACGAAATTGCCAAAATTCCAGTCGATTTGCGAAAAAATGACAAATTGACAGCAGTTTGCAAAATTATTGACGAACAAATTTATACCAATTACAAACTTTACGAAACCAACTACATCGCTTACGATTATGTAGAAAACAGTCATGAATTTGCACAGTTTTACACAGAAGAACAAAAAGAAAAGTTTTTACAATATATTGATAAACAATCAATTACGGAAGATGTTGACGCACAAAAGATGAAGAGTTATCTACTTCAAATTTATGCCAACCCCGTAAGGACCCATTATGGTAAAAATTTAATTAATAAAGAAGGAAACGATTGGTAAAATGAATGATGTTCAACCTCCATCGGGCCATAAAATTCTCATCATACGATTCAGTTCCATCGGGGACATCGTACTCACGACTCCTGTAGTACGCGCTGTAAAACAGCAACTTCCCAATGCTGAAGTGCATTTTTTGGTCAAAAGTTCCAATGCCACATTGATGCAAAACAACCCGTACATCAACAAAGTCCACCTATGGGGAAGCGACAATTCGGATGTGGTAAAAGATTTGAAGAAAGAGCAGTTTGATTTTATCGTGGATTTGCAAAAAAACCACAAGTCGCGGAAATTGATTAACAAGTTGGGCCGTCCCCACAAATCATTTCCAAAGTGCAACATCAAAAAGGCGGTGTTAGTGGGTACGAAAATGAACTTTCTACCACAAAAACACATTGTGGAGCGTTATTTTGAAGCCGTAAAACCGCTGAATGTCACCAACGACGGCCAAGGATTGGATTTCTTTATTCCAGAAACGGAAAAGTTTGATACTCAGAATCTTCCGGCGAGCTTTGAAAATGGTTACATCGCGGTAGCAGTCGGTGCCAAACATGCCACCAAGCGCATTCCTCCCGAAAAAATCATCGAAATCGGCAACCTGTTGTTCAAGCCAATGATTCTTTTGGGCGACAAAAACGACCTGCCAGCCGCGGAAAAGATTGTGGCCGCATTAAACGGGAAAGCGTTGAACGCCTGCGGACAATACTCCATCAACACCACTGCTTCTATAGTGGAGCAGAGCGACTGTGTGCTGACAGCCGACACCGGTATCATGCACATAGCTGCAGCGTTGCGCAAACCGATTACTTCGTTGTGGGGAAACACGGTGCCAGAGTTGGGAATGTATCCTTACACCGCACCGGAGGCTCCCACCGCAAGAATCTTCGAAATTCCCTATTTAAAATGCCGTCCCTGCTCCAAACTTGGCTTCGACAAATGCCCGCACCGCCATTTTAAATGCATGAACCTCATCTCCTCCTACGAAGTCGCAGATTGGATTAATCAATTCTAAATTGAAAAAAATACGATTAATTCTGTTATATCCACTCGGCGCCATTTATGGTGCTATTTCATTGTTGCGCAGAATGTTATATAAAAAAAAGGTGAAAAGATTTTCACCCACTACTGTGCCAACAATTTGCATAGGAAACCTCGCAGTGGGAGGCACCGGCAAAACCCCACACACAGAATATCTTTTACGTTGGTTGAGTTCCAACCACAAAATTGCGACTTTGAGCCGCGGCTACGGAAGGAAAACACACGGCTATATAGAAGCCCACACGGAATCAACGGCTGAACAGGTGGGAGACGAACCTCTGCAAATGAAACAGAAATTTCCAGAGGTAACAGTGGCGGTTTGTGAAAAGCGAGTCATCGGATTACAGCGACTCATGAGCGGAACAAATCCTCCTGAAGTGGTTTTATTGGATGATGCCTATCAGCATTTGGCAGTTAAATGCGGTTTGCAAATTTTATTAACTGATTATGCGTCAATGTATTGTGATGATTTTCCGATGCCAGCGGGAAATTTGAGGGAATTTCGTTGCGCCGCCAGCGAAGCTGAAATCATCATCGTTACCAAATGCCCGGAAGAGCTTGGGAAGAAAGAAGCGGAAAAGATTCGCAGAAGATTGAAGGTCACTGCGGAGCAAGCGTGCTTTTTTACCACATTGCAATACGGAGAACCGAAGCCGCTCAATGCAGCCGCAGAGGGAAACACTCTATCTTCAAAAAACGACATTGTTTTTGTTTCTGGCATTGCGCATCCAGAGCACGCATATCGCTATTTAGCATCGCAATTCTCTGATGTTAAATCAGTTGAATTTAGAGACCATCACAATTTCAGTAAGTATGAAATTGAATTACTGCGCAAAAAAGTTGCAGAGAGCAAGGGTAAAAAAGTCCTCTTTTTTACAGAAAAAGATGCTGCCCGACTCAACGGGACGAAGGAGTGGGGAAAGTTGTCGGAAATTCCCGCATACAGTCTGCCGATTCAAGTGAGATTTTTGTGGGAAGAGGAGAAATTCCAAGAAATCATTGCGGGACTGTGGTCGGCGAAATAGCGAACAAGCTCTATTTCATCGTTTCGCGGCGAACGATACGGGTAAGAATGGGTGTTTTAATATTCAGCGGGGTAATTTTTGAGAAGAAGTGCCCGACTGGGTTGACTAAGATTTCGCGTTTTCCGAGCAGCGTTTCCAACACGCATTTTTTAGCGACATGCTGCGTAGATACCAAGGTCAGTTTGCCCAAATGCCCTTGTTTTTGGATTCGCGCAATGATGTCGGGGCTTGTTGCCATGGCGCCGGGGCATACCACGCTGACTGACAATCCTTTCTTACGGTATTCGGCTCGCAAGCTCATAGAGAAATTGTAGATGAAAGCCTTGCTGGCGGGGTAAACCATTTTGTAACCGATGGGGGTGAGGGCGGCCATACTGGCAACATTCAGCACATAACTCTTATCTTGACGTAATAAATTATCAATCAATAATTTAGTTAGTAATGTTGTAGCTTTGACGTTCAAGTCCAAAATTTTTTCCACATACTCAACCCCTACCTCTTCAAAACAGCGAGATCCGCCGATACCGGCATTGTTAATCAGAAGAAAAACCTCATACTTGCTATTGATTTCTTGTGCGGCATCGAAGAGGCTTTGTCGGTTCGTTAAATCCGCAACAATATATTGAGAATCAACATGATAAGTATTTCTCAATTCAGTACAAAATGCCGAAATTTGGTCATTTGAGCTAACTAGAATCGGGTTGATTCCGCATCGGGCGAGTTCAATGGAAAAAGACTTGCCCAGTCCGCGGCTGGCTCCGGTAACCACGGCATATTTTCCGTTAATTTTTTCCTTCAGCGATTTCAGCATGGTTTTCTATCGACTTTTTATAGCATCTTCTTCTACAGAAAGGTTCGCAGTCATAATATTTGGGCCAAATACGGTTGGCTGGGTTATCTTCCAATTGCTGGGAGGTAAAAGCGAACTCATAACCATTTTCTAAGAAGGTCTCGTTCAATTGTTTATGATAGAGGAGATGGACACCGGAGTTGGCGTATTCTGGGAGGATACCGGTGAGATACATATCCACTTTGTCGTTTTTGTGGAGGGCGCGAAGGATGGGAAGCCAACCGAACGGAAAGAGTTTTCCATTGGCTTTTTGGAAAGCCTCGCTGAGAGAGGGCAGGCAGAAAGAAATCCCCACCAGTTTTCCATTTTCGTCTTCCAAAACAGAAATCAGATTCAGCACCGCCACCCCGAAATTACCTTTTACAACCCAGTCTATTTCCTTATCAGTCAAAGGAATAAAGTTAAAAATTTGATGGTAGCTTTTATTCAAAACTTTAAAGAACTCTATGCCAATTTTTTTCAGTTCCTTCTTACTTTTATATTGTCTGATACTGACTTTACTTCGCTGTTCCACATGTTTTGCCATCCTTTCAATGGGTTCGGGAACGGCGAGCACTTTTACCTTATACTGGATATAATCCACTTCTTTTTCAAAGCCCCAATTTTCAACCAACTGGGGATAATAGGAAAAGTTGTAATCGGCTTCAATAGAGGAAGTTTTGTCGAAGCCATCGACGAGCATGGCCTGTTTTTGCATGTTGGAGAAGCGTGAAGGGCCGGCAATGGTATCCATGCCATTTTCTCTCCCCCATTGTTCGACCGTTTGCAGGAGCAATTTAGCAACTTCTTGATTATCAATAGTATCGAACCATCCAAAACGGATTCGTTTTTGGTTTTTCAGTTCATTGCAACGATGATTGATGATGCCCGCGATACGGCCGACGATTTCACCCTCTTGATAAGCGAGCCACATGCGCAACGAACAAAAATCCAAAGCGGGATGACGGGTAAGGTCTTTCATCTCAGCATGATCCAACGGAGGAACAAAATGCGGAGAATCTTTGTACAATATTTTAGGGAAACGGACAAAATCCTTTAATTCTTTTTTGCTTAAAACTTCTTTAATAACAATCATAATGCTGCTAAAATGGCAAATTTGGGAGCAATATCTATGCCAAAAAGATGCAAAATTTTAGATAATGGCAAAAATAAGAAAAAAAAGCGAATGTCATGATTTAGTTATCACAAAAAAATGTATTTTTGCAACCTCAAAAGCGGTAATAGCTCAGTTGGTAGAGCGGCAGCTTCCCAAGCTGCAGGTCGCGGGTTCGAGACCCGTTTACCGCTCACAAAAAAGCCCGGGGCGTTGCCTCGGGCTTTACTTTTATCCATGCTTAATTACTTTCTCACACACTGCATGATGCTGTGCCCCAGTCCCAAACTATAAATTTATATGTATCTGACTTATAAATAATTATAATAAAATCAAGTCTCAAAGTCAGGAAAAGATTTTTAGAAAACCACAATATTATTCTGAAAATATGAAGTGAATAATTATTCTATTCACTTCATATTTTGATGTGAATAATTTGTATTTTTGCACTTTCAAAAAAAGGACTATGAGAAATATATACATTTGGCAATCTCCCGAATGGCCAAACTTCACTTGGGATGAAACTGCCATAATAGAGCCGCTAATGAAAGTCAAACATTTTCAAGGGCAACTGATTGGAATGATGACAGCCCTTGGATTAGAGGTGCAGGCAGCGACTTCATTGGATATGGTAACAGACGACATCATCAAGTCGTGTGAAATCGAGGGTATGATTCTCAACTCACAAAGTGTGCATTCTTCTGTTGCGCGACATTTGGGAATTCCAACCGAAGGTTTGCCGGAAAGTGATCATTACACCGAAGATCTTGTGCAAATTATGATTGATGCTGTTCAGCAGAGCCAAAAGCCCATGGATGCCGAGCGTTTGTTTGTTTGGCATTCAGCCATGTTTCCAACCGGTAGAAGCGGATTGTATAGAATAACCGTTGGTAATTGGAGGCAAGGGGGAGAACCCATGCAAGTAGTGTCTGGGGCAATGGGACATGAAGTGGTACACTACGAAGCACCTGGTTCTGAAGCTGTTCCGCAAATGATGAATGATTTTCTAAGTTGGGTGGAGAATAAAGAAATAACTATCGATCCCATATTAAAGGCAGGGATAGCACATTTATGGTTCGTCGCCATACATCCGTTTGATGATGGCAACGGACGTCTAACCCGCATCATTACCGATATGTTGATGGCTCGTGCGGATGGCTGGTCGCACAGATTTTACAGTATGTCGAAAACCATCTGCAAAAACAAAAAAGAGTATTACGCCATATTAGAAAAGACAACAGTAGGAAATACCGATATTACAGAATGGTTATTATGGTTTCTTGAAACATTACTCATTTCCATAAAAGACTCCATTAAAACTTCAGAAAAAACCATTCAGAAAATGCAATTTTGGCAAAGACATCGGAATGTGCCGATGAATGAACGACAAGTGAAAATGGTCAATATCCTTTGGGATGGTTTTGAAGGCAACCTCACCAATGCGAAATGGGCAAAAATCACCAAAACCTCTTCATCAACGGCGCTGCGTGACATCCAGGAATTGGTTTCCCTTGGTGTTCTTGATGTAGCAGAAAGTGGTGGAAGAAGCACACATTACATTCTTTCCATCGAAGACAAATAATCTCACAAAAAAAGCCCGAGGTGCTGCCTCGGGCTTTACTTTTATCCATGCTTAATTACTTTCTCACACACTGCATAATGCTGTGGCCCAAGCCCAAACCGTCGTGGACGGTTTCGATTTTCAGTCCGACGCTCTCGACACAGCGGGCCATGTCATCATAATAGTACATTTTGCTGTTTCCGTTGGCGAGTGCGGTGAAATAGAGACTGATTTGCGCCAAGCAATAGGAAGCCGTTTCGAAACGTTGGCGGTCCCAGAAGGTTTCCATGATGTAGAGCTTGCTGTCGACACCCATGGATTGTGCGGCGCGGCGCAGGATGCTACATACCTGTTCCTCTGAAAAACAGTCCAAAAACTGGCTCATCCAGATGGCATCGAAGCCTGTCGGGAAAGCGGTGGCTTCGTCCAACAGATTGCCACCGTAGCCGTGAATGCGGTCGGCTCCTTCCAAACCGGCGGTGGATTTGCGCATCATTTCCAACTGCTGCGGAAGGTCCATAATGGTGACATTCACCATTTTATCAAATTTTACACATTGACTGGCCCAACGACCGGTATTACCGCCCACATCCAACAGTGTGCGCGGTTGGTTGGCAAAGACAATCTGCAGCGCCTGCTCGAAGGAATTGTCGGAATAAAAATGGTCGAAACCGAACCAACTTTTCTGCACCTGTGGCGGCAACTGCGACAAACCTTCATAAATGGTCGGCCAAGTGCCAAACACCTTCAAACCTTCCGGCTTGCCGTTCAAAATGGCCTCTTCCAAGTTAAAAAGTCCCAAATAGTTGACATCGTGGTTAAAGTCCATGTTGACGCGAGCCATGTCGTCGTGCAACAAGAACCAACCCGGCTTTGCCAGATAGAACTTATTATTTTTCAATAAAACAGTTCCGATGGTAAGTGACGATTCCAGCAGAACTTGCGTTCCGTAATGCGACAAATTGGCCTTTTGGGCCACTTCGTCCAAGGTCAAACCCTCTTTGCAATCATCCAACATTTGGAAGATGCCGAATTTAACCATCAGGCGGGAGACTTGAAAAACGACAGGGCCGAAGGCGATTTCTTGAGCCAGGCGCTGTGCCTGCAAAGCTGTAAAGCGTTCTTTAGCGTAAATTTCTTTTTGTGGAGATGATAACATAGGCTAATAAAGGAAAAGGGGGAAACGACACTTATGAGTTTCGTTCCCTCCTTTTGTCATAATAATCTGATTTTAATTTTTCATTGCGGCGATGTCGCGGATGGCATCGATAGCGGTTTCAACATCTTTTTCGGTAGTGAAAGCTCCGATGCTGAAACGGACGGTACCATGAATGTCGATGGTGCCAAGGCCGACATGAACTTTGGGGGCGCAGTGCAGACCGATACGGCAGGCGATGTCGTAGTCAACATCGAGCATGGTGCCCACGTCGCTGGAATCCCAACCGTTAACATTGAAAGAGAGCACCGGGTTTTGATTTTCGGTGGAGGTTGCGCAGTAAATTTTCACGCCGTTGATGGTTTTGAGTCCGTCACGCAATTTTTCCCAAAGGGCCATTTCGCGGTTATGGATGTTCATGATTCCCTCTTTGGTGATCCATTTCACGCCGGCGTAGAGGCGAGCGACACCGAGAAGGTTGAGTGTGCCGGCTTCGAGGCGATAGGGGTATTCTTCGAGGTGGCCGGGAACGGCTGAACGAACGCCTGTGCCGCCGAAGCGGGTTTGACCGATGGTGATGCCTTCACGCACGTAAGAACCGCCAATACCGGTGGGTCCCATGAGACATTTATGGCCAGTAAAGCAGTATACGTCAATATTTTGCGCTTGCATATCCAAATCAACAGCGCCTGCGCCCTGGCTACCGTCGACCACAAAAATGATGCCGTGGTCGTGGCAAATCTTACCGATTTCTGCCAGAGGTTGAATGGTACCGATGACATTGGAGCAGTGAGTACAAACCATGAATTTAGTGTTGGAGCGGATGGCATTTTTTACATCCTCCGGTCTAACATAGCCGCGTTCGTCGAACGGGAGGTATGTAACCTCGATTTGGCCGCGCTGTTCGAGGGTATAAAGCGGACGAAGCACGGAGTTGTGTTCCAACATGGTGGTGATTACGTGAGCGCCGGGGTTGGCGAGGGCAAGCCCCTGAATAATCATGTTAAGGGAGTCGGTTGCGTTATAGCTGAAAGTCAGACGGTTGAAATCGCCGCCACCGTTGAACAGGTTGGTAAGCATCTTACGGGTGTCTGAAACGAGCTCACCGGTTTCAATCGCAGCGTCAAAGCCGGAACGACCGGGGTTGACACCATGGGTGCGATAAAAATTGTTCATAAAATCATACACTTCCGTGGGTTTTGGGAAGGAGGTTGCGGAATTGTCTAAATAAATCATATCAGTGGATTTTGGTTGATTTCAAAATGGAGGCGCAAAAATACAAAATTGACGCCAAATTATGATTTTTTATGAATGAATAATGAAAGTTTTTTAGTTATCGGCAATTAATTTGAGCAGGTATTCTCCGTAGCCGCTTTTGCGCAAGGGTTCGGCGATTTCGCGCAATTTCTCTGCATTGATGAACCCCTGGCGATAGGCGATTTCTTCGATACAGCCGACCATCAGGCCCTGGCGTTCTTCCACCACCTGTACAAACTGGGTGGCTTCGATGAGAGAGCGGAAAGTCCCGGTGTCGAGCCATGCGGTACCGCGGTCGATTTTGCAGACTTTCAATTTCTTGTGTTCCAAGTAGTAACGATTAACGTCTGTAATTTCATACTCGCCACGCGCACTGGGTTTGATGTTGGCGGCCACCTCCACGACAGAGTTGTCATAGAAATAGAGTCCGGGAACAGCGTAATTAGACTTGGGCTGTTTGGGTTTTTCTTCAATGGAAACGGCATTCATGTTGTTGTCGAACTCCACCACGCCATAGCGTTCGGGGTCGGAAACGTGGTAGGCGAAAACGATACCGCCGTCGGGGTCGTTGTTTTTATATAAGTTGTGTTCGAACTCGCTTCCGTAAAAGATATTGTCGCCGAGGACGAGGGCGACTTTGTCGTTTCCGATAAACTCGCGGCCGAGGACAAAGGCCTGGGCGAGACCATTGGGAACTTCTTGCACTTTGTACTCGAAACGGCAACCGATACGGCTTCCGTCTCCCAAAAGTCGTTCAAAATGAGGAAGGTCGGTTGGAGTGGAAATGATAAGGATTTCACGAATGCCCGCTGACAACAAAGTCGAAAGCGGATAATATATCATCGGTTTGTTATAAATGGGCATCAACTGTTTACTCATTGCCAATGTGATGGGGTGTAAACGAGTACCTGCACCGCCCGCCAAAATGATTCCTTTCATACAATTACTAATTTGAAATTTCGAGGTGCAAACGTACAAATATTTTCACTTTTTTACAAGCTAAAAATGTTGTACTTTTGCACTTGATTTTTCTAATAAAAAATCATGGGAAATCTTTACAATTTACTCTCACAGGACAGCCGTTTCAACGGAGCTTTAAAGGCCTGTATGAATTGCGGGATTTGCACTGCGATTTGTCCGGCAGCTGAATTTTTTGATTACGACCCGCGCCGCATCTGCGACACGGTACAACGCAAAGACGAGAACGCCATCGAGGAATTGATGCGCTCGGAGGTCATTTGGGCGTGCGGCCAATGTTTGTCATGCAAAGCGCGCTGTCCCCGTGGAAACGCTCCTGGAGAAATCATCCTGATTCTCCGCAAATACGCGCAACAACTCGGTTATTTCAACGAGCATATCAAAGAACAACAACGCCGCATGGCCGCTGTTCAAGGCAACAACATTCTGCAAACGGGTTACTGCGTCCATCCCGACTTGGTGACCCCGGAAATGCACCCCGAACAAGGTCCGATTTGGGAATGGTATGTGGAAAACATCATCGACATAGCGCCCAAACTCGGTGCCAACTACCACGGAGAGGGCCCTGGCGCACTCCGCGAAATCCATCAGAAAAATCTTGAAGAAATCCGCAAAATTTACGAAGTCACCGGAGGCATGGACCTCCACCACCTCTTGCTTGAAGACTGATATCTTTTTCTAACCCAAACTATTTATAATATGATAAATTTCGGTTATAGTATCGCGCCGACGCGAGTTGTAAACCTCGACAACTGCGATTTTGACAAATTGCAACAGTTGGAACGAATCGTTCCTTCTTTTAAAAGATGTATCAACTGTGGTGCCTGCACCGCCACTTGCAGCGCGCAACAGTTCACCCATTTCAATATCAGAAAAATCAAATCCTTATTTCAAGAAGCACAATATGAAAAGTTGGCCAAAGAGCTCGACAAGTGCATGTTGTGCGGCAAATGCACGCTGGTTTGTCCGCGCGGACTGAACCTGCGTCCCATCATTATGAATATGAGGAAAATTCTCAATACAAAATAATCGCCATGGACAACTACTTTCATCCTTTTGTCATTCCGTTTGTATTGGGAGCCATATTTCTTTTTGGGATCTGTATATGGAAATATGTACGTTGGTTCAAACATTTCGACCGCTTGCAACGGGCTGTCATCCGGAAAAACATTTTCTCCTGGAAATTCATTCCAGCGGTATGGGAAGTGATTCGCGAAGGACTTTTGCACATCCGCATTTCGCGTAAAAATCTGATACTTGGCTACATGCACCGGAGCATCGCTTTCGGTTGGGCTTTGCTCATCATCGTGGGTTTTGTAGAAAGTCGCCTAACGCCCACCATCGATGGCTCGCATCCGTTCTGGATGGCCATCTTCTACCGGTTCTTCTTCCATTCGCACGGCACCTTTGCTGGTGCCCATGTGCTGACCGCCATCATGGATTTTCTCTTGCTGTATGTGTTGTCGGGCATTCTGTTGGCAGTCATCAAGAAATGTTATTCCAAGGCCTTAGGAATGAAAAAGGCCACCAAGCATGTTGTTTTCGACCGCTTTGCCAAGGCTTCCTTGTGGTGCATTTTCCCATTCCGACTGCTAAGTGAATCTCTCACTGCCTGCATTTATCACAACGGCGGATTTTTCACCCAATTCATCGGAAACCTCATCCCGACCGAATTTGCACTCACCTTTGAAATGACGTCATGGACGCTCTATTCTTTTGCGTTAGGCACCTTCTTCGTCTCGCTTCCATTCTCGCGCTACATGCATATTTTTACAGAAATGGTACTCATTTTCTTCCGGGAATGGGGCGTGCGCGAAAAACACGAACGCACCGGTTACACCATGTACGAACTGAGTGCCTGTTCGCGCTGCGGTATGTGCATCGACAACTGTCCGTTAAATAAAGAGCTGGGTATCAACAATGTACAGTCTGTTTATTTTCTAAGGGATTTGCGTTACAAAAAGAACAAACCAGAAATTGCCGACAACTGTTTGATGTGTGCACGCTGTGCCTCCGACTGTCCGGTGAATATTGACTTGATGGCCATCCGCCAACAGGAACGCAACAAACGGAATTTCGACACCGAGGGCAATTACCACTATCTCGACAATGTTCAACCCTTCAATGCAATTGGACGTATCGGCTACTTCGGCGGGTGTATGTCGCACCTCACTCCCGGCATTACGGAATCAATGAAAACCATCTTCGAAGTCGCCGGACAGCGTTACTGGTTCATGGACGAAGACCGCTCCATCTGCTGCGGCCGTCCGCTGCTGCAACAAGGCTACAACCAACAAGCTGCCGAGTTGCGCCGCAAACTTACCGAACTGATAAAGAAGTCGAAAGTCACCATGCTGGTCACCTCCTGCCCCATCTGCTATCAAACTTTCAAAAAGGATTACAAACTCAACATCCCGGTCATCCATCACACCGAATACCTCAACATGCTCATCAAGAGCGGCCTTATCAAAGTCCGCATGGACGATCTGAAAACCGTTTACCACGATCCGTGTGAGCTGGGAAGGGGTTGCGGCATTTACAAAGAGCCGCGTCAGGTATTGCAAGCCACCACGCATCTTGTCAAAGCCAAACAGGAAGGCGAAGACAGTTTGTGCTGCGGCATCAACCTGGGCGACACACTTATTGACATCAACCAGCAGAAAAAAATCCGCGATGCGGCAGTGGAAAACCTCATGCACAGAAAACCCGACTTGATTGCCACCGCCTGTCCGATGTGCAAGAAAGCTTTTGTTCATTCCACTACGTTGCCGGTGAAAGATATTGCGGAGATTGTGAGGGAGAATCTGAGAAGTTAGTGGAAGGTTAGTGGAAGTTCGTGGAAAGGTGAAAGAGTGGAAACGAGAAAAAATTAGAATAAAAAAATATGACAAAGAGATTTTGGAACGAGTATCAGAAGGAGATTGCAGACGACCATTTTTTCTATGAAAGGAGCTGCATCCGGCAGACTTTTTTCCCAGGGTCGGAGACGGCGTTTTTGCGCATCATGCGTGAGGAATTGCACAAAGACATCCGTGATGAGGCGAACCAGCACACCTGCACCGGCATCGGTTATCACAGCGACTTTGTGCCGTTGGAAACCACGATGACGGTGGTGGCCCGCCTGTTTTCTCTGATGACAGAAGCGGGTTATACCAACTACGTTCCCTCTTGTGTCACCTCCTTCGGCATTTTTTCAGAAATGTTAGAAATGTGGAAAGAAGACCCCGCACTGTTGGAACAGACCCGCCAATATCTGCGCAAGGCCACCGGCCGCGAGTTCGAGGTCCCCACCAATCTGGTACATCCTTCCGACATCATCTACAAATTCCGCGAGGAGTTGAAGCAGAACATGAAATACCAACTGGTGAACCGTTTTACGGGCAAACCGTTAAAGGTGGTGGAACATGTGGGCTGTCACTATGCCAAAATATTTCCAGAGCAAGGCATTGGCAAATCGGAATTTCCGCACGTTCTGGCCGGCATGATTGAATCGTGGGGCGGCGAAGTGGTCGACTACCCGGAACGCCGCCACTGCTGCGGCTTCGGCTTCCGACACTACTTGTTGCAAGAAAACCGCGGCTACTCTGTCGCCAACTCCAAAAAGAAGTTCGAATCCATGGAACCCTACGAACCCGACTTCATCGTTTGCAACTGCCCCGGATGTACCATGTTCATGGACAAATGGCAGTACACCATCGCGGAAATGGAAAATAAAACCTACGACCGCGACGGCTACGGAATCCCCGTGCTTACATACGAAGAAATGGCCGGTCTGCTCCTCGGCTACAACCCGTGGGAACTCGGTCTGCAAATTCACCAAGTACAGTCAGAAAAACTAATGGACAAGATTGGCATCAAGTACGACCCTGATGAGAAATATCGTGGAGTGAATGGAAAAATCCTTCCCAAACCGCACAAACCAAGTTTCTTGAAACAGTGATTGGTGAAAACGTGGAAACGTGGAAACGTGGAATATTCCATCAACACAATTCCACCGCTGAATTATTAGTCTTCAGGAAGATAATCACCTGAGAATGAGAGGGGAAGAAGGTCGGCAACGGATTCTACCTGCCAGATTTCTCCCTCTTCGCCAGCCATCATAACAATCATCGGCATTCCGCCTTTTTGCTCGTATTCCGACAGAACCTGGCGACATGCGCCACACGGCGGCACCGGTGAGGTGAGTTTCTTCGACGGATTGATGGCCGTAACCACCAACTTTTTGAAAGGAACATTCGGATAACGGGATGACGCATAAAAGGCAGTCGTGCGCTCAGCACACAACCCTGACGGATAAGCGCAATTCTCTTGGTTGCTTCCTGTTACAATTTCACCATTATCCAACAACAAGGCCGCGCCAACCTGAAAACGTGAATATGAAGCGTACGCCCTGGTAGCGGCTTCACGTGCCATCTTCAATAATTTCTTATCTTCAACCGACAATTCACCTTCATTTTCATATACAGTAAAGGTGGTCTTGATTTCAAATTTCTTCATATATGAATATTCTGATCTTCGCTACATTTTCATGTAACTCTTATTCTTTTTAATATTTGATGATTTTTTGAGTAAACTGAAGTTCGTTCTGGATAAGTTGGATGTAGTAAATTCCTGACTTTATACTTTCAAAATTGATTTTTGTTTCATTTTCCAAACAATTTTCGCTCCAAACCAGCTGACCATAGGCATTATATATGCGGATTTCTGTTTCAACCCCGGGAGCGAGCCCGCTGATGACACATTCGTTTTGCACCGGATTCGGATAAATGGAAATTTGTGAGGAAGCGGTTTCTTCAACACCCACATTGCCCACGGTAATAATGTAATGAATGACGCTGTCGCAGCCATAAACGGTTTGATATTCCTTCTCCAGTGTGAAAATCCCTGCTTGGTCTGAATAGAAATCGTAGTCACCCAATTGAACGTGTTCGCCGAGAGCAAGCGACAGATTGACAGTGTTTTCGTAACTCGGGTGGAGCGTAAGGTGAATGATGAGCGTGCTGTCTACACCACCGATGCCGGCCCCCGGATAATAGAAAGTATAATCACCGTCCATGGTCAACACTTCGCCTTCATAAACAAACGGAGAGCATTCTTCAAGCGTAAGGTCTCCAAATGCTTCATTGCCAGAAGTTACATAAAAGATATAATGTATAATGCTGTCGCAACCATTCACAGTAGTATAGATGCGGTCGTAGGCAAAAGTACCAACGGCAACGGCAATGTGCGGTTCGTCTTCTACATAATAAATATCACCCAAATTCACCGTATTGGCAACATTCAGGGAATATGACGGATAAATGGTGAGGTGAAGGGTGAGAATGCTGTCGGCGTAGTTGGTGCCTTGCGCGGGATATTCGAAACTATAGTCTCCAGAAGCTGTAAAAGTCTCTCCTTCGTAGGTATAACTAACGCAGGATGCAGCATACAGGTCTGAATAAACGGGGGCGGCTGCCCTTACCACAACAATGTAATGAATGATGCTGTCGCAGCCATGAACCGACTGAAGGTTCACATCATACGTGAAAATTCCCGGAACGGAAGCCGTGTGAGAATCAGTGCCGATTTGGTAGGTGTCGCCAACAACGTAGGAATTGGAGTCGGTGACATAATAGGTTGGATGGATGGTAAGACTGAGCATGAGGATGCTGTCGTTGTAATTTTGAGCGGCATAGGGAAAGAAGAAGGAGTAACAGCCGGAGACAGTGAAGGTTTGTCCGTTGATGGTATACGAACCGCACGCCTCTACGCTCATGTTTTCAGTAACGGTGTCATGGTCCGCCAGAATCACGTAAACGGTGACAGGAACGCGCTCGCTCACACAAGTTGCCTCGCCGCTGATGGCTTGTTCTTCCACGTAATAAGTGGTGGTTTGGGTGAGGACAGGCGTGGTGAAAGTGTTTCCCGTTGCCAGCGGTGTGGCGGCAGTGACAGAGGCATACCACTTGATGGTGCGAGTGGAGGTTGCCGTCAGTGTGGCGGTTGCGCCCATAGGAATATGTTGGTCGGCTACCTGCGGAGCGGAAACGAGCGGCTGGAGTTGCACATCATGGCGCACACACGCTCCGTCGGTGGTGGTGACGGTGAAAGTCTGCGGCTCGTAGCAGTCGGCGGAAACTGTAACCGAGTATGTGCCGGCCTTGATGGGGCGATGGTAGTTGCCCACCGGCTGGTGCGAATAAACCTCGGAATTGAAAGTGTCGTGGTTGTTAACGAAAATTTTGGCTTCGACGGGTTCGCCGGTCACAGCATCGGTAACAATGCCGCGGAAACCGTACAAACACTCCTCAATGTAACTGAGCAGCGCGACTTTGCTGTTGGTCCAATACGTAGGAAGTTCTGAAGTTGAAGTCACCACTTTGTCGAAATGCGCTTCGATGGTAACTTCGCGGCAATGTTGGTAGTAATTCATGTAGTCTTGGCGCGAACCGTCGATAACGTACCAATCGCCGCCCTCGGTTACTGCGCCGCAACCGGGCTGATAGGCAGTTTCACCCACCATATAGCTGGCGTCAACTTCGTGACAGTGGTCCACGTAACCATGACAAATGTATTGGAACCAGTCGGCATCGGGATGGGCACGGTCGTCGGTTTCCCACGAATCCCACGGATAGTTGGTCAATTCAGCCCCGCCGTGAAAATTGACAGACATCACAAAGTGTTTGTCAGCCACCCAGTTGATGACGGCCTGTGTTTCGGGTTGCACGTTGGCACTTCCGGAAATACCAGGAACGAAGGGATAGTTACGGTTCAAATCGACATTGTTGTAGTTGTAACGCTGGGAAGCCGAAGAACTGATTTGCGTGTTGCTGCTTTTGTAAGTTCCGTCGGGATTTTCGAGCGGGCAGATGTAAAGGTCGACATTCTGGAGAATATTCTGTACCTGCGGGTCGGTAGTGGCGTTATTCAGGATGTAATTAATAAGTTGGAGCATCATGTAATAACCCACAACTTCGTCGCCGTGCATGGTAGAAGAATAGAAGAAAGCGGGTTTGTCGGCCGGCTGACCGAGGGTGGAACTGATATGGGCGGCAAGAAGCATGTGCGGACGAGTGGGGTTGGGCGTGGCCGCGAGGATGGTGTCGATTTTACAGATGTTCGGGAAATTGGTTTCAAAGGTATGCATCAACTGCACGTAAACATCGTATGCGGGATATTTGTTCCAATTGGCAGTGAAGTCGGAAAGGGTGGTTGACACCATGCTGCTGCCGGGAGGGCGTTCGGGAGTGATAATTTCAAACGGCAGGTTTTGGGCGAGGAAGCTTTCATACTCGTGGCGGGCGAGGTAGACTTTTACCTGATATTGGCCGCTACGGGCGTCGAAATGACAATTGTCGACTGAGAAATTTTTCGACAGCTGATTCACCTCTGCTTTGGTGTTGACCTGAGTATTCACATATAGGAAATCCCTATCAGTATTTCGCAAATCGTCAGGCGTACTTTGGGCAAAAGTTGTCAGCAACACACCGAAACAAAAGAGAATGGAAAGGATGAGTTTTTTCATTTTGTTTGAAATTATTGATGATGGGCAAAGGATTATTCACCGAGAAGTTTACGAAATGTTTCCATAAGTTTTTCAGAAACAGGAACTTGCGGGAGTCTGAGTTGGTTTTGAATTTTTCCTTGAAGAGAAAGAAGTGCTTTGATTCCACCGGGATTTCCTTCGCGGAAGCAGGCCTGGTCGAAGTCGAGGAGGCGGAGGTGGATTTGGCGGGCTTGGTCGAACTGGTTGTTACGGGCAAGTCGCACCATCGTGCTGACTTCGGCGGGGAAGGCATTGGCAACGACAGAGATCACGCCGTCGGCACCGGCGGCGAGCAAGGGAAGGGTGATGGCATCATCGCCCGAAAGCACAGAAAACTCAGCGGGTTTGTGGGCAATAACGCGCATAATCTGGTTCATCATGCCGGAGGCCTCTTTGATGGCTACGATGTTGGGAAAGTCATTGGCGAGGCGGATGGTGGTGTCGGCATCGATATTGCAGCCTGTGCGGCCGGGAACATTATAGAGGATGATGGGCAGCGGTGAGTTTTCAGCCAACATCTTGTAATGTTGGTAAACACCTTCCTGCGTGGGTTTGTTGTAGAATGGGGTGACGGAAAGGATGGCATCGACTCCGGAGAAGTCGCAGGTGCGGAGTTGGCGAACCAGTTCAAGCGTGTTCGGGCCGCCCAAACCGCGAACGATAGCCACACGGCCGGCGGCAACTTTCACCACACAACGGACAATTTCATCCTTTTCGGCTTCCGAGAGCGTGGGCACTTCGCTGGTGGTACACACCGTGACGATATAATCCACCCCGTTTTGAATCAAATTCTCAACCAAATTTTCCAAACTTGGAAAATCGATACTTCCGTCTGCGAGGAAGGGAGTGACAAGGGCGACTCCAGTGCCTTTCAACCGATTGTTCATAATTGGGTTCCTGAAAGTTGATTCGTATAATGAGAAATATTCTTCAATAGTTCCATGTTGGAAATATCTTCCTCCGTTTGAATCAAAAGGTCGTAATATTTCAAATTACGCTTTTCCGAACCAATGATCAACTTGGCCCGACTGAGTTCCATAATCAGGCGAATGGGTTCGAAAACATCGTGGGAAAAGTCAAGAAGAACATCAAATTCCATGTTGTAAAAGTCCTTGATTTGGACTTTTTCCGGACGGCCGTACCAGTTGAGGTCTTTATTGCAAAAATAGTCGGCTGAAAGCTGCTGGATGCAATAGAAGGGAACGGCTTTATCATCGATGTAACCCATCAACCAGACGTTGCGACTGGTGCCTTGCAACCGAGAAAAAACCGCGTAAATGTCTTTGTAAGTATCTTCGGTTGTAATATTACACAAGATTCCGATGTTTTTAGCATCTCGCAAAGAAGATACTTCCGGATTTCTAACTTGCTGATTTTCTTTTATATATCTTTTGAGGAAATGTCTTTGGATAAAATTCATTTCGATAGTTTTTGCCAATTTTTGAAACTGCAAAAGTAATCAAAAAACAATTAAAAGTCTTATTTTGTAAATAAATAAATATTATCTGGTGTTTGTGCATAAATCGGGGAAGAAATTTCATTAGAAAAGTATCTTATTTTTAGTTTTTTAAGAGTGAATAATGGAGTGAAAATAATTGTACTTTTGCCGCGTTTTTTTTCATATCAATAATGGAACAAGAAGAGCCTAACAAACCTGAGAAAAAGTCATTTCTCAAGTCATGGAAAACGCTGAAATGGCATTCCAAAATTTACCAAATTTTCATTCACGGTTTTGCTTTGTGCGGGATGGCTGCCATCGGTGCATGGGCCATCTATACGATGGGACTCACAAACGACAAGGGTTATGAAGACCCCTACAATCGTTATTTGGCCAATTACAAGCAGGGCGGTGTGACAGATTCAGCCAAGATTTACAGCAATAATTTACAGAATTACATCAAGTTAGTAAGTCTCGACAAAGTTTATTCCACCAATGCGCACTTAATTTACGAAGCCACCCAGGGCACCAACGACCCGGATTTGGTAAACAGGATGCTGTATGCGTGCGACATGTATGTTCAAGAAAGCGAGCGAGGAAAGAATTATCAGAAGATGTTGGATGACATCAACCAGGTTTTTTCCCGCTACAAACTCACGGCAACCACGGAGAATGCGATCCCGTGGATGAACGACGCAGGTTGGACTGTGTTGAAGCGGGCGTTGGCACGTGATGCCAAGAACATCCAAAAAGCGGCCGAAATCACCGGTGTGGATGCCCGTTTGATTGCCGCCTGCACCGTGGGTGAGCAAATCCGACTCTTCAACTCCAAGCGAGAGGATGCCAAACGCCGCCTCGGTTTCATGACCATGAGCGTTCAGTCGCAATTCTCTTTGGGGGTGAACGGCATCAAGGACTTTACCGCCGCCGCCGTTGAAAGAAACTTAAAAGATTCCACATCCGTGTATTACATGGGTAAAAAATACGAACACATCTTGGATTTTCCGGAGGGCGACTCCGTGGACATCGCCACCGCCCGTTTCAACCGACTGGTAGACTATCACAACAACCTTTACTCTTTCATCTATACCGGTTGCATTCTGCACCAAACCATGTTGCAATGGAAACGCGCCGGCTACGACATCTCCCACCGGCCCGACATCCTCTGTACGCTCTTCAACCTCGGTTTCCAGGCCTCCAAACCCAATGCCGAACCGCGTTGCGGCGGCTCTCGCGTCTCCGTCGGCGGAAGAAACTACACCTTCGGCGTCCTCGGCAACGACTTCTTCTACTCCGGCGAACTTTCCAAGGAATTTCCAATGTCGGCAACTTTATTCCAAGATTAACTCCCCTATCCCATTTAAAAATCGTATCTTTGCCGCCTCGAAATTAATCAACAAAATATAAATCAAAACCTTACAATTATGGCACTTATTTCGAACAGAGTAAGCAGCATGGCTCAATCAGAAACTTTGGCGATGACACAAATCGCCCGTGAACTTAAAGAAGCTGGCAAAGACGTCATCAGTCTCAGCATCGGCGAACCCGACTTCAACACCCCGGAAGAGGTGAAAGAAGCCGCAAAACAGGCCATCGATGAAAACTGGACCCATTATCCGCCAGTACCCGGCTACCCGGAACTCAAAAAAGCCATCTGCGCTAAGTTCAAAAGAGATAACAACCTCGATTACACTCCCGACCAAATCATCGTTTCCACCGGTGCTAAACAGTCTATCTACCAAGTAATCATGGCACTTGTGGACCCAGGTGAAGAGGTCATCATTCCCGCTCCTTTCTGGGTTACTTACAAAGCTATCGTTCAGTTGGCAGAAGGCAAATCCGTTTACATTCAAACCCAAATCGAAAACGATTTCAAGGTTACGCCCGAACAACTCCGCGCGGCCATCACCCCCAAGACCAAAATGATGATCTTCAGCAGCCCGTCGAACCCGACCGGCATGCTCTATTCTCGTGAGGAACTCAAGGCCCTCGCCGAAGTACTCCGCGAATATCCCGACATCATCGTTGTCGCCGACGAAATTTACGAACACATCAACTTCGAAGGCAAACACGAAAGCATGGCCCAGTTCGACTGGATGAAAGACCGCACCGTTACCGTTAACGGCGTTGCCAAAGGTTTCGCCATGACCGGCTGGCGTATCGGCTTCATCGCAGCTCCAGTCGCCATCGCAAAAGCCTGCAACAAACTGCAGGGCCAGGTGACTTCCGCTACATGCTCCATCGCACAGCGCGCCACCATCAAAGCCATGGAAATGGACCCCACGACTTCAGAAGACATCATTAATATGCGCAACGTCTTCATGAAACGCCGCGACATGGTTTACGAACTCCTCCAACAAATCCCCGGCTTCAAGGTCCGTTTGCCCAAAGGCGCTTTCTATTTCTTCCCGGAAATCAGCTCCCTCTATGGCAAACACGTTCCCGCCGACTCCATCTTCGCCAGCAAATACAACAAAACCGTCATCGAAAATTCAACCGACTTCTGTATGTACATCCTTTATGATGCCAATGTGGCATTGGTGATGGGCATTGCCTTCGGCGATGACAAGTGTGTCCGCCTCTCCTACGCCACCTCCGAAGAAAAACTGCGCGAGGCCTGCCGTAGAATCAAAGAAGCCGTCGAAAAAATGAAATAATGCGGAAACGAATCGGTAACTGGCATAATTTCTGGCAGCGAGTACGTCGCAACTGGTCTGTCAAGCACAGACTGATTATCCGGAACGAGACCACGCAGAACGAGAGTTTTTCCTTTCTGCTGAGCCCGCGCAATATCTTTGTGGGTGTCACGGTTTCGGCTGTGTTGTTGATTGCGCTCACCGCCATCATCATCGCCTTTACCCCGTTGCGCTACTACATTCCCGGCTATACAACGCCCACCGAGCACAAAAAGTTTGTGACGGCGGAAGCAAAAATGACGGAGCTTCAGGGAAAATACGACAAAAACGAACAATATCTCAACCATATCCGCAAGGTTTTGGAAGAGAGTTACGTTGACACGCTCGGTAAGGCGCCGGAGGACAAGATAGCCGACAACGATGGCACCGATCTGGCCAATGCCGCCGAACCGAGCGAAAGCGAAATGACATTGCGCGAAGACGCCGGTGACTTGCTTCAGGCCGTCTCCGCGCGACAGTCTAACGACGCCGTTTCCGTCAGCTCCCGCGCCGACATACAGAACCTGTTCCTCCAGCCGCCAACCACCGGCACCATCATCACCGCCTACAGCCTGCCGCAAAACCAATACGGCATCGACGTGACCAACCAACAGGGAACCCTCGTTACCAGTGCGGCGGACGGAATGGTCATCTTCTCCGGTTATGACGTCACAGACGGAAATGTCATCATCATCCAACATCACGACAACATCCTCACCGTTTACAAAAACAACCAACAACTTCTGAAATCAAAAGGCACAAAAGTCTCCGCCGGCGAACCCATCGCCACCATGGGGCATTCCGGAATCACCGACAAAGGCAATCACCTCCACTTTGAACTTTGGCACAACGGATTCCCTCTTAACCCATTGGATTACATTACGTTAAAATAATTTTTAAAGATTTATATGGAAACCGACCATTCTAAAATTTGTCAATTATTAATCGAAAAAGGCGAACTTAAACAGCAAATTTATTCCAGCACATTGGAATCTATGGAACTGTTCAAAGAATGCGCCAAGGAATTTAAAGACTTTTACGAAGATCATTTCGAAGAGGAACATCCCAGAGTCGGAGTGGAATTCAACGGGAAAAACCTCCACGAGTTCAAACTCCGTTTCGCTGGCGACGTGCTCATCTTCTTGATGCACACCAACATTTTTGAATTTCCTCGCGACCACGAAGTGATGAAGACCCCTTACATCAAGGAAGACAAAAGCCGTTCCTACTGCGGTGTAATCCACATCTTCAACTTCCTCGCCGACTCTTTCCGCTATAACCGCATCAACGACTCCGGTTACATGATTGGCCGTATTTTCATCAATAAGGACAAACACTTCTATGTGGAAGGAAAACGCGAACTCGCCAGCGTGCTGAACAACTTCAATAACCGAGAATTGGACAAAGCGGCGGTGACAGAAATCCTTCAATCTGCCATCCAATATACCATCAATTTTGACCTTTTGGTTCCAGAATATTCCAAGTTAGTGGAAATCTCTGTGGATGACATCCTTCAAATTGAAGACCAAAATATGATTCTGAAAACTGGTAAACGCCTGGGTTTCAGGTTTGAACCAGATAAAAATGAAGAAAAATAAAAAATTTTCTCAAAAGTGATTTTGTATTAAAAAAAAGTGTATTTTTGCAACCTCAATTTGAGAGAACGCTGGATTCGTCTAGTTGGCCCAGGACGTCAGGTTTTCATCCTGAAAATCGGGGGTTCGAATCCCCCATCCAGTACAAAGGTTTCCCATCGGAAACCTTTTTTTTTGCTCATGCAATTTCCAAACACGTCTCTGGCGCCTATTAAAAACAGGCATTGACGTGAGGAAATTTGCAACAAAGAACAACAATGGCACATCCTGCTTTATAAAATGGTTGAAATAATAAAAGAGTCGCTTTTACGTGCAGCCAAAACGGTTTGGATGCTGATGAAGGTGATGTTTCCGGTGGCGTTGGTCTTTCGCGGGCTGCAACTGTTAGGGTGGCTTCCCTACGTGGGCGACGCTCTCGCACCGCTCATGCACATCATGGGGCTTCCCGGGGAAATGGGGCTCGTGTGGGCCACCACTATGCTGGTGAACATTTACGGCGGACTGTTTGCCTACCTCTCGTTGCTGCCGACGCTGGCAGAGCCGCTCAGCGTGGCGCAAGTTACGGTGTTGGCGACCGTGTTGCTCATCGCACACACCTTTCCCGCCGAACTCACCGTAGCCACCAAGTGCGGCGTGCGCCTCTGGTTCGCTTTCGCCATCCGCTTCTTTATGGCCATTTTGTCGGGTTTCATCCTCAATTTGATATACAGCCACGGCGGATGGCTCGCCGAAGCATCCCACCCGCTGATTCACCTCAATTTGCACGACTCCACGTGGGGACTCTGGCTGCTGAGCCAGCTCAAAAGTTTCGCACTCATCTTTGTGGTCGTCTTTTCCATGATTCTGTTGATTAAGGTGTTAGAGAAAATCAAAGTGCTGGACGGAATCAACAGAGTGCTGCATCCGTTGGTGAAATTCATGGGCATCGGTCGCGATGCCGTACCCGCGGTTGTGGTGGGCCTCACGATGGGACTGGCCTACGGAGGCGGCATCATCATCGCGGAGGCCGAAGACAAGCACCTCACACCGCAGGATTTGCTCTACTCCATCGTCTTCTTGAGCTTGTGCCACAGTATCATCGAAGACTCGCTGCTGATGATTTCGTGTGGCGCGCACTACACGGGAGTTTTCCTCTTCCGCATTCTCTTCGCTCTGTTCTTCTGCTGGCTTTTCACCCCCATCACCCGGAAAACGGGGGTGAAATGGCTGGGGCGAGAAATAGGGTAATGGTGGAATGGGTTAATGGTGGAATGGTGGAATGGGTGAAAGGGGGGGGGAATAGTAACATCATGAGTATTAAGAAATTGTTGATTTTTGCAGCCACGATTTTTATTCCAAAAGAAAGAATGCAGAATTTTCCATCACCCCTAAATTACTGAATATCAATCATTTTTCTAATAAATAAAAAATTATTAAAGTTTACAGGTAAATATCTGTATAGCAATAAATTAGACGAAATTTTTAATTTATATTCAACATGGAACAGAAAAAAAGCAAAAAAGCATTCACTATTGCAGCGATTATTTTGATTTTATTGGTAATCGCAGTAGTTGTCTACTTATTGATCAAATCAGAGAATAAGAAATCGGAAAATTCCGACTGCATTGCCACCGCCGCCGCAAACGATTCCACCAAAAATGTAAACGAAGATTCCATCAAATTCGTCACCTTCACCAGTTCCGATTTGATGATGCACGGTCTTCACGGGAAAGTGAAACGCGTGGTTTATACAGAAGGAGCAGGGGTTGCAACAGAAATCACCGAAGCCGTTTTCGACACTTTAGGGATTGGAAGCTCCATGAAAATTAATAGAGGAGAACCCATTGTTACGAGAAATGAATCATCACAAATAATACGCCTGAAGAATCAAAAAAAGTTTGACAATACGGATGAATTTTTCAACTATGAGTACAAATATAACCCACAGGGACAAATCTGCAATGAGAATGCCTACGGCTGGGAGTGGAATTTTGAAGACAAATGTGAATGGGATGAAAATGGTTTTCTGCAAAAAAGAAGCGGAAACGATGGCAATGAAATGGGAAGTGCAGAATTCACACAGACCTATCAATACCTTTCATTCGATCAATATCACAACTGGACCGAAGCAGAATGTACGGTCAAAAGTCGTTGGAAAGAACATTTCGGAGATTACGAAGAATGGGAGACAAAGACGATTAAAATCAAACGTGAAATTGAATACTTCCCCAGATAAGGCATCATGAGCCGCCGTGTCGCTATTCCCGCTTAACCTAAACGACATTAAGAGGGATTCAGCCTTTTTCATTTTTTGTCATGTACTAAGCGTTCTATTATGAAAAAGACCACCTTATTTCCTATCGTGATTTTTGTCATCATTTTAGTTTCCGTCACTTTAACGGGATGCAACAGACAGGATCCGAAAACATCCTCATTGAAAGTGGAGCGACAACATGTTTGTATCAATAATTATGAAGGTACTTACAGTTTCGATGTTTCGGTCGATGTGCCTGTTTCCGGGCCGCAACAACTACGGGATTCCATTATGATCTTTCTGAACCACGAACTCTACCATGCGTTTGAAAATGTCATTGACACTTCTTGTAATGAATCCAAATTGTTTCAATCCAAAGAAGTTTATGTTAAAGAACCGTACCTCACTTTGGATTCATATTCTAAAAAATATGGAAACAGCGTCAAAAAACTGCTGAGCAACCACTACAATTTGAACATCTTCTTGGTAGCACAAACCAATTCTTTTATCACCTACGCTCTTGAATGGTATCATTGTGGCGGTAGCTGCGGTTCAGAACTCCTTTGCTACACTTTCGACAAAAAGAACGGACATGTTCTCGATTCTATCGTAAAAGAAAAAATGCTTAGACAATACCTCAAAAACTTACCAGAAAAAGAACAACCGTTTAAAGATAATCTCGTTTACTACGATAGTCCTAAACAGATTTTTGATTTTGCACTGATGGAGAAAGGGCTCCTTATTACCACCAATTTGGTCAACCACTATCAGGTTTTCCTTTTGGACTACAAAGATGTTTGGTCATACCTTACTCCAAAAGCCCAAGAACTGGTAGAGACAATGGGAGACAGCACTCAGAACAAATGGAGTGAAAACTTCGTCGGGGACCGGTTAGGAAGCGTCAAAACCATTGATGGGAATACCATCATCCTTACTCAAACACCAAGTCAACAAGATTTTATCGGCGATTTCTTCATGGATGATAGTAAGGACAAATATACATGGACCCATAAGGGAAATTTTTCCAGCTTGAGGGCATTTAACGCTAATAATGGTCAAGGATTCAATATTATTGATGATAGAACCATATTGTATGCAAATGACGATGAAATATGTACTTCCGCCCCTGATAAAAGGGTATTCTCTTTCTCCCAGAAAAACAACACATTGTATATTCCAGTAAATTTAAGGGAAGCGATGGGATTTTCTACTTACTATGATAAATATGACATTTACCAATTTAATGGGACTAATTTTGTTCATAAGGGTGAGGGCTGTGGGTATTGGCTGCACCCGAGTTTGCAAGATTTTACGAAAATGGTATTATATGGTGAATCAAGCCAATACATAGTAAGGGTAGACATGGTGGAAACTTCTAACGAAAATTATAACAGCATAGATGAAACAGAATCTAACAACACAAATTGTTACCGTTATGCTGCTTGGAAGAAGAACAAAAGCACACTTGATGCTCCCGACCTGGTTATAAACAATGGTTATTATGATAAACAGAATAAATGTTTTGCATTTCGAAATAATGGATACGAGTATTTGGTCAACCCAGACAGTGAATACTTAACCATATTGCAAAACGGGAAACAACAAGAACAGATTCTCCTCAATAATATGGTCTACTGTTGGCGATCGGAATAAACTTTCAAACATTAAAACACCGATTCCAAGAAAGATATTAATAATTTCTTTTTCCTTTATGGCATCCTCTTTTTAACCTAATTCACATAGCCATTCAACCTTTTTCATTTTTTCAAAGAAGGCGTTCTGCGAGCGGATAATTGCCATAAAAATCCGGAATCATCCCTTTTCGTCTTGTAAAAACTTTTGGACTTCGTGGAAAGGGTGAAAGGTGGAAGGGTAAAATAAATAATTAACCCTTAATCCTTTCAACTCTTCACCTTTTTTGCAAGATTAAAGGGGATAATTGCCATAAAAATCAGTATCTTTGCGCCTTCAAATTTTAGCAACATGAAAATAGACTTTTTAGGCGCTACCACCGAAGTTACTGGCAGTAAATTTCTCCTGACCACAGTAAAGGGAGTGAAAATTTTATTGGATTGCGGAATGTATCAAGGCAAAGGTCTTGAAACCGACAGTATGAACCGCGATTTGGGCTTTGACCCGAAAGAGATAGACTTCATCATTCTTTCCCACGCACACATCGACCACTCCGGGCTAATTCCATATATTGTCAAATTGGGTTTCAAGGGCACTGTGTTTTGCACACCCGGCACGCGTGACCTTTGCGCCATCATGCTGCCCGACTCCGGCCGCATCCAAGAAACCGATACCGCGCAATTCAACAAAAAACGCGCTTTCCAAAAACTGCCTCCGGTAGAGCCCCTCTACACGATGAAAGATGCCGTCACCTGCATGCGCCGTTTCGTATCCGTACCTTACAACCATCCCTACGAAATCACCAAAGGCTTCCAGGTGGAATTCATCAATACCGGACACATGCTCGGGAGCAGCGCCGTATACATCCATTATGCGGAAGGAAGAAAGAAGAGAACTCTCTGCTACACCGGCGACATCGGCCGTTACAACAAAACCATCCTACCCGACCCCGAAGCATTTCCTCAAGCCGACTACATCATCACCGAGTCGACGTATGGCGACCGCCTCCACACCACCATCGAAGAAGCGGAACACGACCTGATGATGGTAATCAAAGAGGCCTGTGCCCAGCGGAAAGGCAAACTAATCATCCCCTCCTTCGCCATCGGCCGCACACAAGAAATTGTATACGCTTTGCAAAATCTTGAAAACCAACATAATCTTCCCGATGTCGATATCTTCATCGACAGCCCGCTCGCAGTAGCCGCTACCGACGTTTTCCGTCTCCACACCGACTGTTTCAATGAAGAGCTGCAGGAATACATCAAAACCGACCCAGATCCGTTTGGATTCCAAAAGGTCCACTATATCCGCAGCATTTCCGATTCAAAGAAGCTGAACAGTTACAACAGACCGTGCATCATTATTTCCGCATCAGGGATGATGGAGGCCGGGCGCGTTAAGCACCACTTGGCCAACAATATCGAAAATCCGAAAACCACCATCTTGTGCGTCGGATACTGCTCTCCAACCACACTGGGGGCCAAAATCATGCGCGGCGACAGCGAAGTTTCCATCTTCGGAAGCAAATACAAAGTTCGCGCAACGCTGGCCAGAATAGAAGCATTTTCCGGCCATGCCGACTACAAAGAATTAATTCAATATCTTTCTTGTCAAAACAAGAAGAAAGTGAAAAATATTTTCATAGTTCATGGGGAAGATTCTTCACGCATTGCCTACTCACAGCACCTGAAAGATGCTGGTTTCAAGAACAATAGCGTGCCTAAGTTCCGTGAATCTGTGGAAATCTAAAGCTAACGAACAATTACTTCGTCACAAAAAATCCAACAAGGCTGCCCCACTCCGCGGTGCCATTCCGGATTTTTCAACAACGACTCCGCGCGCACGCGCACGTAACGCCCGCGCTGCGATTTTACCTCAAAACTGAAATTTACCAACTTACACTCGGCCAACGATTTCTCATTCTCGTATGACCGAGTGGCTATTTCTGTCCAATCTTCTTGATTATCAGAAATATAACAAGTCACCTTCTTCGGCGCAAATATCCACGAAAGCGGGTAAAACAGGAAATCGGCACTGATTCTATGAACCTCTTGCACCGAATCCAAATCAATCACTACATCCATGTCCTGCCCCCAAAATCCCAGCCAATTGAAGTTGTAGTTCATAATTCCAAAATTACCGTCCGTCAATGCCTTCGCCCCTCCCACATCATAGAGCGGGCTCCACTCCGTTGAACAGGTTACACGCTTTCCAACCGAGATGTTTCGTTCCAACGACTTTTTAATGTAATTAACAACATTCTGCCGTAACTGCTGCGGGTTGTATTTAATCTCATCCAAATACTTAACTCCCAATCTGTCACAATCTTGTATAAACTTATCGAGTTTTTCCAACATTTTCGGTTGTGCCTTTTTTTGGCCAAGTGAGTCATAAAAAAAGTATGACAACTCGGGAGAAATATCACTCATGGAAAGCTCCAAAACAGCAAAGTCGAGTGAGAGTTCCAACAGACGGAGCCGGTCATTATAACGGGAAATTTCGGCGGCGCTACAGCCCTCGAAAGGCGCAACGCTGTACGCTTTTTCAAAAAGCGACTGATAAAAAGCCACTTTGTCGGGGGCAAGGTAACCGTCTTTAGCATTGATGGGATAACCATAAATATTGAGAAATTGCCCCGAAGCCAAAAGGGCGTCGCGCATGGTGTCATAGTACTGCTCTATGAAACGGGCTCGATTGGATCCGTAATGTGCATTTAGAAATTGCGAGCGGAGACTGTCCACATCTATGTCGGCATTCCACAGCAAATGAGCAATCAGGTAGGTTCTCCACTCATAATTCTCTGTCACATTTTGGCCGGATCCCTGTTCAAACATCATGGGAACGCCGTGGTCGCGGAAATTTTGCAAATTGGGTTGGATGACGTGCAAATTGGGAAAAGGGTCCATGTAATTGCGAAATTGCACCACGTAGTCCCACAATAAGATATTGTGTGTCAACTGTGTCCATTCCTCCAAGTCGCGTTGGAAGGAATTTGGCCCATGGTCGGCGGCAATGGGTTTTTGGCGGCCACACTCGATGGAACAGAGCATGATGTTGACATTTTTAGCCGGCAGAATGTTCTTGGGAGTGTGGCGCGTCTGCTGGTATGCCAACGTGGAAATGGTTTTGTCGGGAAAACGAGCAGCCACTTGATTCACAAACCAAATCATGGTACCGGTAGGGCCGCCGTAAAGCGAGTCGAGGTGACGGCAATGCGGACAGGTACACGAACTCTCGTTATCATTTTGCGAGACCGACCAAATCTGCTTTTCCGGCTCGGCTTTCATCCTGATTTCCAAGTTTTTACAAAGTTCTTCCAACACTTCGGGGTTGCTCAGGCAGAGTTGGCCATCGCGCACGCGCTGCCCGTGCATTTCTGAAAACCACTCCGGATGTGCGTCAAAATATGTACTCACGGGAATCAGGTGCTGAAAAGTGTGGACAAAGAGTCCCCAATCGTGATAGAAGTCGTTGCGGTTGTGGAGTTTGTGCCAAACGGCATACATCGTATCCTGATTGGGAATCAGGTGCAAGGTTTCGCGGTACAGGAAGGAAGGATTTTGCAAATCTTGAATATTAATCGTCAGTTTGTCAGGAAGTTGCGAGTAATGGATAGAGAAAGCTGAGGTGTAACTGCAGCCCAAATAATTTTCTAAGAAGTGGCAAACGGCATAGCGAGGGGCGCGTGTGTTTTCATTTCCCAAAAAATATAAATTTTTTCCGTCTGTATGGATGAGAAAACCGTCGTCTCTGATTTGGTTTCCGTACTGTTGGAAGATGTTTTCCGACAGTTTGTTTTTGCCAATAATGATAGCTTGTTTGCCGTGATAGTTGGAATAAGGGACAATTTTGTAGGAGCGTGAGAAAATTGTATCTAATTGACTTTTAAGAAATTGAGCGGCAGACACTACTTCTGGAGAAGCGTTGTCATCCATCACAATCACGAAATTATCTTTGGGGTGGAAGGTGATGGGTTGCTGAGAAAAGGCATTAAAAAAAGTTAAGATGAAAGCGAAAAGGGGAAGAAATCTTTTCATAAAAAATGTTATTTATGTTTCAAATTGAAAACGACGATTTCGGGAGTAGCGCCAAAACGGAAGGGCATCGCACCTCCCACACCAATGGAGACAAACAGCTTCTGTCCGGCTTCTTCATACAGCCCACCCCACTCGTCGTACATCCAAATCACGGGAGAAAAATTTCCCAGTTTTACCTGCATGGCATGGGTATGTCCGGAAAGCATCAACTCTATGTCAGTTTTTGGCAGAACCTCGAGTCTCCAATGATTGGGATCGTGGCTTAATAAAATCTGGAAAACTTTGTCCGACAAACCATTACGCGCTTTAGAAAGATTCCCACGGTGAGGGAACGGCGGCTTTCCAATGTCACCAACACCCACAATGGCCAAACTGTCGCTACCTCGGTAAATCAGCTGGTGGGCATCATTCAGCACGGTCCACCCCATCGCTTGCTCCACATCGATAATTTTCTGTTTTTCCTTTTCGGCTCCATCGGCCTCAGTGTAACGGGCATAATGCCCGTAATCATGGTTTCCGAGAACTGAGAAAACACCATCTTTGGCGCTCAGTTGCGAAAGAATTCCCTTGAAATTGTCCACTTCCGAGGCCTTCATATTCACCAAATCGCCCGTAAAAACAACCATGTCGGGATGCAAATCGTTCACCCGTTTCACCAACCTTTCAATATAACGCGTGTTGCTATAAGCTCCGAGATGAAGGTCGGAAATCTGTACCACCCGATAGCCATCAAAAGTTTCTGGCAAATCGGAAAATGTCAATTCTTGTTCATTCGTATTTAATTTCAACCTTCCCAAAGTACAAGCGTAAATAGCTATTATAAAAGATATTATAGAAATAATGACAGCTACTCTATGAAATCTCACTCTGCCATTTTTTGACCAATGTTCAACGATTTTAGAAATGAAATCGAGCCCTAAAAAAACGGCTTTCGGTGCCGAAAGACAAATCATGATATAGAAAAGCCATCGGGTGAGTGCGGGTGAACAAACATAGAAAAGACGGAGTGTTTCTACCATTGCCACATAGAGCAAAGGAAGAAAGAACACAAGTGAGTACCAGATTCTCTTTTTACGAAGATAAAAGAACCAAATATAGAGATCTGGGACGATTAAAAGCGAAGCGAAAATAAGGAACAGCGAAAGTCTCATTGTTTATATTTAAAAGAAAAGCACCTTTGTCGCAAGGTGCTTCCTTCTGCTAAAAATTGGCATTAAGTTATTTCGTTTTTTCAAAGAATTCGACTTCCTTTTGAAGTTTCGTAGGCAAGTTTTCGACACAGTGGTGGCATTTCATTTCCAAGGTATACATACGGCCGATGCAATAATTGGAGTGCTTGCAACCGCTTCTTTCCTCGCCCGCAGCGAGTTTGTTGATAAATTCGGTATCATGGACGAGCGCACGCGCCATCTGCAAACCATCGAATCCGGCATCCAAAACTTCTTCCATTTTGCCCTTGGAGACCAAACCACCCACGTAAACCAAAGGCAGTTTAAGCTCTGCGCGGAACTTCTTGGCGTCTTCCAAAAAATAGGCCTCTTGGAAAGGAACTTCCGGAATCATCAGCTTCCCGAACATTCTAACACCCATCTTGAGCCACCAGAATTTCCAAGGATTCATGTAGTGGGTGAGGGTTTTGTAGGGCATACAGCCACGCATCACCGCCATCGGGGCCTTGCTCACGAAACCGGCCGTAAGTACCAGCGCATGTACGCCTAAACTTTCCAACTCCTTGGCCACGACGAGACATTCATCGATGCCCAAACCGCCCTTAAAACCATCATACATGTTGGTTTTTACAAAAACAGCCATGTCGTTTCCAGCCGCCTGCATCACTTCTTTGATAACCAAACGCATGAAATTCATACGTTTATCCATGTTTCCTCCAAAGAAATCCTTACGATGATTGGTATAAGGGGACAAAAACTGGCTGATAAGATAACCGTGACCGGCATGAATTTCAACGGCATCAAATCCAGCTTGGCGGGCCAGATTAACGGCTTTGCCAAAATCTTTCACTAAGTCGTAAATTTCCTGTTCCTTCAGTTTGCGAACAAAAGTGGGAGAATAGAGGTTGAAACCTCCGGAAGCGCCCACGGGCATCTGGCCGCAAGTTGCGCGGTGCGTCATGTTTCCACAATGCCCCAGCTGAATGGACGCTTTGGCGCCTTCCGCGTGGATGGCATCGGTGAGCTTTTTCAAATCGGGAATGATTTCCTCGCGCATCCACAGCTGACCGTCGAAGGATACGCCGCTTCGGTTGACTGATGCGTAGGCAATGGTGGTCATACCAATGCCGCCTTTGGCAACCGCCGTGTGGTAATTGAAAAGATCTTGAGAGGGTTTGTTGCCATAGCACATATTTTCAAAGGCAGCAGAACGAATCGTACGGTTGCGCAATGTGAGCGGACCGAAAGTTACGGGGGTGAAAATTTTAGATTCTGACATAATTATTGTGATATTAATTTCTCTTTCTATTAATAGATGAAGGGAATCACTCTTTTCAGCTTTTTGCCCTTCATTTCATCAGCAAATTCCTTTTGATATTTATGATAAAGCGTGTTGGAACGGGGAACCAAATTAGCAAAAGTCCAAATGAAAAAAACCAAACCGGCAAGCGACCATGTCATAACGGCAAAGCCCAGCCATTCCATCAATTCGCCACAATAGTTGGCGGAAGTCACATGATTGAACATGCCACCTTTTGGCAGATAGTGCTTCGTGTCTGTCGGATCTTTTCTGAGATGGCGGATGATGTAGTCGGAATGCAAATTTGTGGCAAAGCCAGCAAAGAAAATCAGAACTCCGATAACGAACATCGGAGAGTAAAGCCATTCAATATCAGTATAATGCAAACCGAAAGCACTATAATTGACATAAAAAGATTCATAGAAAATCCAATATCCTTGCATCACGGCGTTGAGGCAGTTGAAGCACACTCCCATCAACATGATTCCGATGGGCATTTTGCTTTTCCCTTTCATTAAAAAGGGAAAAATGAAAACTCGCTGAAAGTAATGCAATTCGAAAATCAAAAAGAAAATTAATGGCACAGTCACGAACTTATGAGGTGAGCAGGCCCACAGCACAACCATAGCAACAAACACAGGAACTTCCATGATGAACCAAGCCACTTTGTTGTTGATGAGTTTGCCCCAGCGTGGGGAAACGAGCATGCCGTAACCAGCTTCTACGAAATAGAGAGAGATGAAAACGATGAGGGCAACACCCATCATCACACAGAGAAAAATATTGAATACAGACATACTACTTAATCATTATTTCCATGGGTAAACGGGCCTGAACGCCATCCAAGTGACGAAGTTGGCGCATGGCCACAAAGGCGGGATAAAGTTCGCCAAGTTCGGCACGGTAGGCAGCTTCAATTTCGCGGCTATGGTCTTTTTCTTCCGTCAGCACTTCCAAAAAGGTCTTTTTGGCCGGATAGCAAACCAGTTCATAATCACTGACATGGGCTTTGTTAGCAGCCAGTACGATGGCATCATGAAGGTTTCCCAGTTGATTCACCAGACCGATTTTCATTGCATCGGCGCCAGTCCAAACGCGGCCCATACCCACGCTGTCAACTTCCTCCATGGTCATGCCACGGCCTTTAGCCACACGCCCCAGAAAAGTTCTATAAGTTTCATCCACACTGTTTTGCATGTATTCACTTTCCTTTTCGTCCATCGGGCGGAACCCGTTCAGTGCATCGGAGTGAGCATTGGTGGCCACACCGTCGATAGTGACTCCCAATTTTTCGGAAAGGAATCTGCCAAAGCTCGGAATCATGCCGAAAACACCGATTGAGCCAGTAATGGTAGTGGGTTGAGCCACAATGGCATCTGCTCCGCAAGAGATGTAATAACCGCCGGAAGCTGCATAATCGCCCATAGAAACAATGACGACCTTTCCAGCGGCTTTGGCTTGTTCAATCTCGCTTGCAATCACTTCAGAAGCAAGGGCGCTGCCGCCGGGGGAATTGACTCTCAGTACGATAGCCTTCACGGTTTTATCTTTGTACGCCTTGCGAATGTCCGCACTCAACGTATTGGAACCTATCACGGTAGCACTTCCATTGCCATCGATAATTTCGCCTACCGCATACACAATCGCGATTTTGTCGGCACGAGAGCTCGGACTTTTGATTTTCCAAGATTGTTTGTATTCGTCCAAGCCCACCAACGTGATGACATCATTAGCACTTTTGTTGGTTTTCAGGCGGAGTGCCTTGTTGTATTCGGTACGCGAAGCGAGAGCGTCAACCATGTGAAAGTCCAAGGCGTCGACACCGCGGCTAAGCATCATGCTGTCGGCAATTTCATTGAGTCTTTCCACAGAAATTTTGCGAGATGATGAAATATCTTGGCAGAATTTACCCCAGATGGAGGCAACCAAAGCTTCCGACTGTTCGCGACTGGCCTCACTCATATCTTCACGAAAATAAGGTTCCACAGCGCTTTTGTAGCGACCATGTTTCACAATCTGCACGTCCACATCCAATTTGTCAATCAATCCTTTGTAGAACATCGTTTGCATGCACATGCCGCGGAAATCAATGCTGCCTTGTGGGTTAAGGTAAACTTTGTCGGCGACGGAAGCGATATAGTAAGCACTTTGGGAATAGGTATCGCCATAAGCGTAAACAAACTTGCCCGACTTTTTGAAATCGGCCAGGGCCTGGCGAATTTCTTCCAAAGTAGCGGGGCTGGCCGAAACGGAGGTGAGATTCAGCGAAATACCCAAAATTTTCTCGTCCTGCTGGGCATTTCTCACCGCGCTAAGAATATCGTCCAAACCGATGGTTTTGGTTTGTCCATAGATGCTGGGGGTGAAATTCATATCGTTGGAGCGTTCCACCACGGGGGCATCCAGCGTCAGTTCCAAAATAGAATCCTTGGGAATGGAAACGGTAACCGAACCGATGAGGGAAATGAGCATAAAGATTCCCAGGAAAGAGAGGACGATATTGGCGAAAACGAAACCGAGAAGGGAGCCGAAAACAACACGCCAGAATTTTCTTGCGCGGGATTCCTGACGGAAAGGCTTCGTTGGTTTTTCTCTTTTTCTTCCTTTTTTCGGAGTGGGGATTTCTTCTTTTACAGAAGTTTTTTCTGAAGGATTTTCAGAATTTTGTGAGGTTTCCTCGTGAATTGGGTTTTCAAAATTTTCTTCCATAATATTTAAAAAATTTTTGCAAAAATACAAATTATTACGGAATTAGGATTTGGAAGAAATGAAGGATTTTTGGTCACCTTTTTGGAGAAAAAACAGTACTTTTGCACTCCTTTTTCGAAAAAGGGTTAATCCCATTTTTTATGATAAAAGATTATTTGAAAGAACTTAAAAATCCTGTATACCAAACAGTTGGAGAAGCAGCTGAAGAAATCGGCCTCGTTGCTTACGCTGTTGGCGGCGTTGTGAGAGATATTTTTTTGAACAGAAGTTCCAAAGATATCGACATTGTGGTAGTCGGTTCGGGCATTGAGTTGGCCAAAGCCACTGCCAAAAAGATTTCCCCGCATCTCAGCGTCAATGTCTATAAGAACTTCGGAACCGCGCAATTTACGTACGACGGTACGATGGTGGAATTTGTCGGCGCCCGCCGCGAATCTTATTCCCACAACTCTCGCAAACCCATTGTCGAAGATGGAACCCTCGAGGATGACCAAAACCGCCGCGACTTCACCATCAACGCCCTCGCCATCGCACTCAACGGACCGCAAAAAGGTTCTATCATTGACTCGTTTCATGGCATCGATGACATTCACAACAAACTGATACGCACACCGTTAGACCCAGACATCACCTTCTCCGACGATCCACTGCGCATGCTCCGCGCCATCCGATTCGCTTCCCAACTCAATTTCACCATCGTCCCTGAAACTTACGAAGCCATCGTCCGCAACGCCTACCGCCTCGAAATCATCTCCAAAGAACGCATTACCGAAGAGCTCAACAAAATCCTCCTCTCCCCGAAACCGTCCATCGGACTGAAACTCCTCGACGAAACCGGGCTCCTCGTGCAGTTCCTCCCCGAACTCGTGGCCCTGAAGGGCGTGGAAAATATCAACGGACAAAAACACAAAGACAACTTCCTACACACTTTGGAAGTGGTGGACAAAATCGCTCTCGTGAGCAACAACCTCTTTTTAGTTTGGGCCGCCCTTCTTCACGACATTGCCAAGCCCAAAACCAAGCGTTTTGATGAAAAAGTCGGATGGACTTTCCACGGGCACGAGGTCGTCGGTGCCAGAATGGTTCCTCAGATTTTCAAGCGGATGAAGCTGCCCTGCAACGAAAAAATGAAATATGTGGAGAAGTTGGTCGGTTTGCACCTCCGCCCGCAAGCTCTTGTAGATGACGGAGTTACAGATTCCGCTGTGCGCCGTCTCCTTTTTGAAGCCAGCGATGACATCGATGACTTGATGTTGCTGTGTGAAGCAGACATCACTTCCAAAAATGCCGCCAAGGTCAAACGCTATCTGGACAATTTCGCGCTCGTGCGCCAAAAGTTCATTGAAATCGAGGAAAAGGACAAAATCCGCAATTGGCGGCCGCCCATTGATGGAGAACTGATTATGAGAACCTTCAACCTCCGCCCCTCGCGTGAGGTGGGCACGATAAAAGATGCCGTTTGCGACGCAATTTTGGATGGTGTCATCGAAAATACGTACGAAGCCGCTTACAAAAAAATGGTGGAGGTGGGTATCGAATTGGGTTTCAAGGTGGTTACGGAAGAATAAATTCCGTAACAATGATGTAAACCATGGCGACAAGGAGCAGAATGCCAAAGGCCATCAGCCCGATTTGCTGCCATTTGCTCTTGGTATTTTTTTTGCTGCGACGGCGCTGCATCGCATTGTGATAGCGACGGCCAAATGCCTGCGCTTCCTCACTCATGGGTTCCGAATTCTCGCTCATATTCTTCATTCATTTGGTCCATTCTCATTTTAACTATCTCATATTCATCACCCAAAGCTTTTTTCATAGCCTCGGAGCTTCCCCAATAATTGGTAAAGCCCATGAGGGCCAAAGAGTCTATGCGATGGGAGAACATGCCACCGATACCTTCGTTGTAAATAGTATCGCGCGTGCCGGTTGAGTCGACTTTCACAAAATAATCGGCTTTTTCCGGAGAAACCGTTTCCGTGGGGGTGGCCGGTTGGCCGAAGATTTCAAAAAGCCGGACAAAAGCTTTGGAGTTGATAAACACGACAAGCATCACCACGCCGACGCAAACAAGGGCGATAGAGAGTTGTGGTGCGCGACGAGGGCGATGAGAACGCCGGGCATCCCAAGCGTTCTCCAATCTTTTTGCTCGTTTTTCTTCTTCGCTGCGTTCATTTCCGTTCTCATCCTTCTCATCTTCAGGATTATAGTAACGCGGGATGTAAGTAAACTTGCGTGGCTTCTGTTGATGGAAAAATGAGAATGCCATGGTTACAACGTAGCTTTTTCTTCGTATTCTTCGTAACCTTCAATGATGTCTCCAACCTTGATATCATTGAAGTTTTCAATGTTCAAACCGCAGTCCTGACCAGAAACCACTTCCTTCACATCATCCTTGAAACGACGCAAAGAACCCAGTTTTCCGGTGTAAATTACGATACCGTCGCGGATCAGGCGGACTTTGCTGCTACGCTGCAACTTGCCATCCAGCACAATACAACCTGCGACGTTGCCCACTTTCGAAATTCTGAAAACCTCCTTGACTTCGATGTTACAAATAACCTTTTCGCGGATTTGCGGTGCCAACATGCTTTCCATTGCGGACTTGATTTCTTCGATGGCATCGTAAATAATGGAGTAGGTACGAATATCAATTTGCTCTTTTTCAGCCAGTTTGCGTGCTCCGATGGAAGGACGAACCTGGAAGGCAACGATAACGGCGTCGGAAGCTGATGCCAACATAACATCGCTTTCTGTTACCTGGCCGACCGACTTGTGAATTACATTCACCTGGATCTTTTCGGTAGAGAGTTTCATCAAAGAATCCGACAAAGCTTCTACAGAGCCGTCCACGTCGCCCTTAACGATGACATTAAGTTCTTTAAAGTCACCGATGGCGATACGGCGGCCGATTTCATCAAGGGTAATATGTTTCTGGGTACGCAAGCCCTGTTCACGCAGCAAACGTGCGCGCTTGGTGGCCGTGGTTCTGGCTTCCTGTTCAGAGTCACAAACCTTGAAGGTGTCGCCGGCCTGCGGGGCTCCGTCCAAACCGAGAAGCAGTACCGGAGATGCCGGTCCGACAGACTTCACCGGTTGATTACGTTCATTGAACAGAGCTTTCACCTTGCCGTAACAACTTCCGGCCAAAATCGGGTCGCCAATTTTCAATGTACCGTTCTGTACCAACAATTTAGCCACATAGCCCTTACCTTTGTCGAGGGAAGACTCAATCACCGTGCCCACGCCGGGACGGTTCGGGTTGGCTTTCAGTTCAAGAAGTTCAGCTTCCAGCAACACTTTCTCCAACAGTTCGTTTACGTTGGTACCGTGTTTGGCGTCAATTTCTTGGCACTGATATTTTCCACCCCAGTCTTCCACCAGAATATTCATGTTTGCCAGGCCCTCGCGGATTTTTTCCGGGTTGGCGTGCGGTTTGTCAATCTTCGTGATGGCGAAAATCATCGGAACACCTGCTGCCTGAGCGTGGTTAATGGCTTCAACGGTTTGCGGCATGATGGAGTCGTCGGCAGCAATTACGATGATACACAAGTCGGTGATTTTGGCACCACGGGCACGCATAGCGGTAAATGCCTCGTGGCCGGGAGTATCCAAGAAAGTGATTTTACGGCCATCGGCGAGAGTTACCTCGTATGCGCCGATGTGCTGCGTAATACCGCCGGCCTCACCGGCGATAACATTTGATTTGCGGATGTAGTCGAGGAGTGAAGTTTTACCGTGGTCAACGTGGCCCATAACGGTAATAATGGGGTGACGCGGTTGGAGATTTTCGGGGGAATCCTCCTGGGAATCTTCTTTGTTTTCACCGTCATCAACGCTGACGAACTCGACTTCATAGTCAAATTCCTCTGCCAAAAGCGAGATTGTTTCTGCGCTCAAACGCTGGTTGATGGAGACGAACAAACCGACGGTCATACAGGTAGAGATAATCTTGGTAACCGGGATGTTCATAAGGGTGGCGAGTTCGTTTGCAGTAATGAACTCCGTCACTTTCAGCACTTTCTGTTGTGCCAATTCTGCCAATTCTGCCTGCATCATCTCTTCATGGATGTGCTGACGTTTTTCTCTTCTTCTCTTAGAAGATTTCGTTTTGCCCTGGGGTTCCAAACGCTGTTTGGTTTCCTTGATTTGGCGTTGGATATCTTCTTTGGAAATTTCGATTTTCGGTTCTACCTTTTTGGCAGGTCTGTGAGATTCGTTATTGGTTCCTGCGGCGGGAGCAGACTGGATTCTCTTTCTTTTTTTCTTACGGGTGGCATTGGCGTCAGCGGCTGTTTTTTCCTTATTTTCCTTAGCATCTTTATTACCGCTGCGTTTGCCTGTTTCTTTGAAGGCGGAAAGGTCGATTTTTCCAACGATGTTGGGAGCTTTCAGCTTTTCAACGACCAAGTCGACGTGTTCGGGTGCGTGTTCGGTGGTGGGTTCAGGTGCTGAAGTGGGTGTTTCAACCGCCGGTTCCGGGGTTTCGACCACGGGTTCGGGGAGTTTTTCTTCGGGCTTCGGCTCCGGTTTTTTCGGTTCGAGATCGATTTTGCCAACCACCTTGGGGGTATAGTTCTCCACATTGATTTCGATATGCTCGGGTTCGGGCTTGACCTCTTTCACGGGTTCGGGTTCGGCGACTGGTTCGGGGGCCGTTTCTTCCTTCACGGGTTCGGGTTCAACCACGGGTTCCGGAACCGGTTCTTCCACCTTCGGAGCGGGTTTCTTCTTGGGTTCAAGGTCGATTTTACCGATGATTTTCGGCTTGCTGACTTCTACTTTGATGGTTTCCTTTTCGATGGTATTCACCTTGATTTGAACCACTTCTGGCTCTTCTTCAACGGGTTGTTCCACCTTTTCAGGTTCGGTTTTGTTGGCCCCGGGCTTGTTGTATGAAAAGTCCATGTCCAACTTCTGAGATTCCTCTTTCACCTTTTTTTCACCACTCAGATGTTTGACCAACGTCTCATACATTTCAGCCGTCAGTTTCGCGTTGCGGTTATCTTCAATTTCCAGTCCCTTCTTTTTCAGAAGTTCCACAATGGTTCCGGTAGCAACGTTAAACTCTTTGGCGGCTGCGCCTAATCTCGGTAATTTCTTTTCTTCACCCATATATTATTCTTTCTTGTTTTAAATTGATTTTCCCACAAATCCACAGCACAAAAGGTTGGTATTATTCTTCGGCGGCGGGAGTTTCTTCTTCCGTGGCGGCCTGTTCTTCAACAGACGGAGCGTCATCGTCGATTTCCAACTCTTCCTTAACGGCGGCGATAACTTCGTCAACGGTTTCTTCCTCCAAGTCAGTACGTTGCACCAATTCTTCGCGCGTAAGTTTCAGCACGCTTTTGGCGGTATCGCAACCGATTTTCTTGAATGCATCAATTACCCACTGGTCGAATACGTCGTTGAACTCTTGCAAATCCACGTCATCTTCTTCGATGATATCATCACGGAACACATCGATTTCGTAGCCGGAAAGCTTGCCGGCCAACTTGATGTTGTAACCGCCTTTGCCGATAGCGAGAGAAACCTGATCGGGTTTCATATACACATTGGCCATCTTATTTTCTTCATCCAAATCGATAGAAGTAATCTTCGCAGGGCTCAATGCTCTGGTGATCAACAATTTCGGATTTGAAGTATAGTTAATAATATCAATATTTTCGTTGCGAAGTTCGTGAATGATGCCATGGATACGGCTACCTTTCAAACCAACGCAGGCGCCCACGGGGTCGATACGGTCGTCGTAAGATTCAACGAGAACCTTGGCTCTTTCACCGGGAGAGCGGACCACATTCTTGATGGTGATCAATCCGTCATATACTTCGGGAATTTCATTTTCCATCAATCTTTCGAGGAAACGCGGAGAAGTACGGGAAATGGTGATGCGCGGGGAGGAAGATACTATCTCCACGCGTTCTACAACGGCGGAAAGCGTGTCACCTTTTTTGTAATGGTCGGCCGGAATTTGTTCGTTTTTCGGAAGTACCAATTCCACGCCTTCTTCGTCGGCTACGAGGATTTCCTTACGCCAAACCTGGGTGACTTCGCCAGAAACCAATTCACCGATGCGGTGCTCGTACTTTTTGTAGATGGCATCCTTTTCATATTCCATGATTTTCGACATCAAATTCTGGCGGAGGGCCAAAATTTCACGACGTTGGAAGTCTTCCAAACGGATGATTTCCATCACTTCTTCACCAACTTCAAAGTCGGGCTCAATCTTAATGGCTTCTGAAAGAGCAATTTGGGTATATTCATTCTCTACTGCGCCATCTTCTACGATTTCGCGGTAGCGCTGGATTTCCAAATCACCACGGTCAACATTTACGATAACGTCGAAGTTGGCATCAGCTCCGTATTTCTTCGTCAAAACCGAACGGAAAATGTCTTCCAAAATACGCATCAACGTTTCTCTTTCAATATTTTTGAAATCCTTGAACTCTGCAAAGGTTTCAATCAGATTTAAGCGTTCTTCCATTTTTTTTATGTTGTTAATGTTTATTTCAAAAATAAAAACTCCCACTAGAGCGTAGTGAGAGTTTCATTGTCTGTTGTCCAACCTGGATTCGAACCAAGACAGACAGTACCAAAAACTGTAGTGCTACCATTACACCATTGGACAGTTAGAGGGTGCAAAAATACATGTTTTTTTTAATATGATGATTTTGTAATCCCTTCTTTTTAAAATATTTTTAAATAATTGATTTTTAGTAATTTACAATGAGATTTTACGTAATAAAAGTCGTTTTTACGACATTTTTCATTTTCAAAGGCCTTCATTAATTTCATTATTTTGAAAAAATGATGCGCATTTGTTGCTATTTCCCATCAGATTCTTCTTATGAAAATTCAACAATTGATATTGGAAAACAATTCGTTTCAATAGGTCTGTATTATATATTTAAATAGTACCTTTGCCGCTTGAAAATAAAACTGACCTATATGAAAAAAATACTACTTGTCCTTTTCTGTTGCATTTGGGGTTTTCAAACTTGGTGTGCCACACTTCCAGAATATCTTGTTCCAGCACCTCAACGTATTGAAATACAACAAGTTGATGCGTTAGAGTACGATTCATATTCATTCAGTCAAATGAGCGATTATTTGGCATTGCTCAACCTCAGCAATTGGGAAACCAACGCGGCTTTTCCCGGCACCGGTTCCACCGTCATCAAACTGTCGATGCGCGAAGATCCGCAATTCCCTGAACAGGAATACCGCCTGCTGGTGAAAAAACAGACCATCACTATCGTCGGAGGAAGCAAAGAAGCTCTTTATTACGGAGTACAAACAATGCGCCAGATTTTGGCATACGGATTGGCTGAAAAATCTCCCATTCCCGAGCTGTTGGTTACCGACTATCCCGACATTCCCCGTCGTGGCCTCATGTTGGACATTTCGCGCAACAAAGTTCCCACAATGGAAACCATGTATCAATTGGTTGACTGGCTTTCTTCATTGAAAATCAACGAGTTTCAACTTTACATTGAAAACACTTTCGCTTATAAAGAGCATGAAATTGTATGGAAGGACTACTCTCCGATGACGCCTGAAGAGATTGCCGCTCTGCAAAAATATTGCAATGACCGCTTCATCGATTTGGTGCCCAATCAAAACTCTTTCGGCCATTTTGAAAACTGGCTCAAATACGACAAGTACCTTCCTCTCGCCGACTGCGTGGAAGACTGCAACACCATTTGGGGCGCTTACAAACTTTCTTCCCTCGACCCCACCAATCCCAACTCATTTGAACTGGTAAAAGGTCTTTATGCAGAATTTCTCCCCAATTTCAACAGCCACTATTTCAATATCGGCTGCGATGAAACCGTCGAACTCGGTCTCGGCCGCTCAAAAGCCGCTTGCGACAGTCTCGGTGTGGGGCGCGTTTATCTCAACTACCTCCTGAAATTGAACGATGAAGTGCGAAAATATGGCAAAGTCACGCAGTTTTGGGGCGACATCATCCTGAATCATGAAGAACTGATTTCCGAGTTGCCGCAAGACATGATCCCGATGGTGTGGGGATATGACAGCAAATTCCGTTTCGACACCATTTTGCCAAAATTCAGAAAAGCCGGCCTCGATTTTTACGTCTGCCCCGGCACATCCACTTGGCGCTCAGTCATCGGAAAAAACAATATCGCTTTCACGAATCTGAAAAACGCCGCTATTTACGGAAAAGAGAATCACGCGAGGGGAATGCTCGTCACCAACTGGGGCGACCACGGCCACTGGCAACCGCTTTCCGTCTGCTACGCCCCAATGCTGGTGGGCTGCAGTTATGCTTGGAAATACGACTCCACTCTCGTGGGCCGCACCGCCTTCTTGATGAACGAATACATCTTCCATGACACTACCCAAAACACAGGTATCGCATTGATGCAACTGGGCATTGCCTACGAAAAAGCCAAAATCCCGGAAGGTGTCGCCAACATTTTTCATGTCCTCTTGAACCGATACGCCTGGAAAATGAAAAATCAGTATCAAACCAAAGAAATTACTGTGGCAAACCTTCGCAAAACCGAAGCCGCCATTGACTCAGCTTTGAATATTCTCCACAAAGCCGAACCGCAATGTGCTGATTCTAAAATTGTTATTGATGAAATTGAACAAGCTTGCAGTCTTGCCAAACACAGTCTGCACCTCGGCATTGAACGTATGCAGGTAAAAAGTTACCAAACTGCAGACATTCCGCTGGCAAAACGCCAAAAACTGGCACACGAGCTTCAAAAAATCATTGACAACCACAAGAAGCTCTGGATCATCCGCAACCGTCCCGGTGGATTGCAAGACTCTGCCGGAAGAATGCAGAAAATCCACGACTTTTATTTAGGGAAATAACGTAAAAACAACGGGTTATGCTTTTTACCAAGAAGATGAAACTGGCCGATTTGGTCATCACGAACCACAGTCTCGTACTCATTTTGCAGCGTTTCAACATCGAGCTTGGCTTCGGTGAAAAAAGCGTTGCCGATGTTTGCCAACAATACGGCATCTCCGAAGACTTCTTCCTGATGATTTGCAATGTCTACACCAACGACCAATATCTTCCGACGCCAGAGGAACTTTCCTCTACCGACATGTCACAACTCATCCCCTACCTCACGGCTTCCCACGCCTACTATTTGCTTGAACGCATCCCTCACATTGAAAACCACCTGAACCGCATCGCCGATGCCTGCCAACCCACACATCGTGACACTTTGCTGAAATTTTTCAAAGAATACCGGCAAGAAGTTGCAAATCACTTTCAATATGAAGAAGTTACCGTTTTCCCCTATATCAAGCAACTTCATCAAAAAAAGCAAACCAGCGGTTATTCCATCGAACAGTTTGAACAGAATCACAGCAACATAGAAGACAAACTCGGCGACCTTACCAACATCATTCTCAAATATCTTCCCGGCAACATCATGCCTAACGAACGCCGGTCGTTGCTTTTCGACATCTTCCAACTCTCAACAGACCTCAACACACATAGTTTGATTGAGGAAAAAATCCTGATTCCATACGTACAAACTTTAGAACAGAAATTGTAACGCTATGAAAAAGAGGATTTTACTTGTTGAAAAATCGCCTATTGTAGCTAATGGCTTTGCCAAAATTCTGCAAAGCAGCTGCGATTTCGATGTGGCTGCCACGGTTGATTCTCTTGAACGCATTGCCGAACGCATCGTGGTGACCAAACCCGACATCGTCGTCCTTAATCCCGCATTAGTGGATTTTTCCAAACGTCTCTCCTTCAAAGCCATCTTCCAAGATTATCCGCAACTCCCTCTTGTTGCTCTCGTTTACGCTTATTTCGACCAACAATGGCTCAAAAATTTTCATGCCGTCGTTGAAATAAACGATGACTTACAGAAAATAGAAACCAAACTGCACGATGTTCTCTCCACTTCTAATGAACACACGGAAAATGCTGATTTATACGAACTTTCGGACCGAGAACGAGAAGTGCTGATTGAACTTTCGAAAGGACAAACCAACAAAGAAATTGCCGAAAAATTGCATATCTCCGTCCATACAGTCATCACTCACCGCAAAAACATCATCAAAAAAACAGGCATCAAATCGGTGGCCGGTTTGACCGTTTACGCTATGCTGAACAATCTGATTGAACAATAATACAATTTTTAGAAAGACCTCACGTTTTAAACCCCGCAATATAAATATTGTCAACCCCCGCGTTTTTTTTTGCAAACAAATTAAAAATCAATACTATGAAAAAATTATTCATGATTTGTGCAGCCATGATGTTCACATTCGCACTCATGGCACAGAACGATGTTGACGCATTCCGTTTTTCACAAACCAACTGGTCGGGAACGGCTCGTTTCATGGGTGCTGCAGGCGCCTTCAGTTCCATCGGTGGCGATTATTCCGCTCTCGCCGTCAACCCCGCGGCCATCGGCCTTTACAAGAAAGACGAAATCACCTTCACCCCTATCGTTATCAATGCCATCGGCAGTAAGTCCATTTACAACAATGAACAAGTTGATGGAAACCGTGTCCGTTACAGCCTCACCAATTTCGGTGCCATTTTTTCCTGGAGACTGAATAAGGATGAGGAAAATCCGACCACCAAATGGCGTATGATGCAGTTCGGCTTTGGCTATAACCGCACCAATGATTTCAACAACTTGGTGTATGCCAATGGTTTAAGCCACGGAAGTTCTTGGACCAACAATGTTGTTGCCAACAGCAACGGCATCAATTACAACAACCTCACCCACGATGGTTTAGCCGCTTGGAATACTTGGATGATAGACACGCTCATCGGTTGTAACGACCAATATACCAGCTATTTATCTGGTCACAATCTTCGTCAAGACTATTACAACAAAGTTAACGGCGGAGTTGACGAAATGAATTTCTCCCTCGGTGGAAACTACAACGATCAATTGTATCTCGGTTTGACCGTCGGCGTTCCTTTCCTCAACTATGAAAGCGAAACCGAATACAAGGAAATTGATGAAAATGAAGAGATTGGCGGTTTCCAAGAAATGACCACTTACGAAAATCTCAGCACGAGTGGCGTCGGTATCAATGCCAAATTCGGCCTCATCTACCGTCCGGTTGACTTCCTCCGCATTGGCGTATCCATCCACACTCCCACCTACTATTCCAGTCTCAAAGAAAATTACAAACGTGAAATCAAAACTGTTTTTGACGACAACAACTACAGCGATGAATACGAAAATGTTTCCAAATACAAACTTGCCACTCCGATGCGCGTTGTCGGAAGTTTGGGATTCACCATTGCAAAACGCGCCTTCATCAGCGCAGAATATGAATTTGCCGATTATTCCATGGCCAACCTCTATTCATCAGAAAGCGCACTGTACCGCTACAACTTCAAAGATGAAAACCAAGCTATTGACAACAAATATGGGGCATGCCACACGGTTCGCGTCGGCGCTGAATTTACCGTTACCAACAACTTCCTCGTTCGTGCCGGTTACGCTTACAGCAGCTCTCCCTACAAAAACGGTTTGAACACCGGTGACTCACACAACATTTGCGCCGGCATCGGCATCCATGGCAAAGTTTTCTTCTGTGACTTCGCATACGTTTGCCGCTTGGCCCGTGAAAATAATTGGTTCTATACCGACAACCTGCTCAATCCGGTTGAAATCTCCAATGTTAACCACAAATTCGCCGCAACATTTGGCGTAAGATTTTAATATTCAATTATTTATATGTCAAAGATTATCGGCATCGGAAATGCTTTGGTTGATGTAATCGTCAACATTCCTGAAGAATCACTTTTCCAAAAATTTTCATTACCCAAGGGGGGAATGGAAATGATTGATGAAGATAAAAAAAGAAGACTCCACCAAGACATCAGCGCCATGAAACAGGTGCGTGCCACCGGTGGAAGTACATCCAATACCATCCACGGCATCGCTCATTTGGGCGGTGCCGCTGGTTTTATCGGCAAAGTCGGAGACGACGAAGTGGGCCGTTTTTTTGAAACAGATATGCAGAAAAATGGCATTACACCGCATCTCATCCACACCTCCGCCATCGACACCGGGATCGCCACCACGCTGATGACAGACGATGCAGAACGCACCTTCGCTACCTACCTCGGCGCCGCCTCCGCCATGACTCCCGATGAAATCAATCCGGAAATCCTCAAAGGTTACGATTGCATCCACGTGGAAGGCTACCTCATCTTCAACCACGACCTCATCCTGCACGCATGCAAACTTGCTAAGCAGCAAGGACTTAAAATTTCCATGGACATGGCATCTTTCAATTTGGTAGAAACTGAGCGCGACTTTATTAGCATGCTGCTTCGCGAATATGTAGACATTATCTTCGCCAACGAAGAAGAGGCTTTTGCTTTTACGGGTAAAAATGAAGAAGAAGCCCTTGATGCGTTGTCGCAATTTTGCGAAGTCGCCGTGGTAAAACTGGGCGGCAAAGGTTCCATTGCCAACATCCGCGGGGAAAAAGTATTTACCGGCACCAACGGCAAAAAACCGGTCGACACTAACGGCGCCGGAGACGCATACGCAGCCGGATTCCTTTTCGGTTTAATGCACGGTTTCACTCCGCAAAACACCATCCGTTTAGCCGGTGTCGTTGGCGACGAAGCTGTTGCCACCATCGGCGCTAAACTTACTGATGAACAGTGGAATAGAATCAAAAGTAAAAAAGAACTATTTTGCTAAAATGTGCCAATTTTAAGGTAAATCTCGGGCTGTATGTCACTGAGAAAAGAGAAGATGGTTTCCACAACTTAGAAACCATCTTTTTGCCTGTTGAAACACGACATGACAAAATTTACCTGGATGCTGTCCAAGGAGACTTAACATTTTCGATGGAAGGCGGAGATTTCCATGTTGATGCAGAAAACAATCTGTGTGTCAAAGCATTCCGTTTATTGCAGAAGGAATTTCAGCTTCCCAATGTTGAGATTTGTTTGGAGAAAAACATCCCGTCGGGGGCGGGTTTGGGCGGAGGTTCTGCCGATGCCGCCGCAGTACTGGATTTAACCAACCAACATTTCTCTTTGGGATTGAATCATCTTCAACTGAGAAAATATGCCGCACAATTGGGCAGTGACGTCCCTTTTTTCATCGAAAACAAACCAATGTACGCAACGGGACGAGGAGAAATTCTGCAAGAAATAGACTTTTCCCTTAAAGATTTACAAATCAGTGTATTCAAACCCAATTTCTCTATTTCAACCGCTGAAGCTTATGCCCACATCAAACCAATTCCTGGCAGAACTCACCTTTGCGACTTGATTCACGAACCGGTAGAAAAGTGGCAGAAGGCCTTCCCCAACGACTTTGAGGCCTCACTCTTCCCATCTTACCCGATTTTGGCAGAGATCAAGCAGAAATTTTACAACTTGGGTGCAACATACGCTGCTCTTTCCGGCAGTGGTTCCGCCATTTTTGCCATCGCACCGCACCGCATCAACCTCGAACCTTTTTTCTCAGGACAAAATTTGTAATTATGGATATTATCTTTCCCCTTCCTACAGAAAAAAAAGAAACTAAAGTCGTCACTTTTTATTCATTAAATACTGAAATTCAAAAAGTTACAATTATTGGCACCGGAAATGTGGCTCATTGGTTGGCTTTTGTCTTAAAAAAAGCAAAAATCTCCATTTCACAAATCTGGGGCAGAGATGAAGCAAAATGCAGAATTTTGGCAGAAAATTGTGGAGCAGAAGCCATTACAGATTTTGGCAACTTGAAGGATAACAGCGACTTATATATTTTTTCTTTAAAGGATGATAGTTACGAAAAAGTCATTGCGGAAATGCCATTTCAGCTACCGATGGCGGTATTGACATCGGGTTCCATTTCACAGCATATATTGGCCCCCATCACACCGCGATACGGCACACTTTATCCCTGCCAAACCTTAAGTGCGGGCATGGACTTTTCGAGCGTGGAAGTTCCTTTGTGTGTGGAAGGATGTGACGAAGAAGTCAAAATGCAGTTGCTCCATTTTGCGAAACAACTTTCTGGGAATGTGCAAGTTATGAGCGAAGAGCAACGCCAGTTTCTCCACTTGGCAGCCGTTTTCGCCTGCAATTTCACCAATGCTCAATACGGCATCGCTTTCGATATCTTAAAAAAAGAAAATATCGACCCACAAATTCTCATCCCACTCTTGCAAAATACATTAGACAAAATCAAAAACATGTCGCCTCACGCAGCACAAACCGGCCCCGCCGTAAGAAACGATAAAAATGTGATGGACAAACATTTAGAACTAATCAATGACAACAATTTGAAAGAAATCTATCAAAAAATCTCACAATATATCATGGAGCACAAATCCAACGAATAGTGCAAAAAATCATTTTTTCTTCTTAAAAAAACAAAACTTCATGGATAACTACAGACAGAAATTAGCGAATATTACCACCTTTATTTTTGACTTCGACGGGGTGCTGTCGGACGGGAAAGTTTATGTTTTCCCCGATGGCGACCAAATTCGGGCAACGAGCGTAAAAGATGGATATGCTATACAATACGCTTTAAAGAAAGGCTACCGCGTAGCCATCATTTCCGGAGGCTATTCAGAAACCATGAAATTGCGATACAAGACCTTTCCCGGCATGGACATTTTCCTATCGGTACCCGACAAAGTAGCCAAATTAACCGATTATATGACTGAAAATCAGATAACTAAGGAGCAAATTTTAATCATGGGAGACGATATTCCGGACTACAAGATGTTGCAGATGGCGGGGATAAAATGTTGTCCGGCGGATGCGGCGGAGGAGATTAAAGGCACGGCGGACTATATCTCATTTCAAAACGGGGGAAGTGGCTGCGTGCGCGATGTGATTGAGCAGACGTTGAAAGCGCAGGGCAAGTGGTTTGATGCCGATGCCTGCATTTGGTAGAAGAATGTCATTTATTAACGGAATCATCCCCTTTCATCTTGTGAATGGATGAAGGGTTAAATGGGTTAAGGAATTAATTAATAAATCACGGCTTTAGGGTGACAAAATGTCACCCATTTTTATTATAAAGCGACCAAAATGTCAGTCACTTGTCCATTTTCACAAAATATTTTGGCAAAAAGGGAAAAAATAATTTTGGCATGATGGTTGCTTAAAGGCGGCCGCTTTGAAAAAAAGTAAAACGAATTAAAAACAATTAAAAAAATACAAAAATGGGAAAAATTATTGGAATCGACTTAGGAACCACCAATTCATGTGTAGCAGTAATGGAAGGCAACGAACCTGTTGTCATTCCAAATTCTGAAGGCAAGCGCACCACGCCGTCAATTGTTGCTTTTGTAGGCGACAACGAACGTAAAGTGGGCGACCCGGCCAAACGTCAGGCCATTACCAATCCTACAAAAACTATTTACTCCATCAAGCGTTTCATGGGTGAAACTTACGACCTGGTAACGAAAGAAGCCGGCCGCATGCCCTACAAGGTTGAAAAATCCGGCAATCTTCCGAAGATTGTCATTGACGACCGCAGTTACACCCCGCAGGAAATTTCAGCCATGGTTCTTCAGAAGATGAAGAAGACCGCTGAAGATTACCTCGGTGTTGAAGTTACCGAAGCCGTCATCACCGTTCCGGCATATTTCAGTGACTCACAGCGTCAGGCCACCAAAGAGGCAGGCGAAATCGCCGGCTTGACCGTGAAACGTATCATCAACGAACCTACCGCAGCCGCTCTCGCTTACGGCTTGGACAAAAAGAAATCAGAATCCAAAGTTGCCGTATTCGACCTTGGCGGTGGTACTTTCGATATCTCCATCCTCGAATTGGGCGACGGCGTTTTCGAAGTGAAATCTACCAACGGCGACACGCACCTCGGCGGCGACGACTTCGACCAAGCCATCATCGACTGGCTGGCACAGGAATTCATGAAAGACTACAATGTTGACCTTCGCAAGGATGCCATGGCATTGCAGCGTTTGAAAGAAGCCGCTGAAAAGGCAAAAATCGAACTTTCCAGCTCTTCTTCCACCGAAATCAACCTGCCTTACATCATGCCTATCGACGGTGTTCCGCAGCACTTGGTACGCACGCTCACCCGCGCTCAGTTCGAACAGTTGACCGACCATCTCATCCAAGCCACAATCGAACCTTGCCGCAAAGCCCTGTCTGATGCCGGTTTGAAGACTTCCGACATTGACGAAATCATCCTCGTGGGCGGTTCCACCCGTATTCCCGCCATCCAGCAGATTGTTGAAAAATTCTTCGGCAAAGCTCCGTCAAAGGGTGTCAACCCCGATGAAGTTGTGGCTGTGGGTGCTGCCATTCAGGGCGGTGTCCTCACCGGTGAAATCAACGACGTGCTGCTGCTCGATGTCACCCCGCTGTCACTCGGTATCGAAACCATGGGCGGCGTAATGACCAGGCTCATCGATGCCAACACCACCATTCCGACCAAGAAGAGCCAGGTGTTCTCCACCGCCAGCGACAACCAGCCGGCCGTAACCATCACCGTGTTGCAGGGCGAGCGTCCGATGGCCCGCGACAACAAGAAAGTGGGCGAGTTCAACCTCGACGGCATCATGCCCGCACCGCGTGGCGTACCGCAGATCGAAGTTTCCTTCGACATCGACTCCAACGGCATTTTGAAAGTTACCGCAGTCGACAAAGCCACCAACAAAGAACAGCACATCACCATCACCGCATCCAGCGGTTTGAGCGAAGAAGACATCAAACGAATGAAAGCTGAGGCAGAAGCCAACGCCGACGCCGACAAGAAAGAGAAAGAGAGAATCGAAAAGATCAACCAAGCTGATTCCATGGTCTTCAACACAGAAAAACAGTTGAAAGAAATCGGTGACAAACTTCCTGCCGACAAGAAAGCAGCGATTGAAGAAGCCTGCAAGCGTTTGAAAGAAGCGCACGACAAACAGGACCTCGCCGCCATCGATACTGAATTGGCAGCACTGACCAATGCTTGGCAGGCCGCTTCGCAGGATATGTACCAGCAGGCGGGACCGCAAGCCGGTGCCGGGCCGCAAGGAGATCCGTTCGGTGGCCAGCAGGGACCGACCGGCGGTAACGCCAACGGTGGCAAAAAAGACGATCCCGACGTGACCGACGTGGACTTTGAGGAGGTAAAGTAATCACACTTGCCTATGACGAAAACAGAGCCGCAGTTTCCTACGGCTCTGTTTTTGAACTTACGCCAATGAAAAAAAATAAAATCTGTTAAATAAATTTCTTTAATGTTTCGTTAAACGAACTTCTCTGGTTTTAGAGAATAGACAGCTTAATCATTTTCTCAAATTTATTTTAAATTATTGTTATCAAATGAGTTGTAATCCCCGTCTGAATTATTCAAATAATAATAACACTCAGGATATATCAGTTTTCTTGCCAAAAGAGAGTCTTCAAGATGAAAAATACATTTATGGGACTTATGTTGAAATGGCTTTTCACAATTTGTTCCAAACTATGCGACATATTTACTTGATCGCCTTGGGCAGAGACATTATGGTTGAAGCAGAGGAAAAATACATTAGAGAAAAGGGGGGGGAATGGAACGAAGATTTTGCGAATGAGGATTTAGTTTGGCATCCTATGTTTAATGCATTCAATAATGCCTTGCCGGAAGAAAAAGAAAAAATTGAACAATTGCTTGACAAGCACTTTCCTTTTTTAATTCCTTATTTCGACTTTGCTTCTAAAGATGAATATTATAAGAAAAAGCAATTTGATAAGCTGAAAATCATTAAACATTTATCTCAGGTTCTGCGCAATTTCCGAAACTTTTATTCCCATTATAAGCTGGATGCAACAGATACGCAATACAATAATGTGAAGAATAATATGATATTGTTGACAAAAGGGCTGCAAAACGCCTTTGTCGGCGCAAAGCGAATCGTAAAAGAACGTTTTGCGTACACTGACGGGGAAATGATTTGCACAGAACAATATAAATGGAATAGTAGAATCAAAAAGAATGAAGAGAGAAAGGGTTTCCTATACAAAACAGACATTAAAAATAGACTGACCCCATTTGGACTTTTATTCTTTACCAGTCTTTTCTTGGAAAAAAAATATTCCAAAATTTTTGCCGACAAAATCCACTGCATTAAAAAGGAAGATCAAGCCGTTATTTGCGAAATGCTTGCTGTATATCGCATAAAACTTAAAATCAATAAATTATCTATTGTCAAACCTGACAATCTTATCGCCTTGGACATTCTTACAGAATTGAGAAAATGTCCCAAGGAATTATTTGAACTTTTCGCTCCTGAAGACCAAAAACAATTTAGGATTTTGGCAGAAAATTCCGATGCCGAGCAAGACGTATTGATGGTTCGCCATTCAGACAGATTCACAGAATTGGTTTTGAAATATATTGATTCTAAGAAACTTTTCCAAGACGTACGCTTTCAAGTATCTTTGGGAAAATATTTCTTTAAATTTTACGACAAAAAATGCATTGATGCAGAATCCGCCAATCGTGTTCGGGCTTTGAGTAAGAACATACACGGCTTTGGAAGAATTGACGAAATTGAATCGCTGCGTCAAAATCAATGGAAAGATCTCATCCGTGATTACGACAACATTCATAAAAACAGTGCTGAAGAGAAACCCTATATTACTGATTTTCACGCACAATACATTATCAATAAGAACAAAATCGGCATAAGGATTCTTGAAAACACAGGCAGAATTTCCATACCGGAGTTAACGAATGAAGGTGCGCAAAACCTTGCGCCCACTTGTTGGCTAAGTACGTACGACCTGCCTGCTTTGGTGTTTTTGATGCATCTGACAAGCGCACAAAAAGTAGAAACCGTTATCAAAGAAACGGTCGAAAAATACAACCATTTGTTTACTGATATACGTGATGGAATTTTATTGCCTTGTGGAAATGAACAGGATGCCGAACAGATTTTGCAAAATCAATATGGCGGAATAAAATTGAAAGACATTCCTCAGGATATGCAAAATTACCTATGCGGAAAAACGCCAAATACCCAACAACTTTTTGCAGAAAAAACAAAACAACTCATAGATGATTTGGTAGAACAAACCCAATACAAATTGGACCGTTTGGAGAAAGACTTGAAACAAATTAAAGATGGAAAATCAAACAAATTGGGAAAGAGGAATTATGTTGTGCTGAAACCAGGAAGACTCGCATCTTTTCTGGCAAAAGATATGATGTTTTTCCAACCCAACAATGCCCAAAACAGCAACAAACTAACCAGTTTGAATTTCAATGTGCTTCAAGCCGTCATAGCCACATATAGCAGCATTGAGCAAGTGGGCGATTTGGAGCGCACTTTGCGCTCTGCCCACCTCTTAGGTAATTTGGGAAATGGTTCTTACAATCCCATTGTCAGCTCAATGTGGAACCCCAAAAAATTACCTCAAAACACCATTGAGTTTTACAAAATGTATTTGAAAGCGAGACTTTCATACTTGGAAAAATGTTCCAAAGTTAAAGATTTCAACACTTTGCCATTTGTATTTCCGCAACGAATGAAATGGCAAGAACGCGATGCGGATTATTGCAAGGCAAAAGCCGGCCGATATTTACGCGAGACGTATCAGGGCACCGAGTACGACAAATCATTGGCTCTGCCGAGCGGCTTGTTTGAGAATGCGATTCGCAAAGCATTACAAAACATTCCGGAAATGCAAGACCTTGCCAACGACGCGTCTAAAAACACGGCCTACCTTATTTATGCATATTTTATGCGCAAAATGAAGGATGACGCCCAACCTTTCTATTCCTACAATCGCTGCTATCCGATTTTTAATGCGTTATACAGGACGAAAGACAAGAGACAAGCGGTGAAGGTACTCAAGTCGGCGGACGAAATCCGCGATTTGTTGCGCTCCGGCAATAATCCTAATTCTCTAAAAATGGCCATCCAGAAATATGTGGTCAGATGTAAAGACAATCGGCAAGAGGAAGAAAACAGATTGTCATCACTTCTCAAGAACCTAAAAAACAATGAAACCTTGCTGAAGAGAATAAAAATACAGGATATGATGCTTTTCCTTATTGCCAAAAAGATACTTGGCGAGGGATATTTCGACCAGCTTCAGCAGCAGGCCTTTGACGAAATCAAATTGAAAAGTGTTCTTGACACAAAGACATTGTCGAAAAGAAGAAGGATGAGTGTCACCTTATCGACAAAGTGTGGCGATAAAGAGATATTTAAAGAAAATCTCGCATTGAAAGACTATGCGCGTTTTTATCGCGTGCTGAACGATCGCCGGCTCAAAGATTTGTTGGAGTTATTGGATGCGAACAAAATCAATTACGACGATATTATGAAAGAATTTGAAGGATACGACAAAGTCCACCCTGATATTTTAAAAGGTATTTTCAGTTACGAGCGCCAATTTTATGGCAACAATGTGACAAATTATCAGGACTTCCCGGCTATGATACAAAAAGATTCTTTGTACGACTCCAAAGAACGGTACTTACTGATAGGTATCCGCAATGCATTCTCACATTACAACTACCCCTCGCGCGAATGCATAAAAGAGAAAAACCAAGTGGCTCTCCCCAAAAAGGCAATAGCGATTTCTGAAGAGTTCACTTCCAAAATCAATAAGCGATGGCAGATTGAGTAGATTATCTTTTCAAAAATAGTGTTTTTTATGAGAAAAAATTATTGTAATAATGTCAAAACCAAGAGGTTCAAACAGATCAGTTGTAACCCCCCGCGTTTTGGCAGGTGACAACAACAAAAGTCCCATGCCATCCACCAATGGCAGTGTTGTAAAACCCCGCGTTTTGGCGGGTGACAACAACATATGAAGGCAGAGCATTGTATGTGAGA
>JAKSME010000020.1 GCA_024400785.1 Bacteroidales bacterium
GTATTACAGGGAACAGGAACTTAAAGTGTTTTGGCGATGAAGAGGACGATGCCGCTGAAGCCGCCAAGTGGAAACAGGAAATCGATGCCGAACACGCAGCCGGCGACTTCCATAGAATGTATTACGAAAAAGGTTCAAAAGTAAGTGAATAATGAAACAGCTGGCAATCATCTTTTTAACACTGATTTTGTGCGTTCCAACTTTCGCACAGAAGAACAAAGTCGTCACCATCGAAATCAACGACAAGATGAAAATCGATATGGTTTACATCCCCGCCGACACCTTCGTGCGGAAGAATTTCTATGGGGATACCTGCAGGCCTCTCGGCTGCTACCTGAAACCCGTAGTCGCGAAGGGCGCATACAACGGAACCGACACCATCGTTCTTTCCGACTACTATATTGCAAAATTCGAGGTCACGCAATTGCTCTATGAAACGGTGATGCACAAGAATCCGTCGTGGTACAACAAGACCAATACTCCAGAATTGAAGAACAATGACTTTGATTACAGAGTCCATCCCGCAGAACGCGTCTCGTGGTACGAAGCTCAAGAGTTCGTGGACTCTCTGAGTGCGCTCACCGGTCGGCATTTCCGCCTGCCCACGGAAGCGGAATGGGAGTATGCCGCGCGTGCCAAACATTACAACGACCATTTCAGCGGAAGCGATGACTTTAATGAAGTGGCTTGGGCATGGGATAACGGAGGACAACAAACGCACCCCGTCGGGAAGCTACGCCCAAATACTTTCGGACTATACGATATGAGCGGGAATGTGGAAGAGTGGTGCAGCGACTGGTTCTCTCCCTATTATTACGAACCTGACACACTGTATGTTAATCCGACCGGCCCACCGGAAGGCCATCTGAAAGTAATCCGCGGGGGAAGTTGGGGCGTGTATCCCAATCGTGCTTGCGAACTGGATACACGCAGAGGGGAAATTCCAACGAAAAAAACGAACCAGGGTTCTGGAATTAGATTGGTGATGGACGCCGAGCCCGTAAAACATTAAAAATCAACAAAAATGGAAACTCCAACGATTATGATTCTGGGCGAGGGAGCTGTTGAGGTGTTGAATTGCTGAAATTAACGGACAGAGAAAAACCTTGGGTTATCTCAATTTTAATCGGATATTTGCACCCGAAAACAACAAATTAAAAGTTGCATTTATAACTTGAATTCTCCCCATTTATTTCTCCCTCAATTCGAAATTCTTTCCCAAATAAACTTTTCTAACGAACTCATCATCAGCGAGTTCGCGGGCGGTGCCATTGCGAAGCACAGTACCTTCGTGCAAGATATATGCGCGGTCGGTAATGGCCAGGGTCTCATGCACATTATGGTCGGTGATGAGAATGCCGATGTCCTTGGTTTTCAATTTGGCCACAATTTCTTGGATGTCTTCCACGGCAATCGGGTCGACACCGGCGAAGGGTTCATCGAGCAGGATGAATTTCGGGTCGGCGGCCAAACAGCGGGCGATTTCCGTACGCCGGCGCTCGCCACCGGAAAGGTTCTTTCCCAAGTTCTTCCGCACTTTGTGAAGATTGAACTCCGTCAGCAAGCTCTCCAACTTTTCCTTTTGCTCTTCACGACTTTTGCCACTGAACTGCAAAATCGAACGAATGTTTTTTTCCACCGTCATGTCTCTGAACACCGACGCCTCTTGCGGCAGATATGAAATTCCCAACTGAGCGCGTCTATACATGGCCATCGTCGTAATATCTTCATTATCAAGAAAAATACGACCAGAGAGCGGGCGAATCAGCCCGACAATCATGTAAAAGGAGGTGGTTTTTCCGGCACCGTTCGGTCCCAACAAACCAACAATTTCCCCCTGGCGCACATCAATGCTGGCCTCGTTGACCACGGTGCGCGAGCGATATTTTTTCACCAACTTTTCGGTGCGAATGATGTGATTCTGTTCTTCCATAATTATGCCTGCTCAATAGCAGTTTTAAAACTTCCACCCACTTTTTCCAGCACTTGATTTACAGCGCCTTTCAACATAAATTCCATAAAAACAGGAACTTGCATTTCCGCATGAAGTGCCACATCGCAGGTTTCCCCTTTTCCGTTGATATCGACAACGATAGTGGCAGGCATGCCTTTATCGTTGGATAATTGATAAACGACCTTGTTAAATTCCTTTTTCTCCGCAATATCAACCTTCATCGCCATCATACCTTTGATGGTAAATTCGCAATGGTTTTCATCGGCCTTCCAATCCTCTGCCTGTGGCGGAACACGAGAACTCAACGCACGAAAATCTGTCATCATGCCATAAACTTTAACATCTGTGGCTTTGATATCCTCAATCTTTTTATCAATTTTCATACTAATGTAATAACTTATAAATCAACTCTTTATATAAATCTTCTTCTGTTGCTGCATTATCAATTCCTTTTGCTTTTGCATCAAATTCGCGCAAGATGGATATATTGCGTATCAAGATTTGTCTTGAGAAACCGGAGGCGATACCGATTTCGCGGCGCAACTGGAATTCATTTTTGTTAGCACCAAAACACAGTTTCATCTCATCCAAGTTCTTGGTTGGGGCCAGTTGGTACTTCAACATACTATGGTAAAAGTTGAAAAGGCTGGAAATGGTTTGTAGAATGGGTGCGCTTTTAACATTTTGGCAGAACGCATTGACTATTTTGTAAGCTTTGACTTCATCATGGGCGGCGATGGCATCGCGGAGAGCGAACACGTTGTACTTGTTGCTGATACCGACATATTTTTCGATGATGTCGTTAGTGATTTCGCTTCCTTTGGGAAGGATGATGGAAAGTTTGTAAAATTCGTTGTCGATGCGGGAGAGGTCGTTGCCGATATGTTCAGCAATCAAAGCGGCGGAGTTGGACGAGATTACGAAACCGTGTTCCTTGGCACACTGTTCCACCCACGGTCCCAATTTGTAATCCTGCACCTTGTTGGATTCGAAGACCACGGCAACTTTAGCTATATCCTTGGCTAATGCCCACTTACCGTATTTGTAGCAAACCACCAGAATTGTCGATTCTGTCGGATTGAGGGCATAGTTTTTAATAGCGGTCAAATTTTTCCAATCTTTGGCTTCCTTCACAATCACCACACGCTTTTCCACCCCGAAAGGAAATTCCTTGGCTTGAGCGACAACTTCTTCCGGTTCAACATCTTTTGCATAATAAACCACTTGATTGAAGTCACGATCCGGTTCTTCCATCACATTTTCCTCGATATAGTCGGAAATCTTGTCGATGTAAAGCGGTTCTTCGCCCATCAGAATATAAACGGGGGCGAACTGACGTTTTTCTAACTTACTGATGATGTCTCTAAAAGTTGCCATAAAGAAGGGATGAATCAGTGTTTGTCTTGAAGATTGCTACGGGCGGCGGAATAGGGTGCTGCATGGATGGTCGAGAAGTCGTTTTGGAGGAATTTGAAGTAACCGCAGACGGCGATCATAGCGGCGTTGTCGGTGGTTAAATCGATGGTGGGGACGAAGAGGCGGCGGTGATGTTTGTCGGCAATTTGCTGCATGGCGTTGCGCAGACCGCTGTTGGCGGAGACCCCGCCCGCGATGACCAAGTCCTTGCATTTTTGTTCCTTCAAAGCACGTTCCACCTTATTAGTCAGCGACTTAATAATCGCATACTGCATAGAAGCTGCCAAATCGGCTTTGTTTTCTTCAATGAAATTCTCGTTAACTTTGAGATTGTCGCGCACGAAATAGAGGAAAGAGGTTTTCAAGCCGCTGAAACTGTAATCGAGGCCGGGGAGGTGTGCGATGGCGAACTCAAAGCGTTTCGGATCGCCTTCCTTGGCCAATTTGTCGATGACGGGGCCACCGGGATAAGGGAGCCCTAGGATTTTTGCGGCCTTGTCGAAGGCCTCTCCCGCCGCATCATCGATGGTGCGGCCGAGGATTTCCATATCGAAATAATCATTCACTTTCAAAAGGAGCGTATGTCCGCCGGAAACCGTGAGGCAAAGGAAGGGAAATGAAGGTTTTTCGCGAATTTCTCCATTTTTTTCCAAAAAATTGGCCAAAACATGGGCTTGGAGATGGTCTACCTCAATAAGCGGAACACCCAAACTGTAAGCCATAGCCTTAGAAAATGAACTTCCTACGAGCAACGAACCCAAAAGTCCGGGACCATTCGTATAAGCAATCGCAGATATTTGATTTTTGTGTATTTTTGCACGCTTTAGTGCAGTGTCCACCACCGGGATGATATTTTGCTGGTGAGCGCGGGATGCCAACTCCGGAACAACACCGCCATATTCGGCGTGAACTTTCTGAGAAGCAATAACATTCGACAATATCGAAGTGCCTTCAATCACCGCGGCAGAAGTATCATCACAAGAGGATTCCACACCAAGAATATAAACCGACATAATCGCTGAATTTTGGAAGGCAAAATTACAAAAAAAATCCTAAAGATAGTGCTCATCGTACTGGGAAGTTTTATCGCTCTCGATCTTCTCATCGTTGGGCTCGTTTTTGTACCACCCATCCAAGAGAAAATAGTCGGAATCGTTACTGAAAAACTTTCCGAAAAGTGGAACTCCAAAATCACCATCGGACACATCTACCTTAGCCCCACTTTGGAAATCACAGCGGAAGATTTTGTCATCCACGACAGCCACAACAACCCGATGATCGCTGCCGGCAAACTCAAAAGCCGCGTCACAAAACTCAAAACCAAACCCTTCCAACTCGGCCTCAGCACCATTGAATCCGACAAAATCAAAGTCATCGTCCGCAAATACAAAGGCGATGACGCTGTCAACATTTCTTTATGGGCCAAAAACTTTCAAAAAAAAGAGAAAAGTCCGCAACCTTTCCAATTCTCCAGTTCTTCCATCATCCTTAAAAATGCCTACTTCCTTTACGCCAACGACGCAGTAAGAACCACCAACGACAAAGGAGACTTGGATGTGGGGTATTTTGAACTGAAAAATATTGATGCTCAGTTAGATAACTTCAAACTGGTGGGTTCCGACATTACCGCTAACATCGACCATATCGCCCTTGAGCAATATACGGGGTTCAAATTGCTGGGACTTTCCGGCAAATTCCACATCGGCCCCACCGGACTCTCCATCGACAATGCCACAGTGGCCACCCCCTCCAGCCGCATCTTCATGGACTTCGCCTTCGTTTACAACAGCTGGAAAGATTACGGCGACTTCCTCAACAAAATCAATTTCAAAGTCAAGGCAAAAACCTCCACAGTCAACATGCACGACATCTGTTTCTTTGCACCGCAAACCAAAGGAATGGACAACGAACTCGTTTTCGCCGCAGAAGTCAACGGCCCTATCAACCATTTGAGCATTAAAGACTTGGATGCGCACTTCGCTGACAACACCCATCTCGCCGGCGACATTCTGTTGAACCACGTTACCGACTTTTTCAACGCGGACATCACCGCGAAATTGAACCAGAGCACCGTTGACTTGGCGGAATTGCAAACTTTCAAACTGCCTCACGGCAAATGCATCGAGTTGCCCGACAATGTCACCAATTTGGGTCTGCTGTCCGTTGACTTGGAATATGACGGCATCATTTCCGACAATTTCGATTTAATGGCCGACATTGAATCCGACATGGGCGATATTCAAGCCGCACTTTCCGCAGATTTTCCCGATGACAGCGACGGTCTCATTTACGATGCCACTGTGACGGCACAGAACCTCACCTTAGCCAAACTTTTCCCAAAAGTGAATATGGTTGGAGGCATCACCGGCAAGGTTGCTGCAAAAGGTAGCGTTGGCGACGTGAAAAATTTCGCATCCACGCTCACAGCGAATGCAAGTGCCAACATATCAAGAATTTACCTCAAAGGCTATCCCTTGCAGCATTTCCAGGCACAAGGTCGTTACCGCAACAAAAAAATCGATGCCGACATCACCCTTAACGACCCCAACATGCAAATGGCCTGCGACGGCACCATTGACCTCTCCCACCCGTTGTCGGAATACTCCGCCACCGCGAGCATCGGCAAAATCGACTTTACCCGTCTGTTCGCCCATTTGCCGTTGATAGACAGCACCACGACCGACGGTTTCGAAAAGTTGGTACGTTACGTGCAACTTCACCCTACAATGAGTGTTGCCGTGGGCAATTTGGCCTGCGACCTGCGAGGCAACGAGTTGCGCAACATGAACGGAAATGTCTTCATCGACAGCATCACTTACACACAAGATGGAAACAACCTGGCCATGGACCGCATCCGTCTGGTAAGCCTCGCCAACGACAACCGTCAACTGCTAAAACTATCTTCCGATCTCCTTAGTGTTTCACTCTCAACATCTTACAATGCGACCGACATTCCTTCCGCCCTCATTGATATGGTTTATACCTACTGCGGAAATCTGCTTCCCGAACGAAAAACTATTCCTGAGCCATATACCGCGGGAATGCCTGATGACGACTTGGAATTGAATGTGTCGGCATACAAGTTGCAACCTGTGTTGAACATGTTTGTGCCAAATATTCAACTGGCAGACAATACCATGGTGAAAATCTCCACCAATCGTTCTCATTCCAATGATGACATTCAAATTTCATCACCCGAAATCAACGTGGGTGAGAAGTTGAAAATCAAGAACATACAAATTTCATCCCAACAATCTGACACTGCAAAAATGGCTTTGGCGGCTTCGGTGCAGTCTTTGTTGATTGGAAGCCAAGGCAACTTTGCATTCGACGACATCGCGCTCAAAACCGACATGGAAGCGCAACACCTGCAGTACCAACTCAACTGGAAAAATCCGGCCATAATCTCTTCCCACCGCTCGGTTTTGGCTGGTACGGTTGATTTTGCCGACAACGGTGACATCAAGACGAAAGTCACCGAATCGGAAGTCTACTTCAAAGAGCTGCCATTCTCGTTCAACCGAGACCATTTGGTCACAGTGAGCAAGGGCAGTGTCCACATCGACAACGTCATACTTTCTTCTTTGGAAAGCCAGGCCGTGGTAAACGGGCACATTGGGAAAGAGGGTGACAGTTTGGTTGCCACCATCGACAACATGGATGTGAGCGTGGTGAACCAGTTCATCAAGACAGACAAGATGAGCTTAGAGGGCGCGCTTTCTGCCAATGTGCAAATACGAGAGCTTCGCGGTAACGACATGCTTTTGGGAACCGTCATCATCAAGGATTTTGAATTTAACGATGAACCATTCGGCTACTTATATGCCAACGCCATCCTGCCGTCCGACAAAAACATCCACTTCCGCGGAGGTCTTATCAATGCAGAGGATTTTCCGGAAGATGCCACCGTTTTCAATTATACCTACAACAACAACTTCAAAAATCAGAAGGGTGTTAACACGCACCTGAACGGGCTCTATGATTCCGACGCGGGGAAACTCAAAGTCACCGCCGACATAGACACACTTCCGTTGGGATTTTTGGAACCCATCCTTTCCTCCTTCAGCCATAAATTCGAAGGCAACGCTTCCGGCAAAATCGACTTTGTACTCGACGCCGACTCCATGTATTTCGATGGTCAGGCCACGGTACGCGAAGCGCAAATCGGTATCGCGCCCCTCAACACCTTTTACAATCTGACAAACCAAAAAATCGACTTCACCAAAGAAGGTTTCACCTTCGACCATGTTGACCTGACCGACCAATTCGGCAACCACGCCACCATGAACGGTTACGTCAACCACGACAAATTCTCCGATTTCGACATCAACCTTCAAATCTCGACACCGAAAATCTTCGTTCTCAACACCAAGCAGGAGCAAGACTCGCCATTCTACGGCGACGGTTTCGTTTCCGGGAACATCGCCATCGTTGGCAATACCGAAAAACTCTCCTTCTCGGGTTACGACCTCGTGACGCAAAGCGGCACCGTCTTCTGCCTCCCCATCAGTTTTGCAGACAAGGTTTACGACTCCGATGTGATTTCCTTCGTTGTGTCTCATGATGAAAACAAAGAAACAACAGAGAAGGAGCAGCCAGAATCCGACATGGAAATGGACTTCGACTTCAAATTCTTTGTCACCCCGGCGGCCGACATCAAATTGGACTTGGATCTTTCTGCTTTTGGAGGGAAAATCAAGACGAAGGGCGAAGGCGAACTCAGCTTCCAATACAACACCAAAGCCGACAAAATCGATATGAAGGGTGATGTAGTTCTGCAGTCTGGAACCTTCATAATGACCTTTGCGCAACTTCTCAACAAAAAATTCGAGTTGGTGCCCGGTGGCGTCGTCTCCTTCCCCGGCTCACTTTACGACATCAATATCAACGTGCGGGCCGCCTACTCCACCACGGCTTCCCTCGCCGACCTCTTCGACTCCGAAGCCACCAACGTCCGCCGCATGCCCGTCAAAGCATACCTCGATTTCAACGGTAACCTCAACGACCCTGCCGCTATCAATTTTTCCTTCGATCTCCCTAACGCGACTTCAGACCTCAAGACATTGTTCTACAGCACAATAGATACAAGCAACATACAGAAAAAAACCGAGCAGTTCTTCTCTTTGGTAATGCTGGGAAAATTCGCTTCCTCACAAGCATCCATCGCCAACATCAATATAGAAAATACAGGAATCGGTGTGCTCACGAACACCCTCAGCAATTTCATTTCCAATCAGTTGAAATATGTGGATGTCAATTTCAACTATCAAAATGCCACTGCCGACAAAGCTGCCGAATACACGGTGGGCGCTTCAACTTCCCTATTCAACGACCGCACCGTCATCGAAACCTATTTCGGTTACAAAGATGACGCCAATGCCTCATTGAGCAACCAATTCGTCGGCGACTTCAGCGTGGAACAAAAACTTAACGAACTGGGAACCTGGCGTTTGAAAGTTTTCAATGTCACCAATCAAGATGAACTTAGAAATGCCACCAGAAACAATCCCTATGCACAGGGAATCGCTATCATTTATAAACAGGATTTCAATAACAGAAAGGATCTTGCAGAATCCTTTAAAAGAAGCAAGAAAAAAGATAAAAAGAACAAAAAGTCAAAAAATCGCACCCAACAAACAGATGAAGCCATCATTTTTGATGACAAAACTGTAAAAAAATAATTTCAAATTCATATCCATGCTTAACTATTTTCAACACTCCCCCATATCAGTCACCATCTGCGATAAAGATGGTAAAATATTGGAAATGAGCGATAAGTCCATAGCCACTTTTTCAAAAGACGGGAATAGCTTGGTAGGCAATTCATTGTTGGACTGCCACCCGGAACCCGCCAGAACCAAACTCTTGACTATGTTGCAAGAGCATAATGTGAACGCATATACGATTGAAAAAAACGGCATCAAAAAGTTGATTTATCAAATGCCGTGGTATGAAAACGACGAATTTGCCGGTTACATCGAACTTTCCATGGAAATCCCATTCGAGATGCCGCATTACGTTCGCCAACCTAAAAAATAGGTTTTTCCGCCATGATTAAGCTTAAAAGATTCATTGCCATTTGGGCCATCATTGCAGTTGCATTTCCCGGCTTTGCGCAACAAACAGCGGTAAAAGCAACCGCCAAATTCGACTCCACACACATTCTGGTCGGCGACCACCTCAAATTGCATTTGGACGTTCAATGTTCCAAAGGGACTGCTCCGAGAATCCAGAACCACGAAGAGTGGGGAATGAAGAACTGCGAAGTTTTAGATGTTGCATCTCCTATCAGCAAAACCAAAGGAAATCAGACTTCGTACCGCCAGGATTACATCGTAACCGCTTTTGACACAGGTGTTTGCATCATTGCTCCCATCTTAATTTTTTTAGATGACACCCTCCCCGCTGCCGTTACCGACACCCTGAAATTTTACGTTGACACGCTTCCCCAGTTTGTTGACACCGCTGAGAATTTCCGCGACATCAAGTTGCCGATGGGCGGATTGGAGAAAGTACCGCCACACAAAAGCAAAGCCCCCGTCATTATCGGTTCCTTCCTCGGAATCGCAGCGCTCATCACACTCATCATCCTGTTTTTCACTCTTTGGTTGCCAAAAATCAAAGAAAAAAAGAAACTGAAGGAACGACAACTCCGTCGTGAAAGTTCCGGGGCCATCGCTTTGGGGCACATTAAAGAGTTAAGAGCCAAAGAGTTGTGCGAAAAGGGCCGGCCAAAGGAACATTATTCCGAATTGAGTATGATTCTCCGAACCTACCTCGACGACCAGTGGGATGTGAATGCCAAGGAAATGGTAACCGATGAAATCATGTCGGAACTGAACCACTTGGACGTTACCGAACAGCAAAAAATGGAACTGTTGAGTTTCTTCAGACTTTCAGACCTGGTAAAATACGCCAAACAACAGCCCCCCATGGAAGACAATGCGCGCCATATAGACAATGTTACGCGTTTTGTGAGCGACACCGACCGACGCGAACAACAACTCCGTGCCCAACAATCAGACCAACACAAGAAATAAGAGACCGAAATGATGCATGTTTTTGATGGTTTTTTTGAAAAAATGGGGGAAATAAAATTTGCCAATCCCCACCTTTTGTGGTTGTTACTCATCATCATTCCTTACGTGGCATGGTATATTTGGAAGCTGCACCGCCAACACGCGTCAATGATTATTAGCAGCACCTTGCCGCTGGCGCAGGCTCCAAAGAGCTTCCGCTACTACCTCCGACACCTTCCGATGATACTGCGCTGCATCGCCATCGCTTCGCTCATTGTCGCCATCGCCCGACCGCAAACCGCTGGCAAACAGGTAAATGGCCATTCCATCAAAGAAGGAATCGACATCATGATCACCCTCGACGTTTCCGGGAGTATGGACATGATGGACTTCAAGCCGACGCGACTGGCGGCCTGCAAGCAGATTGCCGGGGAATTTGTCAAGAAACGTCCTGACGACAATATCGGTTTGGTACTCTATGCTGGCGAGGCATATACCCTCTGTCCACCCACCACCGACCACGCCTATTTCCAAGAGCTGGTAAAAACCGTGCGCCGGGAACCGCTGATTGACGGCACCGCCATCGGAGACGGGCTGGGCTTGGCCGTCAGCCACCTCAGCGAAAGCAAAGCCAAGAGCAAAGTCATCATCCTGCTGTCCGATGGCGTCAACAATGCCGGTTTTGTCGACCCCCATGCAGCTGCCGAAATGGCCAAACAATACAAAATCAAAGTTTACACCATTAGCTGCGGCACCAATGGCAGAATGGCCGGAATCAAAGTGCCCGGATACGGAGTCATGCAGTTTAAAACCGAAATTGATGAAAAACTGCTGAAAGAAATCGCACAAAGCACGGGCGGAAAATACTTCTCCGCGGGAAACGAAAAAAAATTGCGCGAAATCTATTCCGAAATCGACAAAATGGAAACCACAAAACGAGAAGAAAAAACCGTCATCGAATGGAAAAACGAACACTTCCTCCCCTTCCTTTTCATCGCCATTTTCGCCCTATGCTTGGAGTTCATCTTCCGCTTCTGGATTCTGCGCTCCAACCCCTCATAAGCTCTCATTTGTGCCCGTAGAAGTTTTTTCATTTAATTGTATTTTCTATTAAAAAAACGTGTACATTTGCAAGTTGTAAAAAAAGCAGCTCATTATTATTGTAAATAATTAAATATCAATATCTTATAAAACATTTAAACATGAAGAAATTGACAAACAACACTCGCTGGGGACTGATTGCCATGGGCATGAACCTCGTAATCTTCATCCTGGTTATTGTTTCTGCTGTTCAATTGAAGTCATACGACAACAAAAACACGGCTTTACAAGATGAAATCGTACCCTTCGAAAGTTACTGGGCAGACTCCGTAAAGGTTTGCGAATCTCAAATCGCAGCACAAAAGAAAACCAAAAGCGGTTATGAAAATTTGATTAAAACCGAGCAGGTGAAAGCTGAGGAAAGCACCGCCGCTCTGGAAGCCGGCATCGCCGACGATTCATTAAAGAAATCTTATCAGAACAAACAATACACCGCAACCACTCACATTCAAGAATACAAAGACTCCATCAAATCATTGGAAAGCCAAATGGCAATTACCAATGCCAACTATAAAGCTGCACAAGACAGCTTGAAACCGTGGAGCAATAAGATGAACACCTTGACTGAAGAATGTTCCTCTCCCCTCAAAGGTTTCAACACTGTTATCATCATCACCGCTGTTTTACTGCTCCTCAAGGTTCTTGCCGTTGCATTTTGGATGCTTCAAAACTTCAAAAACATCAAGCTGTTTGCTCCCTGGCAGAAAAGAACTTCCAACGCGATGATCATCCTCAGTTGGTTAATCCCCATTTACAATCTTTTCAAACCCTGTTCACTTTTCTCAGAAATGATTTCTGAAACCAAATACGCCCTCCGCGATAAATCCATCATTTCTGATGCAAAAGATGGCAACCACATGGAATCCGTTGGCTTCTGGTGGGGATCTTTCCTGGTAGCCAAAGTTCTCGTTCCCTTCTTCATCGGTGGATTCGCCATCGCTCTCAACTTCTGGTTGCTCATCCTCGTCGGTTGCAGCGGCGCTGACGCGACTGCCAACTCTCTCGGTTTACTGAGCATGGGTACTTTCTTCGGCGTTGAAGGCCTTTTCTTCTACTTGCGTCCTCATGTCCTCATCCTCGCCCTCTACATCATCGCTTGGGTTGTTTACCTGCTTTATGACAGCTACATGATTTTCAGCTATAACAAACTCAACAAGGCACTTTGCGACAATGAAGCAAAATTCGAACTTAACGAAGCAAAATCCGAACCTAACGTAAAAGTTGAACAGACGAAATAAGTTTTGTTCACACTTAAAATAAAGAGAATCCCCGCATCGCAATGATACGGGGATTCTTTTTTATGTATGATTGTTCACATTAGTGGAAAGGCTGAGTTATTGCCTAAAAAGACTTTCCAACTCCACCACCTCAAAAACCTTGGCTCCCGATGGCGTTATACTCGGCATGAGGCAAGAAAACAACTGCTGCAAGAAATTATTCACCTCTGGCAATGCCGTCAATGGTTTCATCACCGACTTCTTCTGCCGCGCCAGACTCAGGGCCAGATTTTTTTCACGTTCCGCCCGATACGACATCATATTCGACTGATAGTCATCCAGCAGATTCTCAACAAGCGTCTGCACATCACTTGCATCTTCGTTGTGTGGCGTTCCGTTGACAGCAAAATTCCCACCGGAAATCGGTTCTATATCATAACCCAATTTCAACAAATCATCCTTAATCTCGCTTAAAAGTTCCGCTTTTGAACCCTTCAACGTAATCGTTTCCGGAAAAAGCGACTGTTGAACCACCACCGGCTCCTCTTTTAAGGCTTGAAGATAACTTTCATAGATGATGCGTTCATTCGCGCGGACAGTGTCGAACACATACATCTTTTCTTCCAACTTCACCACCAAATAGCGCTTTTGGAACATCTGGAATGCGTCAACTTCCTGTATATTAGTTGCCGGTGATTCATCAAACTGCATAACGCTTTGTTCGGGCAGTTCTTCCGAGACGAGTTCTGTATTATGAATTTCTTTTAGGAAATTGTCCCAATCCGGTGCTGCCGTTGTCGGACGCTGCGGGTGATATGAACCGCCACCTCCCCTACTCGGATTTGCGAAACTTTTGAAAGGGTTGTAGGTCGGGTCCAACGTCAGTTTGGGCACGCGAACCGGCCCGCCTTGCGGCACATTGTCGAGGTCCAACTCCGTATTGTAATCGAAATCCAGCTGTGGCACCAAAGAAAATTCGCCGATGGCTTTCTTGACTGCGGCGTGCAAAAAGCCATACACCACTCGGTCGTCTTGCAACTTAATGTCAATTTTTGTGGGGCTGATATTCACGTCGATGGTGGCGGGATCGACCTCAATACAAAGGAAATATGGCGGATGGGTTCCATCGGGGAGTACTTGGTCGTATGCAGATTCCACTGAAAAATGGAGCGAATTATGTTTTATAAATCGGTGATTGATAAACATATACTGTTCTGCCTTCTTCTTTTTGGCACACTCGGGCTTTCCCAGGAAACCGGAAATCTTGATAAAGGTGGTTTCCTGCTCAATGGGGAATAGTTTGTCATTGAAATGGCTGCCAAAAATGCCGACAATCCTTTGTTTGAAGTTGCCGGGCTTCAGTTGGTACGTAAGTTTTCCATTATGATAGAGGGTAAAAGCCACATCGGGGTGAATGAGTGCCACTCGGGTGAATTCTTCTTCGATGCAGCCGAACTCAGTATTATCAGACTTGAGGAAGTTGCGACGGGCGGGGACGTTGAAAAAAAGGTTTTTCACGGCGATACTCGTTCCATCGGCGGTAGTAGTGAGACTGTGTTCCTTGATTTCAGAACCTTCGATTAAAACCAGTGTTCCGGTTTCATCTTCGGCACGTTTGGTTTTCAGCTCCACATGGGCGATTGCGGCGATAGAAGCCAATGCCTCTCCACGAAATCCTTTGGTTTGGAGGGAAAACAAATCATCCGCCTTGCGGATTTTGGAAGTGGCGTGGCGCTCGAAACAGAGACGAGCGTCATTAAAACTCATCCCCTTTCCATCATCAATCACCTGAATCAAGGTGCGCCCGGCATCCTTTACTACCAGTTGGACAGTAGTAGCGCCTGCATCAATCGCATTTTCCAACAGCTCTTTAACGGCAGAAGCCGGTCGTTGCACCACCTCACCTGCGGCAATTTGGTTGGCAACAGCATCAGGTAACAAGTGAATAATGTCTTCCATCTTATCAGTTTTGAAATTAGAGCGCAAAGATACAATTATTCAATGAAATTTCGGAGAAGCAACAACAAAAAAAGAGCGGCTGCCAACTGCAACCGCTCTTTTCTTTACAAAAGAATTTTCGTTAGAATGTGTAACGACAGCTGAGATTCAAACCCCAATCGAAATAGCTCCAATGCCAGTTTCTGTCGAAAAGAAGACCGTAACCGGGACGGAAGTCAAATTGGAGGGTAACCGGAGCGTTGAATTTGTATTCCAGACCCATGATGGCGTTGGCACCAAATTTACCATTGTCGCAAGTTCTTGCGCCCCAATGATAACCATGCCAATCGTAATGAGCGCCCCAGAGGTTCCAGTTGTAACCGAGTGCCACGCCACCGCCGATGAATCCGTAAAGACCTTTGGTGAAATGTCCTTCATACATAAAGTTCGGGTTCAATTCAAAATCCCAAATTTCGCTGTTCCAATTTTTTCCTGCGCCAAGGGTGATTTTGGTGCCGAGGTCAACTTGGATGGCAAAATGATTGGTTACAAAAGTTTTGTAGGAAAAAGCCTGCATGTTGCCCACATTGCCACCGATACTGTGGGTGTATGGAGCCTGTGCTTTTGCTGTTCCACAAATGCCGACAAAAAAGGCCAGCACAACTACATAAAAGATACTTTTTTTCATAATAAAAATGAATTAAATGATAAATATGTAATAAATTTTGATTGAATTATCCTAACAACTAATCGATTTTTTTGTTCAAAAAAAAGAGGCACTTTTATGTGCCTCTACTATATTATAATACTAACAAACTTCCGTGGAATTCATACTTTTTATCCTCTGTCTTGGGTTTGGCGAAAGCCCTCCAAGTAAATTCGTTGTTAGCTGCAACTTTTCCGTTCACCGTTCCATTCCAACGGAAATGAGGATCGTTTGAATGGTATACCAACATTCCCCAACGGTCATAAATCCAAATTTCAAATTCAGTTACCAAACTGGGGTCTGACATAAAGAAGAAGTCGTTGACACCATCATCGAAGGAAGCTGAGATACAATTTGGGAAATAGAGATTGAAGGGGCACTTAGGGATGTCGATATCGGCGGTGACTTCGCACGCGCCGTCGTACGCGCGGACGGAATAACGGCCATACCCGTGGGCTTCAATTTCGGTCGTGTTGGCACCCGTGCTCCAACGCAAATTGGGAGCGTTGGTGTGTGCGACCAGGGTAGCCGTACCGCCTTCGCAATAATCGCCCACCTGTTCAATTTCCAAGCTCAACTCATCTTGAATGCGGATATCCACATCATCTGCCCCCACACAACCTTCATTATTGGTTACGGTAACCGAGAAGGTACCATCGGTGGTGGCATTGATACCGCTGGAAGTTTCGCCCGTGCTCCAAAAATAGAGGGCTCCGGCGGCATTAGAGACCGAGGGTGACAAATGTATCGGAAATTCATCTCGCGTGCAAAGCACCTTGTCGCTACCCAAATTCACACTCGGTGCCTGAGCGTATGAAAGGTGAAGTTCCACAATGCTGTCACAGCCGCCAGCAGTGGTGAAATGGTTGGTATAAACTCCCGGCTGTGCGTAACTTTCACCCCACATCCAGAAGGTTTCGCCAGGGCAAATGGTGTGATAAACCGGAATCGGATCAGTGGGAACGAATGAGAGATGCAGTTCGATGATGGAGTCGCAACCGCCGCTGGTGTGCACAGTGTCAAGATATACGCCAGGTTCAGTCAACTCTCTGCCCAAAAAGTCGTAAGAACCGCCATCGCAAATACCCACATAAACTGGAATCGGGTCAGTGGGAATGATGGAAAGGTGCAGTTCCACGATAGAGTCACATTCAGACCCTGTGACGATGGTGTCTAAATAAACACCCGACTCCGTCAGAACACGGCCGTTGAAAGTATAAGAACCTCCGTCGCAAATATTCACATAAACCGGAATCGGATCCGGCGGAGGGAGGGTAATCTGCGTGCGAATCGTATCGTACAAAGAAGCAAAACAGTTATTTTGAGTTTCGCGATGAACAATGGCTGTCACAGTATAACTTCCGGCATCGGGGAATATATGAGTACAAGGATTGCCAGAACCTGTGGTGCTGTCGCCAAAATCCCACGTGATGTCGGTATAACCATAATTCAACTGGACTTCAAAGTCGATGGGACGGTTGGGGCAATAAAGTTGGCCCTCCGGAATTTCTGCCGTGTTCACATTGTTAACAAACATGGAGTTGGTGAGGTCGATAGCGCTGGAACCAACGGAATAAGCGTAGGAAGTCACATCGTAAAGTCCATAAACGTGAGCCACCAGGCCACTGTCACTGTTCAAAGTGTGGGTGGCGTGATTGATACTGAGGCGAGCGAAAGAGTATTGGTTATTCCCAGCCACAGGGCTGAATTGTGCGCCAATGTTGGTTCCATCCAAACGAACCGAATTCACATTATCGGTCCGAGTCACCACATTTACGTAATGGTTGGTTGTATTTCTTTCGTAAGTACCGAAGGTGATACGTTTGATATTCTGTTCAATCGGGGTGATATACACCATGGAGGGGTCTCCGGAACCGCCGCCACAACTTTGCCCAGTAACGTATAGATAACAAACCGCCGGACCGGAGGTGGCGATATAGCAGGAATTTTCCCCCGAATTCATTTCAAAGTCGTAAGTCCCTCCTGCGTTCAAGGTGGCGACAACCGTGCCGTTTTTGGTAACCGTCGTTCCCGCATTCAGGGCGGTGACGCGCACTACGTCTTTGGTACGGGTCATTGAAGCCGTGGGGATGAAATGGTTGCCCCAGTATATAGTCGGAATCATAGGTTCGTAAATGTGGTCGCAATAAGTACAGCCAGCCGGTGCCTGAGCACATTTGCCACCGGCAAAAACTGCAATCTTTTTGCAGTCCTGCGTCTGAACACGGGTTCCCGAAAATGTAGATCCCGTACCCGTGGACATAGCAGTAGTGAATTGAAACACCTGTCCCGCATTGAGCGTAATGGTTTGGTTTGAATTAGCCGCCCAACCATTGGAAGTAGCCACCGAAGGGGTAATGTTCACAATGGTTCCATTTTCTGTGGCAACGATAAGAATGGTGCTACCATTCAGTCCAGGGGGAATGGTTTCAATCATATAATCATCAGCGAGGGTGCTGGTAGGAAGCAGATGACCTCCGTCAAAAGATGCATCCCTGTAATTCATGGAATAAGCAGAAATAGTATCGGTAGCAACGAGGTGACAGCCCAAGTTGTAAGGCGTAGCTTCAACCGTAGATTGGTGGTAGCCTTGGGCCAAAGGTATGTCAACATCCACACGGCCTCCCGCAGGGATGTTAACGGTGGTCGTCCAACCCGTATTCGGATTGGTCACCGTGGCGCTGCAGGCGCGCTCGGCAGACAGAATCAAACAAGTCTGCTCCGGGTCCGACCCATTATTATTCATAAAAGCGAACCAAAAGTCCTTTCCTTGGGTTGAAGCGTTTTGGGCTAATGCCGTTTCCATGCATTTTCCCACAAAAAAAAGCATGCAACAAAGGGCAGCACAAATGCTAAAAATATGTTTATGCATATTATTGATATTTTTCCAATTTAAGGTGACAAAAATACAAAAAAAATGTTGCCTAATTTTATAAATAAATATAATTATAGAAATTAATTTTTGACAACTTTCTGCAGCATTTGCCATAACAAACAGGTGGGCAATCCCATCACATTGTAAAATGAGCCATGGATATATTCAATGCCCACATAACCCATCCATTCTTGTATGCCGTAGGCGCCAGCTTTATCGAAGGGTTGGTAATTTTGGATGTAATAAAGAATTTCTTCGTTTGAAAATTCACGGAATTTCACTTGACTTTCAGCATGTTGCGTAATTTTTTTCTTTTTTGTCAACAATGTCACTCCACTCATCACGGTATGCTCCTGACCAGAGAGTTCGCGCAACATTCGAAGGGCATCGGCCTCATTTTTGGGTTTTTCGATAATTTCGTCGCCCAGAACCACAATGGTATCGCAAGCGATAAAGAGACAGTTGTCAGGGAATTTTTCCAAGTCGACCGTTGAAAGTTTCAACTGAGAGAGGTATTCAACCACCTGCGCGGGGGGCATGTTTTCGGGGTGAATTTCCGGAACGTGCATCGACATCACCTCAAATTGAAAGCCCATACCGCTCAGCAGTTCTCTGCGCCGCGGCGACTGCGATGCCAGATAAATTTGGTAATTTTTTATTTCATCAAATAGCAGTGCCATACTTTTTTTGCTTATATGATTTCTTTCATTTCATACTGTCCATCGCGGTTAAACCACGTCATTTGGCGTTTGGCATAACGGCGCGTATGGGTTTTAATATCTGTAATTGCCTGTTCGAGAGAAAGTTTCCCATAGAAATAGTCGAAAAGCTCTTTATAACCGACGGTGTTGAGTGAGTTCAGGTGGCGATAGGGATAAAGGGCGCGGGCCTCCTCAATCCATCCTTGCTGCATCATCACCTCGGCACGCTGGTTGATACGGTCGAACAGTTCGGCTCGCGGACGCGTAAGGCACCATTTCACGATGTCGAAGTCACGCTGTTTGCGGTTGTTTTTCAAAAAATCGGAATAAGGTTTTCCCATCTGCAAAGAAACCTCCACCGCCCGCATCATCCGTTTGTGGTCGGCTAAATTGCACCTGTCATAGTACGCCGGATCCAATCTGCGCAGTTGCGACCTAAGCCCCTCAACTCCTTCATTTTGAAATAGTTGATGAACGTATTCCCGTGTTTCGGTTTCTGGGTCGGGCATATCGTCAATGCCTTGGCAAACGGCATCAATATACAGTCCTGAACCACCGCTCATCACGACCACGGGGTGCTTAGAAAAAAGAGAGGGCAGCAAGGCGAGTACCTCCTGCTCGTATCTCGAAACGCTGTAATAATCGTGGATGGAAAGATTGCCGACGAAATAATGTGGCACCTGCGCCAACTCTTCTTCCGTCGGAGCCGCCGTGCCAATTTTCATCTCTCGGTAAAACTGACGCGAATCTGCCGAAAGCACGACAGATTCGCATTCTATAGCTGTCTGTATGGCGAATTGCGTTTTTCCTACAGCAGTCGGCCCCGCAATCACCAACAACGTTGGTCTCTTAAAAGTCGCTAAGTTCACTGAATCCACTCAAATCCAAATCATCTTCAAAACCTTCATTGAAACCGTCATCCAAGTCATCCTCTTCCTCAATGTCTTCCACATAACCATCTTCCGGATTCGGCAACGGGTTCTGTTTCAATACCTTCGGAAGCTCTTTTTCCTTGTGGGTGCATCTCGGATATTCAATACCTTCTTCTACCTGTAAAACTTTCAAAAGCTCAATATAGAACACCTTCGGGTTCAAGAAATCGTACTCGTACATGATATGCTGATGCGGGTCGGAAATAAAATCCTTCAGCAAAGAGTCATGCATAACCGAAATAGGAAGCTTTGAGCGGAGTGAAAATTCATCATCTTCCTCATACTGAGGATCTTCCTTCTCGCTGTCATCGCCCATGTCCATCAAAGAAATCTCTTTCTGCTTATTCCATTTGGAATCACAAATATAGAAAGAGGCCAATTCCTGGCCATCCAAACCGATGGCGCCAAGCAGAAACTTGTGGAAATTTTCGAAATTGTCGTTGGACAGGATTTCAATATCACGCACGAAGTCTTCCACCTCATCGTAATAAACCCGAAATTTGTAGTAATACATTTTGTTTGGTATTAGTTTGTAAAGTGATTTTAAGCGGTCAAGGCGAGACTATTCCATATTGGTGAAAACATTGGTAACGTCTTCGTCGTCTTCGATTTTTTCGAGAAGTTTTTCCACCTCTTCACGTTGTTCATCGGTAAGGGGCTTGAGGTCATGGGGAATTCTTTCGAATTTGAAACTTTTGATTTCAAAACCGTTGTCTTCGAAATATTTCTGCATGGGGCCGAAGTTTTGGAACTCGGCATACGCAACGATTTCATCGCCGTCGGCGAAGATTTCATCACAACCATAGTCGATCAATTCGAGCTCGAGTTCTTCGATGTCGGTGCCCGGTTTGTTAGCGACTACGAAGTTGCATTTTCTATCAAAAAGGAAGTCGTGCATGTTGGGGCTGCCGAAAGATCCGCCGAGTTTGTTGAAATAGCTGCGGAGGTTGGCAACGGTACGTTGGTTGTTGTCGGTAGCGGCTTCAATAACAACTGCGATGCCGTAAGGTGCTGTACCGGCATACACCAATTCCTTATAATCGGAAGTGTCTTTTTCAAATGCACGCTTGATAGCTCTTTCGACATTGTCTTTCGGCATGTTTTCAGAACGGGCATTCTGGATGAGAAGACGCAATTTTGCATTGCTGTTCGGATCCGGACCGCCAGCCTTGGCAGCCATGGTGATTTCCTTGCCTAAACGGGTAAACACGCGTGCCATGTTACCCCATCTTTTCATTTTTCTTGCTTTTCTATATTCAAATGCTCGACCCATAGTATAAATTTTTAGGTATAAATAATTTTAATAAGTAATAAAAATTGAGTGTTTTTAAATCGGCTGCAAATTTACATACTTTTTGGAAAATAAAATCGTATTTTTGCCGCCGATTTCAAAAAATAACAAACAATGAAAAAAATATTCATTTTAAGCATATTAGCCATTGGCTTGATGGGATGTCATTCTCAAAAAAAGGTTGCTGAAACTCAAACTGCAGCACCTGAACCGAAACAGGAAGTTCAAAAACCCGCCGCTGTCGGTGTTCCCTCTCCCCCGACTTTCATTTACAAAACAAAAAAAGACTATTCCCAATACGTACCTGTGGGATATGCGTCCAAACACATCACCTCCTACCCTGACCCGAGAGACGTGAAGGTTGGAGACAAACTGATGACACCCACAGCGCTCGCCGACGGTTATTGGCTCGACAACCGCGGTATTTCCACCGAAACCGCTTTCCTTTCATACACTTACGAAGAATATGCGGCTCTCCCGTCCGTTCCAAACGACCTGTACCAAAAATTGTTGGACACAGACCCTATCACTGAAATGTGGGACTGCGGACCGCGTCACACTTGGGAAAATCCGGAAAAGGACATCAACAAACTGATTAAAACAAACCAGTTGGAAAGCCGTTGCAGAAGAATCAAATAAGCATTTTATTCCTCATCCATTTCAACATCAAACGACACCAAAGTTTTCCCCTTTGGTGTTTTTTTATTGCCCAAAGGAAGCACTTTCAGTCTGTTGGAACTGACACCTTGTGTCACCAATTGATTTACAATCTGCTGGTTACGGCGCTCAATGTTGGCATCAATCTGCTGGCGGATGGTTTCACCGTTGTATAACGACAAACATTTGTCATAAATGTCACCGCTGGCATCTCCGGCTCGGCCATTCACGTAAGAAACGAACTCAGGATTGGTAACCTTCACCTTCTGGATGTTTTCGAAATCTTCCATCTTGAGTTGGCCAGGATGTTTTTGAACATAAAATTCGCGTTTGGCATTAAACAATGCGTACTCTCGCATATTTTCCTCCACATCCACCGACTGCTGGATAGACAATTTGATTTCGGATTTTTCCTTCATTGCGGCAGCAATTTTATTCAATTTGTCGGAAGATTCGCTTCCAAGTCCCTGAGGATGAATATCATATACAATATCGGCAAACAAATCCGGTTCTCCGCCAATGGCCTTTACCAAGAAGTCGACCGGAGAAGCCACCACCTTCACGAACAAATTACAAAGCGTCTTAAAGATGATTTTTTTGTAGGAAAAAGTGGGATCGTTGATATTGCCGGTAACGGGAAGATTGAGTTGGATGTTGCCCTTTCGGTCGGTCAAAATGTACACCGCAGCACGCATCGGAATGTTGTATTCCGGTTTGAAATCCTTCAACTTCTTATCCATCTGACAGTTGTAAATGTCCACTTTGTTTTGACTGGAGATGATGTCATTTTCCAAAGTGTTGATGCTCACAAAGGAAAGGACGCCGTCGGTAATCGGATATGCAAGATATTCCACACTGTACGGAGAGGCCAGCGCAAGTTGGAAATTCTTCAACGACGCGATGAGTTTCATGTTGCTGAAGTCAGACAAGCTACCCGACCAATCGGCTTTCAAATCACCGCCTTCGCCTACCAATGCACTGACTTTCAAACTAATAGGTTTGTCCAAATCGAAGTTGTTCGAACGAATATCAATATGATGGATGGGAACTTCCACCAATTGGCGCATTGTATGGTCAAGATAGCGCATGGATGAATTTTCGACAGCCAATTCATCCACCAACAGATGCCAATCGGAAGATGTTGCCGTTGTATCCATTTTCGATGTCGTCGTATCGGTGGAAGCACTCGGCTCGCTTTCAACAAATAGGTTGTCGAAAGTC
>JAKSME010000021.1 GCA_024400785.1 Bacteroidales bacterium
AAAAGTAGTAATTTTCGGGGAAACGGTTAAACGTGAAAACGGTTAATTAGGGGAAGGGACGAAGGGACGAAGAGACGAAGAGACGAAGAGACAAAGAGACAAAGAGACGAAGAGACAAAGAGACAAAGGAATGATAATGGTGAAAAAACTGGTGGTGGGGCGACGAGAAGTGCCAACATTTTTGTAATTTTGCGCCCCGAAAAAAGAAAAATCAATACTATATAATATTATGGCAAACAACGAAGAACTTTTCAAAAAAATCATTTCCCACGCAAAGGAGTACGGTTATATTTTCCCTTCCAGTGAAATTTACGACGGACTGAGCGCCGTATATGACTACGGTCAGTATGGCGTGGAATTGAAAAACAACATCAAACAATATTGGTGGAAGGCGATGGTTCAATTTCATGAAAACATCGTCGGCATTGACAGTGCGATTTTCATGCATCCCACCATTTGGAAGGCATCAGGCCACGTGGATGCTTTCAACGATCCGCTCATTGACAACAAAGACTCCAAAAAACGTTATCGTGCTGACGTGCTGATTGAAGACCACATTGCAAAAATCGAGGACAAGATCAACAAAGAGGTTGAGAAGGCGAAAAAGCGTTTTGAAAACTTTGATGAAAAAATGTACCGCAGCACCAACGCCCGCGTAATGGGTTACCAGCAGCAGATTGACGACATCACCGCCCGCTACGCCGACCTCATGCAGCGCAACGACCTCGTGGGATTGAAAGCCCTCATCGAAGAACTCGGCATCTGCTGTCCGATTTCCGGCACCAAGAATTGGACCGATGTCCGTCAGTTCAACCTGATGTTCAGCACGCAGATGGGTTCCGTGGCTGAAGGCGCCGACACCATCTACCTCCGTCCCGAAACTGCCCAGGGCATTTTCGTCAACTTTTTGAATGTGCAAAAGACCGGCCGCATGAAGCTGCCCTTCGGTATAGCACAAATCGGCAAGGCCTTCCGCAACGAAATCGTTGCCCGCCAGTTCATTTTCCGCATGCGCGAATTCGAACAGATGGAAATGCAGTTCTTTGTACGCCCGGGTGAAGAACTCAAATGGTTTGAATTTTGGAAGAAAGAACGTATCGCTTGGCACCAGTCGTTGGGCATTGCGGAGGAAAACTATCGTTTCCACGACCACGAAAAATTGGCCCACTACGCCAATGCCGCTACCGACATCGAATTTAAGTTCCCCTTTGGTTTCAAGGAATTGGAAGGCATCCACTCTCGCACCAACTACGACCTCAGCCGCCACGAAGAGTTCTCTGGCAAGAAACTCCGCTACTTCGATCCCGAAACCAACGAAAGCTACGTTCCTTACGTGGTTGAGACTTCCATCGGCGTTGACCGTATGTTCCTGGCCGTTTTCAGTCACGCCTACACCGAAGAACAGATGGAAGACGGCAGTATTCGCGTAGTCTTGCGCCTGCCCGCCAAGTTGGCCCCTGTGAAAGCCGCCGTTCTGCCGCTGGTGAAGAAAGACGGCATGCCGGAAAAGGCCCGCGAAATCATGGACTTGCTGAAGGGCGACTTCCTCTGTCAGTACGACGAAAAAGACGCCATCGGACGCCGCTACCGTCGTCAGGACGCCATCGGCACACCGTTCTGCATCACCGTTGACAACCAGACTCTGGAAGACAACACCGTAACTATCCGCGAGCGCGACACAATGGAGCAACACCGCATCAACATCGACCAATTGCCCGCAACTTTGTGGAGCAAAATGAGATAATTCTCAAAAAATTAGTATGTTTTGTTGAAAAGAGACGCATTCCCGTGCGCCTCTTTTTTTTACGCTTGTTCACCGTTGTTTTTTCGTCACCACAATTTCCATCATGGTATTCATCGCTTTGTATTTCTCATCTTTTTCATCTAAAAAGATAGGATGTGTTTTACCCAGCCCAATGATAGTATAGTTATGACAATCACAACGTTGCAACAATTCATCTGTCATACACTCAGCCAAAAATTCAGTATGGCGTTGCACATAATCCGCGGCGCCCCACCCTTCACGGATTTTGATTTCGAAAAAGAGCGTGGTGTCACTGCTGATGAAAGTGGCCAGCTCTGCGATTCCTCCGTCGGGGAAAAAGTACCAATCCCGATAAATGGGGATATTAAGGAGAATTCTATCACCTTCTTGCAACTTGGCGCCTTCGCGTGGGTATCCGAAATAAACACCCTGCGCAAAACCAGCGTGAGTTATGATAAAGAATAAAATGATATGAAATAAGCGTTTCATCATTGATATTAGTATTGGATAAGATATTCTTTATAAGAATACGAAGCAGCACATTTCCAAACTTCACATTAACAGGAATTACTTCATCTTTTTCAACCTTTTATCCATTTTCATCCAAAATCTTTTAGATTTCTCGTCAATATTTTTTCTCGTCTTCTCGGAAAAGAAACTGAACCAACGCACATAACCATCCGATAAATAGAACCCGTAAAAGCTATCCTCGCCGACGGGGACATCAAAAGTAAACAAGCCATTATCGTCGCTTTGACCAAGCCAAGTATCGAAATAGACCTTGCGGCCGACTAACTTCAATTGGTAAACATTCACTTCTTTCGCGATATGATATACCATTCTTACAATAGAGTCTTCCCCAAAAGCATAATTATCACATTTACCAAAACGATATCCAGAGTTAAGCGGTGGAACCGTATCTTTTCGAGAAACCACCAGCCAATCGTTCTCCTTATCATTTAAAACACACCTGAACGTCACTCTAACGACTTCATTACCAGAAACTGACAATCGTTGCCAATCACAAGATTCGGAATAGATAACATCAGAATCGGAAGCAAAAGCAGCACATTTTTCATCTTCCAAATCACGAATATGAACTCTTTTTTTCACAAGATAACCATTACCGCTATCCATACACACGGAATCGCTGCCGAATGCCCGATAATGATACCCCCACTTCAAGCGATGCACGGAATAGCTTTCAAACCTTTGATGAGATTGAGCGCCTGGCGTACCCAGCAATAAAATCAGTAAAATAATGTGAAAAAACCGACTCATACTTATGTTTTTCAAAAATCGCCTCTCATTCACCCAAATTAACCGTTTCCACGCCGTTAACCGTTTAATCGATTTTCACCTTCCCTTTCGCCGCGCTGTGGTTTGAAAATTCTGGATTGAAAATACATTTTACCTCCGCGTAACCATCTGAAAACGTGCCGGTTTGCATTACGTACAATTCATATTCAAAAGTCCATTTCCCCTTTGGAAAAGATTCAAAGAAGTAGTTGACGGACTCGTCGCGGACGGTACGGTAATGATATATGCCTTCGTACCTAAAGCCCGAGGCAAGCCCTCTCGCATCGAAGGCCGCGGAGTGCAAGTCCTTGAGCCACACGTACTCCATGTCACGGTCGGCGGTAACGACAAGTTGGACGCGAACTCTGTCACCCGGCCGCAACACCATTTCCTCGGTCACGGGCTGGAATACGTCGCCGCGCTGTGCATCGGTGACCACCCGCCACAACTTGCGTTCTACCGCCAGCGGACGGCTGCCGTCTTCGGCCACAATGCTGTCCAAGTCCCGCCACTGTTGCCACATCAACGTGCCGTAGGTAAATCCGTCGGTGGATTGAGACAGCGTAATATCCTTTCCATCAATGTTTTCCGTCAGCATATCGCGCCAAATCGGTGCCTGCAAAGTGTCTACAACGGAAATGGAAGCATGGCCAATCTGCAAGTTGATGGTGTCGGCAGATTGTTCAACCTGTTGGTAATCAGTCAGTAAAACCATGCACGCATTGGCGGTTACGGGAGAATCCTCCCAATGCTGGCCGCGCTTCTGTTGCAACAGCCACAATTTCATCTCCCTCACCGATTCCTCATCTTTCAGAATTTTCTCAAATGCCTCAATCATCAAGGTTTGGCGGTCGATGTTCGAAACATGGTAGGCGAAAAAGAAGTCCCGTCGCACCTCATCCTTCCAATACATTCCCAGCTCATCTGAGTGGCGTGCAGCCCGCTTAATGCCTTCCATCAGCGATTTAGCGATAATGGTGTCGCCCGCCGCATACAGGGTCAGCGCGGCCATCGCCTGTTCGTACCAAGTGGACAAGCCCTCGGCGTAAACACTCAGTTGCTGCATATAAAACTGGTCGGCCTCCGTGTTATAATGAGTACCACTCAAATAGTAACTGCGAGCGAGTAAATATTGTAAGATATTGTAATTTAAACAATTGCCAAGCAACAATTCAGGATGTTTCTCTTTAAGGTACTCATAATTTTTCTTTACATTCTTGGCATCCCACTGCAGTGCCTTTTGGGTGGAAATCTTCAAGTCATCGCCCCAGCCCAAAGCTTTTGCGCGACCGATTTCAATCAGGATGCGCCGCGTGATATAAGTGTTGGAGTTGCCGCCTTTGAACCAGGGCCAGCCGCCGTCGGCATTTTGTCCCTGCACCAGTTTGCGCTGCATCTGGTTCAGATTCTGTTGCAAACGGTCGGCCTTCAATAGTGCCTCCAACTGCAGACTTTCGTCCTCAGTCGTCTGCACGCGACAAAGCCACGGGTTGTCATTCCACAACTGCTTGCGCGCATCGATTTCCCTCTGTCTCGCACTGTCCGCCTCAATGTGCAGCCAGTTCCGGATGCCGGTCGTGCGGTCAATCTGCAGCAGCATCGCGCTGCCTATCAGTTGATTGCAAAGTTGGTCCATGCTTTCGTACTCGGGATTCAAGAGCGTCGGGAGTGCGGTCAACGCATTCCAGGCGGGCTGCGGTGTGAACACGAGGCGGTAACTTAGCAGATTGCTACTGATTTTTGGTAAATGATTGAATGTAAATTTCTTACTTCCTTTTTGGGTATTGAAGAAAGGTGCACTTTCGCTCACGAGCATTCGGCGGGTAAGCACCGGGATTGTGCATTCTTCGCCATCGCTGAATTTCACATTTTCTCCCTCGCCCCGTGCCACGAAGCGGAAAGTGAGCGCGCTCGCACTTTCGGGCACAACCACCACAAGCTGGAAAAGATACTGCCCGTTGCTGTCCAACACAAACGTCCGTTCACCGGTCACTATCTCACTCTGATTCAACGGGTTAATAATATGTAATTCGGCTACGCAACTTTGTTTCCACGCTTTGGTATTCACCACTTTGGCGGAAAATTGAAGCGTGTCGCCCTCATAGACGAAACGCGGCAGGTTGGTGACTGCCATCAGCGGTTTGCTGGTGCGGAGGGTGTCAAGAATGACACACGATTCATGTTTGAGCGTGTGGGCCAACCCCTGTATCTTCCAACGTGTTAGCGATTCCGGAATGGTAAATTTCACTTCAACAACCCCATTTTCATCCGTCCTTAGAAAAGGATAAAAGAAAGCCGTTTCCGCAAAATTGGTGCGCGGACTGAATTTCTCATCCACAGATTCGGAAGCAGCTTCCGACTGACTGCGGTTCCCGCTTACGCGGTGCATTTGTCCGTCCACTGAAGTCACTCCTTCCGAACTTGCTAATGCCTCCGACACATGGTCGTTGCCACTACGGACAACCACTCCGTCGATAATTGTCCTCTGACCGTCGCTGCGGTTTCCGCGCACTGTCATGGTTTGCGTATGGCAGGGAGCAGAACGCCAAGAATTCGATAAAGGTGACGAGATGCCGAACCAGGAATAATCGCTATAGGAATAGCGAGAAGGAGCGCACTTCCATTGCGGCACCAAGGCGAATTCGTAACCGGTAAGATTGTGGGGTGAAATTCTCGCCTTATAATCATGAATGTAATTGAATTTGTAGGGGATGCGTTCCGTTGCGACCTTGTCGGGGCGATAGTGTTGCCTCAAATTGACGATGGGATTGCGGGCGAAAACATCGAGTGAAGCGTCGTACATATAGCAAAGCACTTCGGCATCTGCGGGCGTGCCGTCGCTGTTGGTGATGCGCAAACGGAAAGTGGTCTGTTCTCCGGGCAGCAGGTTACTGCGGAAGGTTTCCCACTCGTATGTAACTTTCGGCAACTCACGGAGTTGCGTTTCCGTGGAAGCAGTAAAATGCTCGCCCAGATGCACGCAGTTGGCCACCAGTTGCAAGCGGATGGTGTCGTCTTTTTTTACCACATAATCAAATGCAAAATGCTGTTTATTAACGATATTGAAACTTTCAACGGACCTTTCCGAGTTGAAAAGATCCACAAAGATGGTGGCATTGGGGATGGCCGTTCCAACGTGGAAGTGGAGCGTATCGCCCGGTGCAGCCGCCGTTTTGTCCACCCACCCCCATACACCTTCGTACACTGGTGAAAGCGTGTCGTCCAAATGTCCAACGAAAAAGTATTTTTCATTCACAACTTCTTTATTATTAGAAGATTGTGATTTTACAAACAAACGATACGCGCCAGAAGGAAGTTTCGGAAGAGTGAACCATCCATTCCCTGCAATCTCAACATCAGCTTCCGCCACCACACCCACGCTGGGCCAAGCAGACGGCAAGTTTTCGTTGTTGAACGCCCAGAGCGAGAACTTTTCGCCCAATTGCTCGGTTGTCCTTGCGCAAAAGAAAGGAGCTGTGTGAAAGAATCGTTGCGGCTGGATGATTTTTTCAATGGTATAGTGTGCCGTCACATTCTGCAACTTCCCGGCAGAATTCACGGCACTGACAACCACCTCCCGCGTTGGAAATTCTTCCTCAAAATAAATGGAAGGGATTTCCACGTTCAACTTGTACGGCAGCATTTCAACGTCAAAATGGATTTGCGCCTCCTGAGTTTCGCCAGTAACATCTGTGGCAGAGGCGATTACATCGAATCTTAGATTATTCAATTTTGAAATTTCGGGCGTATGGAACCAAAATTCGAAATTGCCGTCCGCATCAGTGGTGGCAGTTCCCGTTTTGGCCACAAAATCCCAACCGAAAACCGAATAGTTCACTTGGGATTCGGCCAGCGAATATCCGGCGTACGCCTTGACCCGCCCGCACACACGAATACTGTCGCCCAACGCATAACTCCCCTCGGGCTTTTCCAACGTAATCTCAAACTGCGGACGCTTGTATTCCTCGATTTGCAAAGCACATCCGCCCATAAATCTACGGCGGTGCTTACGGTCGTAATAGCCACGATACCTGTAATAATACCGCCAATTACGTATTTTTATTCCCTTGTGATTTTTGGCAACATGGATAATGACCTCGCCCGGTTCCACATTTTCCGGAAGCACGCAACTATCGGCAATGGAACCGAATTTATTGGTTTTCAATGTCTTTTTATAAATATCATTGTCCCCTTGATAAAAACTCACGTTGACTTTTCTGTTTTTGTAAAAGCCCTTGACCTGATTTTTGGAATTGTTTTTTTCTATCGTCACTTTGAAATTGACGGTTTGCCCTGGTCGGTAGATTTTTCGGTCGGTGTTGATGGCAGACGCGAAACGCCACCCTCTTTCCCTGTACCCGTTGGAAATGTAAATGGTATTCTCCCAATTGTCCACTTGGTAATCCTTGAGAGGCGAGATTTTCGCAGAAGCGCGGCCGTCCTTTTTACTCATAAAACTTCTGACATACGTAGGCCAAAAATAATCGTTTTCACGGAACAGACTGTGAATCTGGTGGGGCAATGGCGAGCCGTCGCGACCGTCCACACAGATTAACGTAACGCGGTTGTCCGCCTGAACCAGCAGCGTTTTGGAATTTTCAACCTTCCACCAGCCACGTGTTTTAACACTGTCTTTCAGGTAGATGTGTTCGTCTTCGTCCGGTTCCAGCAAGGGTTTGTTCCTGAGAATGAAGAGGTAACTTCCTTCGGAAAGCGGTGGGAAAAGCACAATCGTGGTGTCGTATCCGTAGTCGCTGCCGTGGCTGATGTGGATGAGCGTGTCGTAAACGATTTCCCTCTGCCGAATGCGGAGCAATTCGTGATGATTAATTTTGTCGCGCTTTTTTTCCTTTTTGGGCAAAAAGAAATAGGCATAAAGAGAATCCGTCTGCCGGGATACGATGCGGGAAAGCATCACGAGGTTGTTGCCCTCGACGAAATCCGCACTTACACTGGGCTCTTCGAACCACTCTTCCCACGTTTGGCCGTTACCCTTGATTTGGTAATACAGCCCCGACTCTTCCAAGTACTTCCGACCGATGTCAAAAGCAACTTGGCGATTGCTTTTCAGGTAGGCATCTGCCAATTGGGCACATATTCCCTTGTATGCAACCGAGTGTGGATATTGAACGGTAATTTTTTCTAAACAATTGATTAACAAGTCGTTTGAATGCTCATCGGAATTCTTTTTCTTAATGAAAAGAACACGTTCCATGTTCCAGAAAATCATGGCGTCAAAATAGCCGCCATCGCGGTTGACGTTTTCCAATTTTTGGCACAGCCGCATAAACTTATATTCCGGCGCCTCGGCATCAATGCAGGGGATTTCGTAGGTGATGAATTGTTCGGAAGTGGTCAGGTAGTTGGTATCGCTGAAAGAAAAGGGGTGCCACGTCCACGGGCGGAAATTCTGCAAGCAAAAGGCATAGTTGTAGGCCAAGAAATTGTAAAGTGTGGGCAGATACTGGCAATTGTAATCGCTATTCAAGAACTCGTTATATTGCAGAATATCAATACTTTGTAAAATATCATCATTTTTCAAGGAGGCCTCGAAGTGGCGGATGATCTGCTGGTTGAAATAGTGCCCGTCCCACGTGGTGACATCGTTGCTATCGAGGGGAGTACCCGGGGTAATCCACTCAACTTTGTCACCCAAAGTGGCAGTATAGTGGGCGAGGAAGACGGCAAGATAGTTTTCCCAGATGGCCTTTTCAACGAGGACGGATTTTTGGTTGGGCGTGATAGCGAGAATGGAATCACACTGGCCGATGAGGCGGGTGAGGCAGACGTACACGTTGGCATCGGTGCGAAGGTCTTTCAAGATTCCACTACGCGTATTGCTGCAAGTTGAAAAAAACTTTTCTTTTAGTTCCGAACTGGGTTCTTGCGCACAACAAGTTGATATTGAAAATATTACAAATAATAAAAGAAGGAAGTGCCGCTTCATTTTTGGGGGAATTTTATGATTTGGAGCTGCAAAAATAGGAAAAAAATTAATGCACAATGCATAATGCTTAATGCACAATGCTTAATGCACAATGCTTAATGCATAATGCTTAATGCTTAATGCACAATGCAGTTTTCCACTTTCAACTTTCAACTTTCCGTTTATCGTTTGCTTTGTACCACGAAATTTCTGTGTAGCAATACTTTGGCGATTCCTTGCAGGTAGCCGATACCATAACCGCAATGAACGACGAAAAAGAGCCACGGCATCTGAAACGCCATCGGCCAGCAATGCTCACGGCATGCGGTCTTGATGCCGATTCCGAAAGAAAGCAGCAGGTAAAGCGCCACCACAGCCACGTAGGGAATCAGAATCCAACGACTGACAAATGAAAGTGCCAACCCGAGAACCAGCCCCAACACGAAGAGCATCGGAAAGAATTGGCGGAGCGTGGCTGGGCTTCCCAACTTTTTGTTTACCAATGGTTTAAATAATCCGTATTGGTAAAACATGCTCCACACTTTTTTCACTTTGTCGCGAGCGAAGTAATCGATAACGAGATGGGGAAGCAGGAAGATTTTGCCGCCGTTTTTAACAATTCGTCCATTGAACTCATCGTCTTGGTTACGGATAAGTTCCTCATCAAAGAAACCGATGCGGTCGAAGAGAGAGCGGCGGAAACAGCCGAAGGGGACAGTGTCCACCTGGCGGATCTGGTCGGAACCGATTCGGAAATAGGAATTTCCCATTCCGAAGGGGGAACTGAGCACCGCGGCGATGCTGCGGCAAAGCGGGGTGTCGGCCATCGGGAGCGTGCGACAGACACCGCCCACGTTGTCGGCATCCAACGCGTTGAGATGATGCACCAATTCCGAGAAGTAGTTGGTGGGAAAGGCGGCGTGGGCATCCAAACGAATGATGATGTCGCCGTGAGCGGCGCGGATGCCGATGTTCATCGCCGGCGGCACAATCTGACGGGGATTGTCAACCACCCGCATAAAAGGATACTTTTCCACCCAAGCAGCCAAAATTTCGCGCGTGCGGTCCTTGCTCATCCCATCCACAAACACCACCTCCAGCTCATCCTTCGGAAAGTCTTGTGCGACAATCGATTGCACACATTTATCAATATATTTTTCCTCGTTGTAAATAGGAACTACTACGCTAATCATCTTCTACTATATTATATATGGTTGAATGCTAAATTATTAATGCTAAATGCAAATCATTGAATAAATCATTTTGCATTATGAATTACCAGTGATGCAATAATTATTAATGGAATCCTACAAGTCATTAATTTATAGTGTATTAAAATCTTTTCTTATTTATTGATTTGAATTTCATATTACCACCCCTTTATCCCCTCCTTTTAAGGAGGGGAAGGGTCAGCGAGGAATTTATTTATTGCACGATTATTTTGTTTGTTAGAATTAAATATTTGATAATGAGTAAAATATAATGTTAGGAAGGTTAATTCCCCTCCTTTTTAAGGAGGGGCAGGGGTGGTAATATGAATATTTTATTCTGCCTTTTTATTGCATCAGTAGTAATTATGAATTAAGCATTATGAATTCTGAATGATTTTCTCATAAATCCCCAAATACAAATGTGCAATCTTTTTCCAATCAAAACCTTCAAAATCAATAGGTTGCAAATTTTCATACTCCTCCGGATGCAACAATATTTTTTCCAAACCCTCGCAAATTTCCTCTTCAGAAAGCGCATTCACGGCCTCCCCCACCTTCTTGTCAAACATTCCGTCAATCCCCTCACCGCGAGTATACAGCACGTGCAACCCTTGCGACATGGCCTCTAAATAAACCAGCCCAAAAGTCTCTTTTTTGGAAGGCATCGCAAAAACACGATTTTTACGGTAGACATTCCGCAACAAGGCCTTGTCGACAATTTTTCCATGATAGGAAAAAAGTGCTGGAAAATGTTCAACTAACTGCTTCACAGTATGTTCCTGTTCACCTCCACCGCCAACTAAACTCAAGTGAATGTTGGGAATTGTGGAACGCAGCCGGAAAACAGCGTGCATCAAGCGCAAAACATTCTTGTTGGTATCAAACTTGCCGACATAAACAATGCTATACGGCTCAGCGGCAGTATGATGCGTGTCGATATTTTGCAACCAAAAGTCACTCAGTCCATTAGGCACCACTTCTCCCTTTTGTTCCAAGAGGCTGAGCTGTTTGGAAAGGGTCCAATGGTTGGCCACGCGATGTTGGAGGTTGGGGGAAATAAAGATGACTTTTTCCGCCGCCTGAATCACCTCGCGGTGAACATTCCAAAGATGCGGGGTGAAACGCATAAAGACGTTGACATCGGTGTTGCGAACAGCGACAATGAACGGGATTCCGTACTTTTGTTTCAGTTTCAGCGCCACAGCGCCATCACTGAAAAGTGTGGTCGCATGTATGCAATTCACTTCCGACAGATTCACCCTCTTCTCCACATCTTTCACTATATCATTGATTTTCAAGTGAAAGCAAAGACGATGGTGCAACTTTATAAGGTTGGAGTAGATTATTTCGGTATTCTTTCCTTCAAAAAAGTTATTGCCTTCCAACTTGGCATTACGGATGGGGCAATAAACAACCTGTTCAACGCCGAATTGATCCAAACGGCTATACAATTCCGAATGGACAGCGCTGCCGGCAAAATCATTACATAAATGAAGTATCTTCATCACAAATCAACACTAACTAACAATTATTCAGGAAGTTTCACCATACTGCCAAAAAGTTCGTCGCTCGATGGAAGTCGGCCCGAGTCGAAGCCTCCGCCAGGGGTGAAAGTCAGTTCGCCAAAGTAGGCCTTGCCATTTTCCAGGTAAAAATCGGCGCGGACAAACGGGAAGGGGGCGGAGAGTTTTTCGGCATATTCAAACAGTTGGTCCATGCCATCGGGTTTGGGCACGGTAAAATCATCTGGCAGGTTCAACGAGCTGCGGTTCAAGCGTTGCAGCTGCCAATTTCTGTCGAAGAAGAAGAAAGCCGGTTTTTCGCGTTCTCCCCTGCCCACACAGCACAAAACATACTTGGCCACACCGTTGAAACAGTAAAATTTGTAATCGACAGGAGCATTCCCGTCGGCCGTCTCAATGAACTTTTCGCACAAGAGCACCTTCTCCATTTTATACTGCGGTTCCGCCGCAATTAAATGGGCCTTTATCTTTTGGAAATAATTCAACTCACTGACAGCCTGCTGCTTATCCAATTTCGACTTGTCGGCACATATCACATTTCCGCCGCAGCCAAAATTCCATTTCAGCACAAATTTTTCCGGAAGCGCGTCCCAGTTAATTTCTGCTGCACTTTTATAGGTGGCTATCAAGTCGTTAAGGATGAAATCCAAACCACAAGAGGCGACATATTCGCGCACACGGAATTTGTCGGCGCACTGGCAAACCAACGCGTTGTCTTTGTAATAATGCAACTTCATCCACTGGATTTTTTCATCCAACGTATTGGGATTCTTCAAGTTAGGCCATCTTTTATGACATCTTTTGAAGAAAAATTTGATATTCAGGCGCGGAGAAATCCACGTTAAGAGGTAACGAAAATAGAGATTGGGCGTTGAGCGTAAATTCATACCTATTTTTTCATTTTTTTAGAAACAACAAAGTCCTTCAATTCTTCATACCAGACTTTGTATTCAATGTCATTTTCAGGATGATAAAGTGGGATATACGATCGCATGGAGTACCCAAGCAACAGAAATACAAGCAGTTGCACTTCTCCTGGGCCATACGGGAAGGAAGGTTCGAAGAAGCTAACGATGAAAGGCAGGCAGCAAACGACGAAGCCGACCTGGGTGATATCCATGCGCCAGGATTTGAATACTCCGCAAAGCGTTTTCACACCGAAATAGATATAGAAAAGGATGAACGGCAGCGACCACACGCCATAGCGAACAAGACGGAGGATACAGTAATTGTGAATCAGTTTTATGCCGGAAGATTTGGAAAGTTCATTGGAAAGCGGGTGTCGCACCACTTGCATCATTCCCTCGGAGTCTCTTTCCAAACGGTTGGAAGTCAATGCGTCAGAAGCGTTGGTATGCAGATTTTTACCACCGCTGAAGAAGGTATGGAGTTCGTTGCCAATGAAGCCAGTGTACAAGATGTAACTGATAAAAACCACACCGATGATGGAAAGGACCGTCTTCGGGCTCCACTTCCATTTCCAATTGGATTCTTTGATGATGACAAGAACGACGCAGGCCAACAGCGCGAAAAAGGCGGAACGGGCGCGTATCATCAGTAGGATTTCAAAGGCGAGAAAGAAAATGATCCAAAAGTGGGTACGCATTTCCTTGCTTTTCATACCGAAAAAGAAGAGCGATGCTGCGCCAATCGCAATCAACGCCCCAATTTGATTTTTCCCCTCATTCAACAAGTAATACTCCGGCACATAGAAGCCTTTCGCATAATAACCGCAATTGATGAGCCCCATCACCACCAAACAAACCGTAAAATAATAGGAGGCATTGGTCCAAAATTTCAAATTCGGTTCCATGTTCATCCCCAAAGTGAGACAAAAAAAGGCGATAATCAACTGACTCAAATCCTCGAAATGGAATTTGAGACTAAAGATTTTGAAAAAGAGAAATTCCACAAAAACCACCGCAATGGTAACAAGGAAAATTTTCAAAAAACTCGATGATAATATCCTTTTAAAGGAGCAGGTCAACACAAAAGCAACGCCCAGAACAGCCATCACCACATAACGGAAAATGTAATAAGCCGGTTTCAAATAAATCCATGGAAGGTATGAAGCAGCGATGATGGTCAACGCGACCAAAATGGCGATTTTCGAAATTTTGCTATTCATGATTTTATCTTTCATGATATCAATAAAATAGAGAAATTACAAATTGTTTAAGACGGAATTTTTTCTATGTTTCAAGCTCAAAAGAATTTCTTCAGTCATGTCGCCGAAAGCCGGGCCATGGGCGGTTTGGCTCAGGTCGGGAGCACGGTTCCACTCAATCAGAACGGGTTCGTTATTTTGATCCACACCGAAATCCCAACCGATGAGATTGAAGTACGGAAGCCGTTCATGAAGTTCCTTCACCAACGCCACAACCTTGTCGAAGGATGGGATGGCAAACCCCTTCAGCACCGTTCCGCAGTCAGTGGTTTCAATTCGCTTTTCGGCAGGCGTGCCGTAGGCGCAGTCGAGAATCGTGCCGCTGGCAATATCGATGTCGGCATTGATGCCGCCGGCCGTCTCATTGTCCACCTGCTTACCCATTCTGCCGATGCGCACCACCACATACAGAATGTGAACCCCGTTTTGGTCACGATAAGAGAGCACACGCAGAGTATTGAGCGATGTCGGGTTAAGTTTCGCCATATCAGCATGTTGTTCAATCTTTTCCTGAATAATGAAATTTTTGCCGTAACTGCTAAAAAGTTCCTCCATCGTCATGCCGTCGCCGTTCATACGACCATTTTCCGTATGAAAAACGCGCACGCCTTCTCCCCACATTCCCTCCGTAGATGGCTTAGACACAGCAGCTTTCAAGTTCTGGCAACGTTCCAGGGCCTCCGCATAGCTGATGGCCTTCTGCCCGTCGTAATAATAACCATTCATGTTTTTCACAATCGTCTGCGGACGGTTGACATCTGGGAAATAAATGTCGTAAATTCCCTTGTCCACGTAGGCATGACGGACACCGAACTGATTCAGCTTGTATATGATTTGCTGATGGTAAATACATGTGGGAATGTATTTTACAGAGAAATTTCCATTTCTTGAAAAGAAATATTCATGCCAATACGTCGGCACATTCTGGCCCAACATTTTCTGATAAAAGGCCTGAATGTCATTTTTTTGCGCGGAAGTCAGCGGCACCAAGTCGCACTGCTTCATTTTGCCACGAATATTTTGAATGTCGTTTTGGTATCTGACTTTCAGATAACGGGATTTGAGAATTTCGATAAGCATATTACAATTCTAACGGTTTCGACGATTTTTTAATTCCTGCCATTTGGAAATGGCGATTTCTTTATAAATGGAAAATCCTTCCAGCTTGAAAAGCATGGAAAGTCCGAAATAAGCGATGGCAAAAATGCAGATTTGCAGAACCATCATCAAGTAGGGATTCATATTCCCAATGAAGGAAAATCCCCAAGTCAAGCAAGAAACAGAGACTGTCAGACACATACAACCGAGCCAGTCACGCATCTGCTTCCACAATCCGTAATTAATTAATCTGCCAACAACTACAGCATTGATGATATAACAAATGTAACCAAAGGCGGCCATCGCGTACAACACACCGATGACACCGAATTGGGCACCGACAAAAATCATTCCAATACCCAATATTCTTTTAAAAAGTTGGATAAAAAAGAATAATTTTCCTTTTCCCAAAGATTTCATAATATTGGTATTCAATGTGTTGAGTGTATAAATGGCGCCACTCACACAAATAATTTGGAAGAGAGGAGCGGCATCAGCCCATTTGTCCGTGTAGAGAAAAGTGATCAACGGCTGGGCAATCACCAACAGCAACAGCATCAGCGGGAAATTGAGGTAAGTGATGGCTTTGATGTTTTTGCGCAAAGCACGAAGCAACTGCGAGTGGTCGTCCTGCAGTTGCGAAAAAACGGGATACGACACCTCGTTCACAATGGTTGAGAGCGTGGTGGTGGGCACATCTTCCAACTTCTTGGCCTGATTGAAATAGCCCAAATCGCTGGCCGTGTACATTTTGCCAATCACCAAACGCTGCAAATTCACATAAATGGTTTCCACCAAAGAAGAGAGCAACATCAGTCCGCCGAAAGTAAAAAGAGACTTCAGCGACTCCCAACTAAATTCGAAAGTTGGCCGCCAACTGCTCATCCACCACAACAAAAGCACGCTGGCCACGGCGCCGCAGAGCGAGGAGGCCACCAAGCTCCACACCCCGTAACCGCTGTACGCCATGGCCACACCCACAATCATGCCAATGATGGCAGCAATGAGATTTCTAATAGATAACTCTTTGAATCTCAGTTGTTTTTGAAGTTGTGTAGCTTGAACGATATTGAAAGACTGGATGAAAAGTGTCAAACTCTGGACACGCAGAACGGCCGTCAGCTGAGGCATGGCATAAAAACGCGAGATGGCCGGGGCGGAAAAAAAGAGAATGAAATAAAAAAGGATGGAAACAACAAGATTCCAGTAAAAAACAGTAGTGTAATCCAAATGGGTTGGATTTTTCCGCTGTATCAGCGCGGAGCCCAAACCGCCATTGATGAAGATGCCGGAAATGGCGATGAATACATACAACATGGCGATACAGCCGAAGTCATCGGGCATCAACAAACGCGCCAACACCAAGTTAGACAGGAAGTTGACAATCATGGTGCCGAGTCTTCCGACACTGCTCCACAACATTCCAGCAATGGTTTTCTCTTTCAGACTGTTTTGCGCCATGAGTCTGCCCAAGGATTAAAGTTCCGTAATAGCCTTTTTAATGTCGTCGATAGTAACAGTTTCTTTTTGGAGGAGCGACTGAATGGTACGGGAATCTTGACGCAAGTCCTTACAAATCAATGCAGAAGCGAGTGTAGCGATAGACTCTTGGATGGAGGTGTCAACTCCAACGATTTTGCCGATGGAGATAAAGAGGCCGAGGCCCATGGGAATATCTTCGTGGAAATAACGATGGTTGATGGAAGAGGGACCTTTGTTGGAAGAAGCAGCGAAGGAGCGGAACACGTCCATGGCATCTTGGGTGAGGTCATCGGTGTTGCGCCACTTGGCAGCTTCGAAATAGTCGAGCGAATCGCAGCCGAAAGCATTGAGTATCTTATTCTTCTGCACGTCGAAAGCATTGATGACATTGACAACAGAGTTGGTAAAGGCTTCGCGATACATCCAAAATTCGCCCCCGCTGTGCTCTATGCGAGAGGCGGAAAAAATGATGCCGATGGGGTGGACGATCATGTTGGGGTTGTGAAGGGCCGACTCGAGGATGTTTTTGCGGGTGTATTGGGTGTTGGAGAAACATTTCGAGAGGGTGTCAACGACCTGCGGGAGCGCGGAAACAGGGAGCGCGGAAACTGCATTTCTCGGATTATAGAAAGTGATGCGCACATACATCGAATCCACGATGCGTCCATTGTAAGCCGTCGTCTCCCATTCACTATAAATCACATCTTTCTTTATAAAACGCTTGAAAATCAAACTCCCCATGTAACCGGGAACTAACACAACCAATTGTCCATCACGCACATAGGGCGCAATCAGCTTCGCCACATGCTCATGCTGGCTCGTGGTGGTCGTCACCATCAAAATATCACCGAATTCAATGGCCTTCTTAACATCCTTGGTGATGAATTCCGGTTGAACGAAAAAACGATGTCCCCCGTTGGTTTCATCCTTCACATTATAACCTTGCTCCTTTTCAATGACATTATAAAATTCATTGTTAGTCGCATTGGAAGTCTTTAACAACGCGACTTGGTGATGATTTTCAATTAACTTGGCTGCATGAATCAAACCGGAGTTTCCGCAACCGATGACGGTAATTTTCATTTTAGTATGAAATTTTTATTCTTCGTTTATTTCAATATATTCAATAAAAAAAACTGACAATCAATTCCTTACAACACAAAAATCCACATTAGTCAAATTTCAGCATAATTTCGCAAAAATACGCACAAAAATCATAAGTTCAACAAATTATAATTCATTCCTAAGTTAATTTTTCTTAATGATAAAGGCAACATTTTCGAGTTTTAATCGTATATTTGCCGACTTGTTTTTTGCATTGCAAAATATTTACTAAAAATCAGCTTTTCACAATGATAAAAAAAATATTCCTTCTAATTATATCTATTTGTATAACAATAAGTTATACATTTTGCCAGAACGTATTTATTGATGGAGTGACCTCCGTTTGTTCTGGGAATAGTGCCCAACTCACGGCCTCATTCAACGCTCCGGCAGGAAGTTGCAGTCAGACTTTATACATGAGTAGCGGTACCACCACTGTAAGTTGTGGCAATACTATCTGCTTTTACGACGAAGGCGGGCCGAATTATTCATACGAATCCTACAGCACCTATACTCGGACCTTCATTTCGTCCAACGGAAGTCCTATAACCATTGAATTTCAATATGTTGATGTTGAAGACAGTTGGGATGAAATTTACATTTATGACGGAACGACATCGGGAACGTTGCTCAATTCCGGCAACCTTTACAGCGGCCTCGATGGATTGACCTTTACCTCTACAGGAGACCGGCTCACCGTTGTTTTCGAATCCGACGGCAGTGTGACCTATGATGGTTGGGAAGCGCTGGTCTACTGTCGCGGTTGCACCAATGCCACCTATACTTGGAGTACCGGCGCGACTGGGGCGACTATCAACGTATCACCTACGCAATCAACAACTTACAGAGTTACCGCCAACTGTTCCGGAAGCACAAGCACTGCCAGCATCACCGTCAATGTCATCGACTGCGGGGAAAGCGGCTGCCCCAGTGTGTCACCGGCGGAACTCGGCACCGGGCTTACCACCATCAATGCCGACTGCGATGTCACCACCATCACCCTCGAAGCGAATGCCGTGGCCACCGCACTCCAAACCAACAGTTACACCGTCATGTCCATTCCTTACGCTCCGCCCTACAGCTACACCGCCGGAACGCGCATCTTCACCAATGCCACCGACGACACTTGGGGCGAAGTTCTCACCCTCCCCTTCGGCTTCTGTTACTACGGACAAACCTACAATCAAATCGTTCCCGGAGCCAACTCCGTAGCCACTTTCAATACCAGCGTTGCGGGTGGCAGCTGCGCCTGGTCGTTCAGTTCCTCGCTTCCCAGCAGCATGCTCTTCCCCAACACCATCTTTGCTTGCTACCGCGACATTTATCCGAACTATTATACCGGCGACGGTATTTACCAAGGTGTTTTGGGAACCTATCCCTGCCGCTCATACGTGCTGAGTTTCAATAATATAGCACTTTTCGATTGTTATGATGTGCGAACTTTTTCCTCTATGATTGTCCTTTACGAAGGCACCAATATCATCGATATTTATCTACGAGACGCTCCCGTCTGCACCAGTTGGAATAGCGGAAATGGAGTTATTGGCATTCAAAACAGCAGCGGTACTGCGGCTACCGTTCCGCCCGGACGTAACACCGGTCCGTGGACTGCCCACAATGAAGCTTGGCGTTTCATTCCCAACGGCGGAGACCCTCAGTACACCATCACTTGGTATCAAGGTTCCGACATCAACGGCCCCGTCGTCGGCACCGGTGACGTAATCACAGTAACCCCTCCCGGCACCACCGATTACACCGCCCGACTTCAGTACCAAGCCTGCAATGGCGACCAATTCGACATCACCAACACCTGCCACGTCATCATGAACAACAACGCCGACCCCGTGACAGTGACCGCTTCCCCCAACATGCTGTGCGCCAACAGTCCGACCACCATTACGGCTACCGCACCAGGCGCTGTCGGCTACCAATGGAACACCGGTGCGAATACGGCTTCTTTCGTTGCTCGCCCCAACCAAGACCCAACAACTTACACTGTCACAGTTACTTACGGTAACGGATGCCATGCTGTGGGCAGTACTACCGTCAACCTTGACAACATTCCGCCCACCTACACCGGCAATGTCGGCCCTCTGGATGCCAACCTCGGCCCCAACTGCACCTTCCTCGTTCCCGACCTTTCCTCTCTCGTCCGCCCCTTTGTCACCGACAACTACACTCCACAAGCAAACATCACCATCAACCAATCCCCCACCGCCGGCAGCGCCATCACCAGTCAGACAACAGTAACCATCACATTTACAGACGAATGTGGCAACAGTAGCACAGCGACAGTGATTGTAAACGCCCCCATGCCTTTAACCATCAACATTGCGCAAACCGCCGATATTCTTTGCTATGGCGATACCACCGGTTTGGCATCGGTCACCGTGAGCGGGGGAAATGCTCCCTATACCTACCGCTGGAGTTCAAATAACGGATTTTCCGTCGCCGGATTCACAACAGCTTCTGCAACTCCGCTTACCGCTGGTACTTACACTGTTACGGCAACCGATGGTGACGGATGCTCCATCTCGCAAACCATCACGCTCAACAACCTGACACAACCCATGGTTGCCGGCACACTTTCCAACGACCAAGACATCTGCCGCGGCGGCTCGGCCAATCCCATTTCCGTGGCTGGAAGTTCCGGCGGCGATAACAGCTACTACGTCTGGCAGCAGTCATCCGACAACACCAACTTCACCAACATCACCGGCGCAGCATCTTCCAACAGTTACACTCCCGGCATCGTCAATGATGACATCTGTTACCGTGTGGCTTACGTGAGCGACAACTGCGGAACTGTCTACACCAACAGCGTCTGTGTGACCGTCCACGACCCAGCCGCCGTCGACATTTACGACACCATCTGCCAAAATACGGCCTACAATCAAAACGGCTTTAACATTCCGGCTTCACAAATACAAAACGCCGGTATCATTGACCAAACGCAGCATCTTACGACCCTCGGTGGGTGCGACAGCACTGTAAATCTGCACCTTACCGTTCTGCCCAACGCTACTGGAACAGAGGCTCGCACCATCGTCGAAAATGACCTCCCCTATACATGGAATGGAGTCACCTTCACTGATGAAGGAACGCAAACCGCCTTACTCACCGCCACCAATGGTTGCGACAGCACCGTCACCATGACACTTTCCGTAATTCCAAACGTACACACCGGCATCGACACAACAGTGTGCGAAAACGACCTGCCAATTTCATGGCAAGGAATTACCTTCAACAATGCTGGTTCTCAAGATGTTACATATACTTCTTACTTGGGAAGCGACAGTATAGTCACCGTAACTGTGAATGTCATTCCGGCGCAATTTGTAACCATCCGCGATGAAATCTGCCAAAACGAGGCTTATAGCGGTCATGGTTTCACCGTTTCTGCCGACAGCACAGCACAGCCCGGTGTTGTAGAGGTTTCCCACTTGCATCAAACCATGCAAGGGTGCGACAGCACAGTCACCTTGTTACTGACCGTGAATCCTGTTTACGAACAAGAATTTGACGTTGTGGCCTGCGACAGCCTCATTTGGAATGGTCACATCTATCCGCAGTCCGGCCGCTACACCCAACAATTTTCCAGTTCGCACGGCTGCGACAGCGTTGTCACCAAAAATGTTGAAGTCGTCAATACCGACTTGGTGCTCACCAATTTAACGGAAGACTTTTGCGAAGAATTGACCGCGGTTTTGCAAGTCACAACCGAGTTGGACAACATTCATTGGTCAACGGGAGAAAGCACGCCGCAAATCGAGGTGCACCATGCGGGCACCTACGTGGTTTCAGCGCACACACAACAATGCGAAAGTTTCGCACGAGTCGACATACATGGGTGTCCATTCTACATGTTCTTGCCGAATGCCATCACCCCCTCGATCTCTCCGGGTGAAAACGACGACTTTCGTATTCCAGATGGCATAGCGGTGCTGTTGCAAACCTGCGAATGCTGGATTTACGACCGCTGGGGCATGTTGATTTTCCACTCCACCGACCCCTATTTCCGCTGGGATGGAACTGTGAACGGGAAAATTGCTACCAACAATGTTTTCACCTACAAAATCAAAGTCGATGTCTTCGGCGGTGGTAACTACCTCTACTCTGGTTCAATAACTGTTTTGTAGCTTCGCCCACACGTCAAAAACACCATACAAAAAAACCGCTGCATCTTCACAATGACAGCGGTTTTTTCATTGGGTAAATCTTGGCTACCCGGGCAATTGCCCAACTTAAATGCTTAATATTCAATTATGAATTATGCATTATTAATTATTAATTACGACCATGGTTGACCCGATGAGAGACATCGTTCTCGAATAATTCAAGATATTGTCAATGATAGCTTTTCGGGGAGAAAAGCGGCGTACACTTTTCTTCTTTTTCAAAAGGGTAGAACTTTGTTCCATAGGCAATTTGTTTGGTTTACAATAAATTACAAACTACAAACGCAAAATGCCACGAAATATTTTATGGTAGAAGAAAATTTTCTGCAGAAAGAAAAAGCATGGACCGAGAAAAGATTCATGCTTTTGAATAACATAGAAAAGATGGTTTAGCAGATAACCACGTTCTTTTCTTTAATGATTTTGCGAAGATTGATGAGGGCATAACGCATGCGGCCAAGAGCAGTATTGATGCTCACATTGGTCATTTC
>JAKSME010000022.1 GCA_024400785.1 Bacteroidales bacterium
CAGGTTCCAAACCTTTCGCTGTCGGTCTCTCCGCCATACATTCACCTTCACCTAATTGATGGATATGACGTGAAGTGCCAGCAGTCCGCATAGAATGCGATAAACGGGATAGGGACTTTTTTGTTCCGGTGTCTCGGAAACTTCTTCGGAAACAGCCTCTTCACTCGTTTCAGTTTCGGTAGTTGTCACGTCTTCCGGCAGGTCAGCTGCTGGCTCCGCAGCAACTTCATTCGTTTCAGCCACTTGTTTTTTGTCAACTTTTACCGGCTCTTTTTCCTTTGCCGGCTTCGGTTCGCTTTTTTGTTCTTTTGTCGGTTCTGCCACCACGGTTTTCTTAGCGGTCAAGCCGCCGTGGTCGCAAAAGCCGTCGCCGTCGGTATCAATGAAGCGGCCGCAACGACCGGGGCAATCAACGGCGCCGCAGTCCTGCTGAGCATTCATGGTGCCGAGGGCAAGGAAAATAGCAGTAATTAGTGTGATGATTTTTTTCATTGGATGAAGGAAAATGAGCGGAATTATTTGAGGTATTGGTCTAAGAATCTGAAAAATTCGCGTTGCCAGAGGAATGAGTTTTGCGGTTTGACAACGAAGTGGGTTTCATCGGGGAAGAAGAGGAAACGGCTGGGAATGCCTTTCATCTGGGCAATGTCGAAGGCCTGCATGCCCTCGGTGTAGGGAATGCGGAAGTCGTTGCCGCCATGGATGACGAGCAGCGGACAGTCCCAGTTGCCGACGAAACGGTTGGGTGAGAAACTGTAGCTCTTCGGTGTCGGTTTGTCCCAGTAATTGCCCTCGATGTCGTGGTTGGCGAAGAAGAGTTCTTCGGTAGTTCCGTACCAGCTTTCGAAGTTGAACATGCCGCAATGGGCGATGAGGGCTTTGAAGCGCTTGTTGTGGTTGCCGGCGAGCCAATAGACGGAGTATCCGCCGAAGCTGGCGCCGACGGCACCGAGGCGGCTTTCATCCACGTATGACTCTTTCGCTACGTCATCAATAGTCGAAAGGTAGTCCTGCATGGACTGTCCGCCGTAGTCGGTGCTGTTTTCATCGTTCCACTCTTTGCCGAAACCGGGCAGGCCGCGGCGGTTGGGAGCCACGATGATATAATCGTGAGCAGCCATCATCGAGAAATTCCAACGATAGGAAAAGAACTGGGTTACAGGTGATTGCGGACCGCCTTCGCAATAAAGCAGGGCCGGATATTTCTTGGTGGAATCGAATTTCGGCGGATAAATCACCCAGACGAGCATGTCCTGGCCATCGGTGGTTTTCACGGTGCGAGCAACTGTTTTGCCCATGTCGATTTTGTCGAGCCACTCTTTGTTGGTGAAGGTGAGCTGCGTCTCTTTTTCGGTGCTCGGATCGAAGGAGTAGATTTCGGCGGGCATCTGGTGCGTGCATTTGGTGACGATGAGCTTGCCGTTGGCCCAGGCCAGTGAGTTGTAGTCGGCATTGTCGCCGGTCAGACCGCGAATTTCCAAAGCGACCTGCTTTTTCTTCTCCATTTTGGGCTGGCGTACAAAAATTCTCATCACCCCATTATAGCTGCTGAGGAAGTATATTTTCTTTCCATCGGGACTCCAAACGAAACTTTCGGGGTTGAGCATTTCGTTGAAAATCATCTGGGAAGTGACGTTGTTTTTGAAATCGTGTGCCATCATTCGTTTCAAGTCGGATTCGAAACCGGGAGTTTCCATGCTCCACCATACCAGTTGTGAACCGTCGGGGCTCCACACGGGATTCATGTCGTAACCGAGATTGCCTTCGGTGAGGTTGGTAGTCGTGCCGGTGGCGAGGTCGTAGATGAAGATGTCGGTGTTGGTGCTGACGGCGAAATCCTTACCGGTGGCGCGTTTGCAGCAGTAGGCGATTTTGGTTCCGTCGGGGCTCCAGACGGCGTCCTCCATTCCTCCGAACGGTGGAACGGGACAATGGAAGCGCTCGCCCTTCAACAGTTCGACAGCATTGTCGGGATCGCTGGTGGGCGCGATGAAGAGGTGAGCGTAACTGCCGTCGGCCCAGCTGTCCCAATGACGATACATGAGGTCGTCGTAAATCATCGCGTTGGCTTTCGGAAGGTCGGCGTAACGGTCGGTGATGGTCGGGTCGAGCTGCACGTTGCGGGTGAAAAGAATGTGCTTCCCGTCAGGTGAATATGAGAAACCGTTGATGTCGGTGGGCGCGTGGGTGATTTGGGTGCGACCGCTTCCGTCGGGGTTGCACTCAAAAATCTGCATCACGTCGTCGGCGACAAAGAGAAAACCGATTTTTTTACCGTCGGGACGCCAAACGGCCTGCACTTCGCTGGACTCCGTGCGAGTAACTTGCGTGGGTGTGCCTCCCGTTACAGGCAAGGTGTAGAGTTCGGTATTTCCCTTGTTCTTTTGGTAATCGTAATAGGTGACACTATACAGCAGTGTTTGTTCGTCGGGAGAAACTTCCGGCGCGCTCACACGGCCGAAATGCCACAAGATGTGTTCGGTCAAACGCCCTTGTGAAAAATCGGGCTGGGGACGGTTGTCTCGGGTGATGATTCCTTCCTTTTGAGAATCGTTTTGTGCCTTTCCTGGCTGAACACTAATGCTCATCGTTATAAGAATTGCGACAAATAAGAATGTCTTTTTCATAAAATATTATTATAAGTTGTTGATTTTCAATAAAATAATGAATAAAATGCCTAATTGCATTTCAAACGGCAAAGTTACATTTTTTTCATGGATAATTTTTGACTTTCAAAGGAAATCCTTGTATTTTTGCAAATCATTTTTGTGTTTATGAAAATATTTGAAAATCAGCAACTTATAGAATTTAATACCTTTAAGGTTCCCGCCTTGTGCGACCGTCTCATCCAAGTGGAGTCCGAAGGGGAAATTCCGCAATTGTTGCAAGGTGGCTTTTTTGATGCGCCTTACTTGATTTTGGGCGGCGGAAGCAACATGCTGTTTGTGGCAGATTTCCATGGCTCCGTGATACAGATGCTTACGCGTGGGATTTCTGTTATAGAAGAAAGTGAAGAATCTGTGTGTCTGGAAGTTGCTGCCGGAGAAACTTGGGAAAGTTTTGTTGATTTTTGCGCCAAAAATCACTATTACGGCGTTGAAAATCTTATTGGAATTCCCGGTTTGGTGGGCAGCTGCCCGGTGCAAAATATCGGGGCCTACGGTGTGGAGGTGAAAGATGTTATTTCATCAGTTTCCGGGTGGCGGATTTCAACGAAAAACAACTTCGAAGTCGCCAACAAAGATTGCAAATTCGGCTATCGTTCCTCCATTTTCAAAACGGATTGGAAGAATGACGTCATCATTACGCGAGTCCGTTTCCAATTGTCAAAAAAAGAGCATTTCACCCTGACCTATCAGGGGTTGATGAAAGAAATTGAAAATCAGAATGTTACATTGAACATTGAAAATATTGCGGCCGCAGTGAAGCGTATTCGCGACGCTAAGTTGCCTGATATCACGAAAATCGGTTGCGCGGGCAGCTTCTTCAAAAATCCGATTGTGGATAATTTTGTGAAAGACAAATTGTTGCAACAGATTCCACAGCTGGTTTATTATCCTGTGGATGGAGGAAAATCGAAGCTGGCCGCCGGTCAACTCATCGATCTCGCGGGCATGAAGGGCGTGCGCGAAGGCGATGCGGGAATCTATCCTTTTCAAGCCTTGGTAATTGTTAATTATGGTCACGCTTCGGGATGTGAAATCCGTGCTTTTTACCAAAAGGTACAACTAAAAGTTTATGAAAAATTCGGCATTTCTATTGAGCCGGAAGTGAATATCATCGGTTAGAAAAACGATATTTCCCAAGTTTTTATCCGAAAAAATGCAAGGTATTGATTGATAGATTGTTACCTTCTGTCTGCTTTTTTTTAAAAAGTTTAAAGTGTGGGTGGTATTTTTTAAAATAAAGTAGTATATTTGCAGCCTCCAAAATTTAACGTATTTGTAAGATGGAAAAAAGATGGATTCTTAATGCTGCCCCAGACGAAAGCGAAGTCGAACACTTTAGTAAACTTTTGTCTATTGAAAAACCGTTGGCTTCTCTGCTCATCAGCCGGGGAATCCGCACGTTGGAAGATGCTGAGCTTTTCTTCAATCCCGACATTTCCAAATTACACGACCCGTTCCTGATGCGCGATATGGACAAGGCCGTTGAACGCCTTTCCAAAGCCATTATCGATAATGAAAAAATCCTGATTTATGGTGACTATGACGTTGACGGGACTTCCGCTGTCGCTTTGGTATACTCTTTCTTGAAAGAAATTATCGGGTCGGATTACAAAAATTATATCGAATATTACATTCCCGACAGATACAGGGAGGGTTACGGCATTTCCGACCAAGGTATAGAATATTGCCACGCCAACGATTTTACGTTGCTGATTTCTTTGGACTGCGGCATCAAGGCGAACGACAAAGTAGCCTTCGCCAACAGTTACGGCATCGACGTCATCATCTGCGACCATCACCTGGAAGGCGATGAGATTCCGGAGGCCGTTGCTGTTTTGGATCCGAAACGCAGCGGTTGCAACTATCCGTACAAAGAACTTTCCGGCTGCGGTGTCGGTTTCAAACTGGTGCAGGGCTACTGCAAAAAGTTTGATCTTCCCGACCAGCTGTGGCTTTCCAAACTCGATTTGGTGGCCATCTCCATCGCTTCCGACATTGTCGCCATCACCGGTGAAAACCGTATTCTGGCCTACTTCGGACTGATTATCATCAACCGCTTCCCGCGCGTCGGTATCAAGTCCATCATCGAACAGTCGGGTATCAAAATTCACTACCCGCCCACAGAGCAGACCATCTTCAACCGCGTGATTTCCATCACCGACCTAGTATTCAACGTCGGCCCGCGTATCAATGCCGCCGGCCGCATCAACACCGGCCGCGAGTCGGTAAAACTGCTCATCTGCGATGACGAGGACAAATCGATGGACATCGGTAAAAACATCAATTCCCACAACGATACCCGCCGCGAGTTGGACAAAAAAGCTACGAGCGAAGCCATCGAAATCCTTTCCAACGACGAATTTCGCGATCGTAAGAGCATCGTCCTTTACAACCCCGATTGGAATAAGGGAATTATAGGTATCGTGGCTTCCAGAATCGTGGAGGAATTTTACCGCCCGACCATCATCCTCACCAAATCTACCGATGGCTTGATTACGGGGTCGGCACGCTCCATCAAAGAATTCAACATCTATAACGGCATCGATTATTGCGCCGACTTGTTGGAACATTTCGGTGGCCATAACTATGCCGCCGGCCTTTCTCTCAAAGAAGAAAACTTACAGGCATTTATCGATAAGTTTGAAATGTATGTGTCTGAGAATCTGCAAGATGAGAATGCTCTCATCCCAGAAATCGATGTTGATATGGAACTGGATCTGACGGACATCACTTCTCATTTCATGGAAAATTTGAAGCGGTTCGCTCCCTTCGGTCCCGGCAATATGGCGCCCGTTTTCCTCTCTCGTCGTTTGGTCGAAGGCGGTAACGCACGCATCGTGGGTGAAAAACACGTCAAGTTGTGCGTTTGTTATCGCAACAAAAACTGCCGCCCGATTGACGCCATCGCCTTTAACCAAAAGGATAATTTTGATAAAGTGACCTCAGGTGAAGATTTCGACATGCTTTATCACGTGGAGGAAAATACGTGGAACAACGTCACCACGATTCAATTGAATGTTAAAGACATCAAGTGCAGCGATTAATGCTTCGTTGCACTTTCCTTTTTTATATTTATAATGTAGAAGGGTGGCCGATTTTGTGTAAATTTGCCGCTTGAAATCTTTTATTGAATTTTAATCATAATTATATGAATAGCAACGAGATACGTAAAGCATTTTTGGACTTTTTCGCGTCCAAAGAACATACCGTCGTGCCTTCCGCTCCGATGGTGATTAAAAACGACCCCACTTTGATGTTCACCAATGCGGGTATGAACCAGTTCAAAGACATCTTTCTCGGCAATGCTCCGGCGAAATTTCCCCGCGCCACCGACTCTCAAAAATGCCTCCGCGTATCGGGCAAACATAACGACCTTGAAGAGGTAGGCCGTGACACTTACCACCACACCATGTTCGAAATGCTCGGCAACTGGTCCTTCGGAGACTACTTCAAAGCCGACGCCATCGCTTACGCTTGGGAATTTTTAACCGAAGTTGTGAAATTAGACAAAAACCGCCTTTATGCAACGGTTTTTGGCGGCGATGAAAAAGATAAAACAGAAGCCGATGAAGAAGCTAAACAATTGTGGATGAGATTTTTACCCGAAGATAGAATTCTTTATGGCAACAAAAAGGATAATTTCTGGGAAATGGGCGATACCGGCCCGTGCGGCCCTTGTTCCGAAATCCACATCGACCTTCGTGACGATGCCGAACGTCAGAAAGTAGATGCGGTAACGCTTATCAACAAAGACAATCCGTTGGTGATTGAAATCTGGAATTTGGTATTTATGCAGTTCAACCGTTTGGCATCCAGTGAATTGGTCCCGCTGGCGGCCAAGCACGTCGATACCGGTATGGGCTTTGAACGCCTCTGCATGGCGGTTCAGGGCAAAAAGTCGAACTATGACACCGACGTTTTCCAGCCGCTGATTCAGAAGTTGGCACAACTTTCCAATAAGAAGTATGGTGATGATCGTCAGACTGACATCGCGCTGCGCGTCATTGCCGACCATTTGCGTGCCGTTAGCTTTGCCATCGCCGATGGCCAATTGCCCTCTAACACAGGTGCTGGCTATGTCATTCGCCGTATTCTCCGTCGTGCCATCCGCTATGGATACACGTTTCTTGGCTTCAACAACCCTTTCATCCATACGCTCGTTAACGACCTCGTCGCTCAAATGGGCGGCCAATTCCCCGAATTGAAAGCTCAACAGACTTTGATTGAGAAGGTTATTCTTGAAGAAGAAACATCTTTCCTCAAAACTCTTGAATCTGGTATCATCAAATTTGAAAACTATTGTGGCAAACTTTCCGGGAAGATGATTGACGGAGCTTTCGCTTTCGAGCTTTTCGACACCTACGGTTTCCCCATCGACCTCACGCAGTTGCTCGCTTCTGAAAAGGGTTTGGAAGTGGACATGGATGGCTTCCAAAAGGGATTGGCGGAACAAAAACAGCGCTCCCGTGCAGCGGCCGCCGTTGAAACCGACGATTGGGTAGAGCTCGTCGACAACATCCAACCTACACAATTCGTAGGCTACGATATGCTTTCTTGCGAATGTAAAATATTGAAATACAGAAAGGTAAAAGCTAAGAACAAGAGCTTCTTCCAGATTGTTTTGGATAAAACACCTTTCTATGCCGAGTCTGGTGGACAGTTGGGCGACCACGGCTATCTGCAAAACATTAATGAAAAAATCAAGATTGAAAATACCATCAAGGAAAACAACCTTTCTGTGCATATTGCCAGTGCTTTGCCTGAAAATCTGACGGCCGTCTTCACAGCTGTGGTTGATGCCGACTTGCGTCAGACAACAGAAAACAATCACTCCGCCACTCACTTGTTGCACTTCGCCCTCCGTAAGGTGCTGGGTACACATGTGGAGCAAAAAGGCTCGCTCGTCGCCCCCGAGCGTCTGCGTTTCGACTTTTCGCATTTTTCCAAAATGAGCACAGAAGAAATTGCACAAGTGGAAAAGATTGTAAATGAGTTGGTTAGAAGAAATTCCCCTCTCAATGAACGTCGCGATATGCCGATTGAAGAGGCCCGGAAATTGGGTGCCATGGCATTGTTCGGTGAGAAGTATGGCGATAAGGTGCGTGTCATCCAGTTCGGCGATTCCGTGGAATTTTGCGGCGGTACGCATACTTCCGCAACGGGTAACATCGGGCTGGTGAAGATTGTTTCTGAAGGTGCTATCGCAGCCGGTGTTCGTCGTATCGAGGCGGTCACAGGAAAATATGCCGAAGAGTATGTCAATGGCTTTATTGCCATTCATGACAATTTGAAGTCACAACTCAATTCCGACAATCTCGAACAGTCGGTGGCCCGATTGTCTGCTGAAAATGCCGCAATGAAGAAGCAATTGGAATGTTTTAAGGTTGAAAAAATCAACAATACCATTGCGACATTGAAGGATAAAGTGCAGGAAATCAACGGTTTCAAGGTAATTTCTGGGGTGAAGGAGATGGATGCAGACAGTTTGAAGCAGGTGGCTTACCAATTGCGTACCATGAACGAAAAATTGTTGGTGGTTTTCGGTACAATTGAAGGCGGCAAACCGAATCTCACGGTTGCGCTTTCTGATGACCTGGTTGCCAGCGGTTTGCAGGCCGGAAAGTTGGTCCGTGAAGCCGCCGCACTCATTCAGGGCGGTGGCGGTGGTCAGCCTTCATTGGCACAGGCCGGCGGCAAAAACTGCGACGGCATCGCGGCGGCAGTTGACAAAGTTGTAGCTGTCGTTACAGCATAATTTGCTGATATTCAATATTATAATAAAGGGACGTTCATCGGGCGTCCCTATTTTTTTTCAAAGAAATCATCAGCAAAATTAATCATGTATACTTGCTGAGAGGCGCGGGTGAGTGCTGTATAGAGCCATCGGAAGTACGACTTGGTGAGAATGCCATCCTTGATAATTCCTTGATCCAAAAGCACAACGGGCCACTGACCGCCTTGCGTTTTGTGGCAGGTGAGCGCATACGAAAATTTTACCTGTACTGCATTCAAAAATGGATCTTCCCTCATTTTGAGGTAGCGCTCCTTTTTTGTCGGAATGTCGGCATAGTCTTGACTGATTTCCTCAAATAGGCGTGAAGTATCTGAATTGCTGAGAGATGCACCTTCACAGTCTAAACTTTCCAAAATGATTTTGATGTCGATATTATGGTGGTTCGGATAGTCGCAGAGGCGCACGGTCACATCGGCAAAATGAAAACCGTACATTTCTTGGATTTTGTTGATGGAGAGAATTTCCATGTTGTCGCCGTTGGCAATAAAGCCGACTTCGGCATCATCTTTAATCCAGAAATAATTGTTTTTCACGGCGATGACAAAATCACCCGATGAAATTTGTTCTTCTTTATATAAAATGCGGTGTCGTATTTCTTGGTTATATACGTAAGCTCTTTTGTTAGAATAAGTTATGGTGACAATATCTTCCGTTTCAAACTTTCCATAGAGGTTGTTCAGCAAATCCTCCAATTCCTCGCCGTTGACACGTTGGCAGTCGGGGAAAGTTGGAGCGGAGAAGATAGGGAAAGAGAAGTTCTCGTTTTGCATTTTGCGACGAAGTTGTGAGGCATTGTGCAGAATGCCAGAGTCTTGCGTTTGGCGCGTGACATCGGTGAGGGTGGCGGAATCAGCGTTGATGGAAAAGTTGTTGTGGATATATTCGATGGATAGAGCTGGGCTTTCCTCAAAGTTGACGGGGGGCAATTGAGCATCATCACCGACGAGCAGCAACTGGCAGCCGTGGCCTTCGAAGACATAGGAGAAGAGGTCGTCCATCAAGCTTTTGTTGCCAAAGAGTGGCGAGTCGCCGGCGCTGTCGGCAATCATGGAGGCTTCGTCCACGATGAAGAGTGTGTTGATGAGGCGGTTGGGGCGGCGGGTGAACTCTCGGATGCCGTCGCGGCTTTTGGTCCAATACAAGCATTTGTGGATGGTGTAGGCCTTTTGCCCGGAATAAAGGGAGAAGACTTTTGCGGAACGGCCGGTGGGAGCGAGAAGAATGCAGTTTTTCTGTGCCATTTTCAGCGTTCGTACCAAGGCACTTACTAAGGTTGTTTTACCTGTACCGGCATAACCATTAAGGATAAATAGATGATTGTCAGCGGGATTGCAGACAAAGTTTGTCAAACCTCTGGCCGCAGTTTTTTGTGATTCGGTGAGTTGAAAGGGAATTTGCTGACGGAAGAGTTGGGCAAATTGAAGACTAGAAAGCATGACCGATACCGAAAATGAAGTTGACAGATCTGTTGAGTGTTTTTCTACCCTTGTCGTTTTGTGTGATGCCAATCCATCGGTCGTCGGGTGCCTTGCACGGGTCATAAATCGGAACGGCGGCATCGACACGGATGATGAAGAAGCTGAAGTCGAAACGAAGTCCGGCACCGACACCGAGACCGATTTCTCTGTAGAAACGGTTAATGCTGAATTCTGCATTTGGCATGTCTTTATCCTTGTGTGTCAGCCAGATATTACCTGCATCGGCAAAAATTCCGTACTTGATGAATTTGTAAAGTGTGCCACGGTATTCGATGTTCAATTCCAGTTTCATATCACCGGTGCGGATGTCATTTTTCAAATTTTCGTTGGCTGCATTGTAGTATGAACCGGGGCCGAGGGTGCGGTAGTCCCAAGCGCGCATGCTGTTGGAGCCTCCGAGATAGAAACTCTTTTCAAAGGGCATCGTGCTCGCGTTCCACAAGGGAATGCCGAGACCAAAGTTGAAACGGGTCGCTATGGAGTTTTTCTTGTTGATGATGTAGGAGTAGCGCAAGTCGATTTCAGCCAACTCAAAATTACCGTAATTGCGCTTGGCAATTTGGTAGTGTCCCGCTTCGTCTTTGGGTGCTCTGACCATGGCGCAAATGCTGGACAACAGCATGCCGGACGACTCCATCTTCAAACGGATGGTAAGTGAGTTGCGTGGATCGGCAAACGGATGGGTATAGGTGAGACCGTATTTGAAAGATAGTAGGAAGTTGTCTTGGTATTTTGCACGGAAGTCTTTGGAATAGAGTGACATGACTTCGTAAAATTCATCTCCTTTCGGCGTAATGTTGATGGCACTCAGGTCGATGGGGGTGACAGTGTGCGTGAGGTTGTTGGTGTAGGCAAAGGTGTAAACCAAGGCCGCGTTGTAAGTTCCTCGCTTGTATAAATAGCTGTTTTCGTAGTGGGCACCGATTTTCAATGAGGTACCGTAGTTGATAGCGTCGATTTTTTGTGTCTTTCTAAAGAAAAGCAGACGGCGGAAGTCCATGGAAACTTCCGCACCGACTTCAGTGTATTCTAAAATGAAGGCTGCGGGTTGGTCTTCTTTTTTGGTACGGATGCGAAACCCCAAACCGCCGAAAATATTAACATTGAAAAATTCAGCACTGCGGAAAAGGTTCTTATTGGAGTAGGTGAGCGAAAGGTCTGTTTTGTCACTTCGCGCTTCAAATTCCAAAGCTAATGAATGTAACTTATTGCGTTTCAGGTAGTAATACGTATTTAACTTGCCGGTTTTGTTCGTGGAATCTCGTTTGTTGACATCTTCTTGAACCACAATGTCGATGTAACTGAAGTTCTTCAAGTCATTCAATTTTTTTCTGGAGCGATTGACCAATGACTGTGAATAGGGTTCCCCTTGTTTGGTTAGTATATTGTCGACCAAGATTCTGGGGCGGATGTCGCGAATAGGTTTGTCGATGGCTTTTGCTGAGATGGTGTCGCGATTGATAGAGAAGAAAGTGTAAATGGTTTGGTCGCTTTTTCTGCGGTAGTTTGTTGGGATGAGAGAGGAAGTGGAAGTTTGGGAATTGAAATTCGGATATACGTACACATTGTTGAAGAAAAATCTGTAGGCGTGATTTTCTTGAATTGTCGGGTCCTGAATTCTTTTGAAGTTTACTAAAATATTGATAATTAATGTTTTATTTCCTTTTTTATCTAAATGCTGAGCAGCATCGGTTGTATCAATTTGGAAGGAGATGATGTCGTTGCTGACATAGTAATAACCATTGTCTCTGATGTTGTTGACTATGCGGTCTCTTTCTTCGAGAAGGGTTTCTGCATTGTATTTGTCGCCACGATGGATGAGGCGGTTGGTGGTATCGGTAAGGATGCAACGTTTGTATTCGTAAATATCAATGTTATAATTGATATCGCGGATATAGTAGGGAGCGCCAGCTTCAACGTAGTACACCACTTCAGCTTTGTGGCGTTTGGGATGCATTTTGGTCGGTTCTTTGTAAATAATTGTGTCCCAGGATTTTGATTCAAAGTACCCCCAGTTTTTCATGGCTGTGTTGATTTGGTCCAAAGAGTACGAAATCATAGTTGTATCCAACAAAATGGGCTCTTCACCGGCATTGCGCATTTTCTGCATGAACTTGGTGTCTTTAATGACGTTGCCGGCGGTATCTGTTTTGGGGAGGTTGTGAACATACAGACCGGTTTTAAGCGGAAACACATCCAAGAACTTTTTGTTGGTGATGGGCCGAACCATGTAGTAGAGATCATCGAATAAAACATCCTTGCTATCAACAACTTTCACGCTGTTCTTGGTCAGCATGTGCTCACCGTCGGAAAGGTGACGGGAAGGATTGCAACCTGTCAAAGCCAGGCAAATAAGGACGAGAAAAAGGAGTTTTTTTCGCATGAATTATCTCATATCGTTAACTTCAACACCAGGATATTTCGATGCATTGAATTTGAAAGTGCTGTCGTCAATGGTGGAATTGGTGGTGAAACTGTCAAAGTAATAGGTGTAGATGGTATTGTCTTTTTCGTAAATGGAAGTACGAATGATTTCTCCTTTGCCTTTGTCGATGACGAGGCGGATTTTGTAGTACGATTGTCCGACTTTGGGAGTTAAGTCGATGATTTGCACGGCTTTATTTTTTTCCACGTCTTCACGGATGAATTTTGCGGAGAAATCTTTTTGCCAATTTGCGACCATTTTTGCTGGATTCAAAGCGTCATCGTCAGATTCTTCATAGTCGTAAATGGAGACTTCATTGCTGGCTTTTTGGTAATTCCACATGGAGGTTCCATCGCAGAAGAAAGTTTGGTCGTCAAAAGTGATTTTGTATTTATCCCCTTTAATTAAAGCGGTGCCGGAAAAGGCGGCAAGAGTTTTTTTCTCTTTTTCCGCTTTATAGGTATAACTGATTTTCATGGTTGAAAAGCCCTTGTATTTTGTGGAAAGGTTTTTCATGATGGTGCTGGCACCGCCATCTGTGTTTTGTGCAAAAGCACTGAATAACAGACTGATACAGATTGAAAGAGCGAGAATGCGTTTCATGACTGTGAAATTTAAGATTATCGGATGTCGTTTTGGAAGTTGTGGAGGATCCGGGGAAATTCTTGTGCTAAACTGGTTTCCCAATCGGGGATGTCAAAGTGGAAGTCATTGGCGGCCTTGGACAAATCGAAGACGGAATAGTTTGGTCTGCGGGCAGGAGTCGGATATTGGCTGGTAGGGATGGGCGCTACCGGGCATGATTTTGCGTTGTGCGATTGGGCCAATTCCATCACTTTGCAGGCGAAGTCGTACCAAGAGATTTTGCCCTTATTGGCAAAATGGTAGGTTTCAACCTGTTTGACAATTTCGTTATTGACGATAACTTGCATGATGAATTTCGCCAAGTCGGCGGCCAATGTGGGACAGCCGATTTGGTCATTAACCACGCTGATACTATCTTTTGTTGCACCAAGTCGGAGCATGGTTTTCACGAAGTTGTTACCATAGGCGGAGTAGAGCCAAGCGGTGCGGATGATGGCAGCACGGCAGCCGCTGTTGTGGATGGCCACCTCGCCCGCCCATTTCGATTTACCATAAACAGAAACCGGATTGGGACGCATCTCCGGGGTGTACGGAATCGCAGATTTGCCGTCGAAGACATAATCTGTGGAAATGTGAACCAACATGGCCCCGGTCGTCGCAGCAACTTCCGCCAGATTTTTCACCGCCGTCTCGTTCAAAAGGTATGCCTTCTCCACATCGCTTTCGGCTTTGTCAACAGCCGTATATGCCGCGGCATTCACGATGAAGTCTGCCCCGATGGAACGCGCTTCTTCCAATACGGCCTGCTTGTCCGTAATATCCAACTCGGCAACATCCGTAAATTTAAAACGGAATTGCTCCGAAAAAACAGAGGAAATATCTCGTAAACATTTGCCTAACTGACCGTTAGCACCAGTAATGAGTATGGTCTGAATCATCAATTCTTCTTTGAAAAATAATCGGCAAATTTACAATAATTTCCTAAATTATGGACGTACTCCCAAAATCTTCTGGTACAGGTTCAGCGCGTAACGGTCGGTCATCCCAGAAAGGTAATCAATGAGAACACGCAGCTTGTAATAATCAGAAAGATTTTCGAATTTGTCGACTCCAGTTTCGGTCAATGCAACCTGTATGATGCTTTCTGACAGTAGGTTGACAGCTCTGCGGCGGTAATCTTTTCCCTTGACAAACAGACAGTCGATGAAGAAGTCCAGCAGACCACTCAGCACGTTGTGTCCCACAAGTTCCAGTTCGTAAATGCTTTTGATGGAATAGATTTTTTCAATGCAGAAAGTTTGCAACTCATTGGCCAACGGTGCGGCGGAGAAAATGAGTTCTTTGTTGAAAGTCCCGTTTTCGATGTCATCGATATGATTTTCAAAATTGGTAAAGGCTTGTTTTACTAATATGGAAATCAATGAGTTGCGGAGTCTTGTGATTTTTGCTTTTTCTGGAATGTTGTCTTGGAAAAGGTCGTTGAGTTGGGGATAATCGTCTCCGATGGCTTCATGCAGCATTTCCAAAGTGTAAAGTTTTTTGTTGAAGCCGTCTTCCAAGTCCATGGTGAGGTAGCAGATGGAGTCGGCCGCTTCTACCAAATAGCAGAGGGGATGGCGCACGATACGCCCGTCCACGATGAGTCCGCAGTTGGCCGCAATGGTGTCTACATAATTCTTTTCTGACAGGTATACCCCGACCTTTTTGCTCTCGATACGGCTTTTGTCGATTTCCCCCGAGTTGGGATATTTGATGCAGGCGGCCAGCGTCGGGCTGGTTAGGTTGAGGCCGTAGCAGTCGTCGATGCTTTGCAATTTTGTGAGTACTCGCAGTCCTTGTGCGTTGCCGTCGAAATGAACGAACTCGCGTTGCTCGTCAGAAGTGAGTTTCAACGGAATGTCGGGGCGGGCGAAGAAAGTTTTGAAGTATTCTTGGATGACGGTTTCCCCGAAGTGGCCGAATGGCGGGTTGCCAATGTCATGGATGAGGCAGGCATTTTCGAGGATGACCATGATTTCGCGGAACAGCTTGTGGCTGTCGCGGTGTGTACGTTCTTGTAACACAGAACTTTCGCAGAAGCGGATGCTGAAGGAGTGGCCGATGGACATTACTTCGAGGGAGTGGGTGAGGCGGGAGTGGATGTTGTCGTCGTCGGAGAGCGGAAAGACCTGAGTTTTGGCGTGCATGCGGCGGGTGGCCGGACTGAAGATGATTCTGCCGAAGTCGCTTTCGAAGGCGCTGCGTGCATCGGTTTCTCGTTGCGACGGACGGATGCGTTTTTCAGTAAGAAGAAGATCCCAGTTCATTAAAAATTTCCTTATATAGTGTATTTGATTGATAATTAGACTTCTGAGATGAGTGCGGCTGCTCCGAGGATGGCGGCGTCGTTGGCTTTGAGATGCGACATTTCAATGCTGATTTTTCCGCGTTGGAAGGAAAGCAGGTTCTTCTCAAATTCAACTTTCAACGGTTCCATGAACCAATGTTTGGCATTGACAATGCCGCCCATCAGGAAGATGACTTTGGGAGACATCATCGTGGCAGCATTGGCCAAACCGAGGCCGAGGAAATGGGCGGTGCGTTCCCAAGTCTGTATGGCGATGGGATTGCCATTGTCGGCTTCATCGCAGATGAATTTTGTAGTTTTTGGAGAGCCTTCGCCTCCTAATTCGTTGTAAGTCTGTATAATACCGCGGATAGAAGTGTATGTCTCAAGGCATCCTCTGCGACCGCAGTTGCAGGGGCGGCCGTCAGGATAAAGGATGGTGTGGCCGAGCTCGCCGCCGAAGCCGTCATGGCCGTATACCAGTTTGCCGTTGGCTACGAGTCCGCTTCCGACGCCGGTGCCGAGGGTGACGACGATGAAGTCGTCGAGGCCTTTCGCTCCACCGTAAACGCGCTCGCCGAGGGCGGCGGCATTGGCATCGTTGGTGAGAGCAACCTTGGTGGGAATTCTTTGGCGGAGAAGTTCCACTAAGGGCACAATGCCTTCGAAATGAAGGTTGGCCGCATATTCGATGCAGCCACTGTGAAAGTTGCCATTCGGGGCGCCGATGCCGATGCCGATGATGTCGGAAACTGCCAAATTGTTGGTTTCCAACAGTATGTGTATTTCGCGGGCAATGTCGTCGGCATATTTTTCTGGGTCTGAATAATCGCCTGTGGGCAGATTGCGACGGAGGAGACAGGTGCCGTCGGCTGTTACTAAACCAATGTCGGTGTTCGTTCCGCCGATGTCAATGCCAATGGCGTGGTTGGGTTTGCAATTTTCTTTCATTTTATGCTGATTTTCATCGGCAAAAATACGAAATTTCGGCTAATTGTGAAAACGGTTAAAGGGTTAACTGTGGAAAGAATGAAAAAACGAAAATCTGCGTTTTTATACGACATTACAATTAAAAGTAGTAATTTTGCGGCTCAATAAAAAATGAAAAAATGCAGGACTTTCGCAAGGATTTTCCCATTCTGGAACAGAAGGTAAATGGTTATCCCTTAGTATATTTCGATAATGCCGCCACTTCTCAGAAACCGCAAGTGGTGATTGACGCGCTCACTCAATATTACACTACAATAAATAGTAATATCCACCGTGGCGTGCATCACCTCAGCCAGTTGGCAACTGCAGAATTCGAAATCGCTCGGCGCACCGTTCAGGCCTTTATCAATGCGCCACAGTCGCATGAAATTGTTTTCACGCGCGGTACAACCGAGTCTATAAACTTGATAGCCAGCTCTTTCGGAAGAAAGTTTCTGCATGAGGGCGCTGAGGTGCTGATTTCTGAAATGGAACATCATGCCGACATCGTTCCGTGGCAGTTGATTTGCGAACAACAAGGCGCCACCCTTCGCGTGCTTCCGTTTGATGAGCGCGGTGTGCTTCGTTTGGAGCAGTTGGATGAATTGCTGACGGACAAAACGAAAATTGTCGCGGTTGCGCATGTTTCGAACACTCTCGGCACCATCAATCCGGTGAAGGAAATCATTGCGAAGGCCCATGCCAAGGGCATTCCCGTGATGGTGGACGGTGCGCAGGCAGCTTCGCATATCGGCATCGATGTTCAGGATTTGGATTGTGACTTCTACTGTTTTTCCGGCCACAAGATGTTCGCTCCGATGGGCGTCGGTGTGATGTATGGTAAAGAGCAATGGCTCAATGAAATGCCGCCTTATCAAGGGGGAGGGGAGATGATTAAAACGGTCACTTTTGCCCAAACCACGTACAACGAACTGCCTTTTAAGTTTGAAGCCGGCACACCCGCTGTCGGTGACGTCATCGGTTTGAAAACTGCTATCGACTATGTCAACCAGGTCGGCATTGAAACTATTTCCGCTCGTGAACATGCGTTGCTGCAATACGGGACCGAGAAGCTGTCGGCTATCGACGGATTGCAAATTGTTGGAACTGCTCCCGAAAAATCTGCCATTATTTCATTTAATATCAATGGTTTGCATCATTTTGATGTGGGTACGTTGATTGACCAGATGGGAGTGGCGGTTCGCACAGGACACCATTGTACGCAACCGATTATGGAGCATTTTGGAATTTCCGGCACTTTGCGCGCCTCTTTCGCTTTTTATAACACGGAAGAGGAGATTGACCGTTTGGTCAAGGCGGTGGAAAAGGCAAAAAAGATGTTGATGTAGCTAAAGGGCTTTTTCAACACACTGCCATAGCAGGTCGGCAGTTCTGTCCCAACTGAATTTTTCTCGTTGTATTTTCCCCCTCTCTATCAGGGAGTTGCGGAAATTTGTATCCAAGGCAACTCGCTTCATGGCTTCGGTGATTTGCTCCACGGAGTATGGGTCTACCAAAACGGCGGCATCACCGGCGACTTCGGGCATGGAGGTGTTGTTAGAGGTAATGACGGCCGTTTCTGCGGCGAAGGCCTCCAAAATGGGAATGCCGAAACCTTCGAAAAGTGATGCGTACATGAGTGCCACGGAAGAGGCCATGACATCGGCCAAATCTTGCGACGAGAGGCGCCCTAAGAAACGAACCTCGCCGGCATGTTTCATATTGGTATAAATACGTTGTATATCTCCTTGTAAACCAGCACTTTCACCAACAACCAGGAACTTTAAATCGGAATCTGTCGACTCCTTGAATGCATCGTATGCCAGCAGCATGTTCTCCAGGTTTTTACGCTTGTGTATGGCGCTGACGAATAAGAAATAGTCACAGCCCATGGCAAACCGGGCCAAGACTTCCAGTTGACGGTCTCGGCTCAGTGGCACAAATTTGTCGCTACTGCCGTTGTAAACGACATCGATTTTTTCTTCAGGAATATGGTAGAAGTTCTGAAGGTCGCCTTTTGAAAATTCTGAAACGGTGGCTAAACGGATGGCTTTTTGTGCAAATTGCGGAAAATATTTGACATAATATTTCTGATATTTTTTAGCAATCCAATCGCTATGATATTCAAAGTTAAGATCGTGAATCACATCTACTTGTGGAATATCGGTGCGTAAAGAGAGCCAACCGTCGGGAGAGAGAAACAGGTCGGGTTTTATTTTGTTGAGAACGTAAGGAATGGAGTATTCGAAGTAGATATACCAAAGGTAGGGGTGGCGCGCCGGTGGGAAGGTGATGATGGGTTTGACATTGTCAGCAAAGATGAATTGCTCATCGAAATTCCTATCGAAGATGAAATGGAAAGTGTGTTCCGGATGGGCTTTGACGATGCGGCGCAGCGACTCGCAGGCAAACATCCCGATACCTTCGAGCTTGTCTTTGAGTAATAAACGTGTGTTTACAGCGATATTCATAGTTGGGTAAATGGGAAACGGAATGCTATTGCTTTACAAATTTTGAGGAAGAGATAATCTCGTTGGAGGAAACGATTTCTATGATGTAATTTCCTGATTTAAGGTTGTTTACATTAATCTGAACGGTTTCTTCCGTAACTTTTTTCTTGAGGACAAGCTTGCCGTTCATGTCAAAAATTTGACAAGTTGTGTTTTGTGTTTTGTCCCAATGATTAAGTTTGATGAAGAGCTTGTCGCGGAGAGGGTTGGGGTAGACAATGATGTTGCTTTGCTTGATTTCGTTGGAAATGAGTCCGACGGTTCCATCGCCGAGTCCGATGGCATATTCTCCTGAGCGGATTTCATTCGTGGACAGTCTGCCGGTTGTGAGGTTGCCGGATTTTTCGGTTGCGATGGGGCGCCAGTCGTCGGTGCAGTCGCGGCGGCAGAGGAGCCTTACGTCGTTGAAGGAGTTCTCTTGCAAGAAATTGTAATCAGGAGCGGCGTTGTTTCCGGCTTTGATGGTGAATTGAATGCCGCCTTCCAACGTGTTTTCGGGCACGCAAACCACGCGCCAATAGTGGTCGGGAGAAATGGCGGTGATGTGGTTGTTGGGAACTTTCAGCGGGTCGGGGGCGATGAGGTTGTCTTCCACTCTGAAATAGGTGGGCTCGCTGATGCCATTCACCAAGAGTTTGACATTGGCGTTGTTGGCATTTTTGATGCACGGCGTTTCGAGGTCGAATCCATAATCGATGATGGCATCACACAACGCTTCGTTGATGTCTACCACTGCAGTTGTCGGCTGCCATGGCAATCGGACGACACCTTCGCCAAATTCGCCGGAAAAAGTAAAATCTTCAAGTGTATATCTTTGATTGTCAGATGAAAAGAAGGTGATGTCGATTTTGTTGGAATGACCGAATCTGTAAGCATGGCTGAGGCGTTGGCGCACGAAGAATTGGTATTCGCCAGCATTTTCAGTGGGGCGGATGGAGTCGATGGCGAAGTGGAGGAAGCCCGGTTGTGAAACCCAGGCATCTTTGAAGTCGTGCAGGTCCATGCCGCTATGTTGCGACCAGAAGTCGAAAAGTTGCTCTGTGGAGATGTTTTGGAAGGCGAACTCTTGGAGCATTTGTTGGATGCAGGAGAAGAAGAGACTGTCGCCCATATATTGTCGGAGGGTGTGAACGACGCAGCCGCCTTTATCGTAAGTTGTTGTTCCATAGGTAACTTCTTGCGGCATGGCATCAAGGGGCCAGTAGCCGTTGTCATCGATATGGGCGCTGCGGAGCACGCCATGGTGAAGTTCGCGGATATTGGTTTTGTAGCCGTCGGTGGCTGGATTGTCGCTGGGGTAGAGCATCTCGTCGGCGAGGGCTTCGTTATAACGGGCAAAACCTTCGTTAATCCACATCTCTTCCGCTCGGTTGCAGGTGATAAGGTCTCCAAACCACATGTGGGAAAACTCGTGGATGAAGAGTGATTCGTAGTCTGTGTTCCCGTTGATGGCGACTTGCGGATAAGCGATGTTTGTGACGTGTTCCATGGCCCCGCCGGTAAAAGCGACACCTACGTAACCAATTCTGTTCCAAGGATAAGGACCAAATCTATGTTCGTAAATATGAACAACATCTTTCAAGTGTACGAAAGAGCCAGCAATCTTGTTGAATTCGCTGGGGCGGGTGTAAATGTCGATGGGAATGATGCGTTCGAGGCCTTGCACGGTGTCGGCATAGTGGCGGTAATTGCCGACGGCAACGGAGGTGAGGTAGGTGGGAACGGGTTCGTTCAAACGCCAGCGCCACACGACCGTACTGTCGGAAGTTGAAATGCTGTCAAACAGCTCGCCACCGCAAACGGCCATCTTCCCAACTTCGGTTTCAATATTGAAAGTGTAGGTGGATTTGTCGGTAAAGAAGTCGAGGCAGGGGTACCAAGCGCGGCCGAAGTTGTGGGGAAGATCACGGAAAGCGACTCCGAGGTTGTAGCAGTATTCCCCGGAAAAGTAGAAACCGCCGAAGTAGGAATCGGTGGCGGGAGTGCCGCTATAGTACACGCGGAGGTGGACGGTGTCGTTGGCGTTGATGGGTTGCGAGAGGGAAATCTGTAGCAAGTTGCCCGTGTGGCTGAAGTCTCGCGTGGCGGCCCCGTCGATTTTTACGGAGTCTGTCACCAAGCGTTGCAAATCAAGGTCGATGTGATTCAGAGCATCCACTTTGGACACAGCTGTCAAGTCTGTGTATCCCAGTATGTTGCGACTGCCAAAGTCGGTGATGTTGAGATGGATGTCGTAATGTTCGATATGAAGTGAATCTGTGCGGTCTTGGGCTGCGAGGGTGAAGTATGCGAGTGCCAGCACCAAGAGAAGTCCGATTTTTTTCATACAATATATTTATATGATTTATATGATTTATATGATTAGCATTTTTTTCTCCCAAAGGAGAATTTCATTTTAGCGTGCAAAGATACAAAAAAAGGCAGCTCTCGCGAACTGCCTTGCGTATGATTTTGAAAGGGGATGTTAGAAGCTGTAGCCGATGCCCAAACCGATGATTTCGCGGAATTGGACTCTCGGACTGTTGTGGACATCTCCCACCTTGTCGATCCATTCGATGTTGACGGCATCGTAGTATTTCAAAGAGGTGCTGAGGGTTACGTTCAACACTTTCCAGAATTGATAGGAAATGGCGAAGTCCCAATCGACATCGATGTTGCCGAAGTTCTCTTTGGTATAAGGGGTAAAGAGTGAGAGGGTGGAGATGATTTTCAAACCTTTGACGGGGGAGTAGTTGACACCGGCTTTGAAGGAGGCACCAAGTTCTGCCTTG